>PWVB01000145.1 GCA_003562365.1 Anaerolineae bacterium
AAACCCTCCTAGTGAACTGGCAGGAGCAGGGCATCTCACTGCCGGAGGCGCTGGCCGCGTTGCCGGGTCGGGCAGGAGCGTTGAATCTAACACCCTCAGAGGCAGCCCGACTCCAGTCCACTTACCCCCAAGCCGCATCTCTGGTAGCTCTGGGGGACCTCACCGCCGTACGATGGGACGATCCGCTCTACCCGCGCCACCTGCAAGCCATGCCGCTTAAGCTGCGCCCAGCGCTGCTCTTCTGCCGCGGGGAGACAAGGTTGCTTTCCCGCCCCCTCGTCTATCTCGCGCCAGGCGACCTGACGCCTAAGGATCATCGTCTGCTACGCGAAGCGGTTGGATTGCTTATGGACGAGGCGCTGCTGCTTAGCGTCTATGCAGAGAGCGATCAGGCAGCTCTGCTCCTAGAGGAATTGGCAGACGCCGCTGGTGAAGCACTGCTCTTTGCTCGAAGCGGGTTGACGAACTGGGCGCCGACTAGCGTTGAGGCCTCCTTCCTTGCCGACCAGCGGCTTTTAGTCGCGAGCCCCCTGCCTCCTGGGGCCGATAGCCAACCTGAATGGGACAGGGTGCTACAGCAAGTGGCTATGTCCGCGGTGGATCGGGTGATTCTCTCTGGAACTCCCACTGTCGCCGCAGGAGCCGCCAGCTATCTCGGCACCAAGCCGGCACTTGCGCTGCAGAGTAGCGAGGCTGGAAATCACCCCATTTTGACGGCCCCCACCGTTTGCATCACCTCCAGCCCTGCCGACATCCTGCCGTGGTTCGAAGGCACTCTGCCGCAGTTGCCATCAGACCAGAAGGACGTGCATACTACAAGCATGGCGCCGGTAGGCGAAGTTGACCTCGGTCCACCCCCATCGGCGGAGGAGATCCTCACCATACTGCGCCGAGGAGGAGAGGTCCCCGCTGCACTGCGTCAACGATTAAAGCGCAAGCCACCTGAGCCGTGAGCGCTCTGGCCTGTGCTGTGATGGTGATCTAGGGGATGCCGATCAACTCCACCGCGTCGATCTGGTTCCACGTGCCAGTGCGCGACTCATCGAGATCAACACGCACCGCGACAACTTCATCTACCGGGTCTGCCAACCAAATGGTCAACGCGCCTGGACACGGCTCATTCAGATCTTCCCCCTCCCAGACAACAAGCCGCTCCCTCTCCACCGTAATGAGCGTGACGCGCGAAACAGCACCACGCCCGAATGTCTGATGAATGCGCACCTCAACAGCGCTCACAGGACGACCATACTCCAACTCCAGCCACTCTACCCCCCGGCCCCAGGCCGAAGACCAGGCGCGCGCATCATCAGCACAAACGCCCACATCCGGCGCACCCACCGCCCGGTTCGGGCTCCAGTCAGGGAGCCCGTACTGCGAGCTCGCCGTCGCCCGAACAGCCCATTGCGAGAGCAGTGCCGGGGTAGCTGTGGCCCGGATATCGGCGAACTCCAGAGCCTGACACCCGCCAAGCAATGTTAGCATAAGCCAAAGCCAGACTAGTTGACTGAAGCGGTCAACAATGATGCGCCCCTCTAGTTTGTAAGCAAACCGCCTCATTCCAGGTAGTGTCATAGCTACCCATTCTACCGGGCCCACCGCGTAGATCAAGCAGCGGGTCGCTCGTGGTGCCCAGACCAGTCATCTTACTCTATTAGATATCCACCGTGGGGCCTGCAATTTACGTTGGAATACTGCTGCATGCTTGACATATGAAGTTATGAGTGCTAGAATGTCAATGAAACAAAATATTCCTCAGGGAACTGGTATACATCCGAGTTGTTCGGATGCAGCCCAACTCCTTGTCCCCCTAGTGTTGGAGGTAAGATGATGTTCAAGGAGCGAATACGAGAGACCTACGATGATCTAACCCCCGGATTCCGCAAGTTGGCCGACTTCATAATGGACAATACCTTGGATGTGGCCTTCTTGACCGCTACGGAGCTATCGCGGCGGGTCGGCGTTGATCCGGCAACAGTGGTGCGTTTTGCCCAGGAACTCGGATACTCAGGATTCCGCGAGCTATCGCGCGAGATCAAACGCTACGTGCGCGATCGCGTCACGGCATCGTACCGAACGGTGGAGGAGGCCGAGACAGTCGGCGATCTGCTACACGGACTGGCGGAGAACGCCCAGCAGGCGATGGAGTATTTTGTCACCACAGATCTCGCCAGCGTTGTCGAGGCCGTGGAGTCGCTCAAAGCAGCTAGCCACATCTGGTGCACGGGAGAGTTCACGGGCTACAGCATCGCCAGCTTCTTCGCCGGAAAGCTGCTGGTGCACGGCATTCCGGCCACCATATTTCAGCCTAGTATGGTGAGTACCGCCGCGGTGCTCACTCAGATGGAGCCCGGCGATGTCCTGCTGGTCTTTATCGATGACGAGCCGTGTCTTGATGCGGGATACGCCGTCCGTCTGGCAAACGCTAAGGGCCTACGCACGGTGACCATCACAGGCTCTGGCGTCGCGATGCCCGCACGGGAAGCTGACGTCACCGTAATTGTTCCCCACAAGAGCCCGTCTGGCGTCTCGGCTTTCGGGCCGCTGATGCAGGTTCTCAGTCTGATTTGGGAAGCTCTCTTGGCTCCGCAGACCCAGGGTCAGCAACAGCACGCCCAGGAGCTATATTCGCATATGAGCCGCCTGCTTACTTTGCGCAATGAGACACCGGAGTATGAGCTTGCTGCCCCCGTGAATCTGTGGGGTGACAACATCCGCAACGCCTAGATGGCGCTAGTCAAGGGCGTCAGTAGTCGGCGCCGCTTGTATAGCCAGAAGGTAGTCCCTGCGAAGATCAGGGCGCCCAGCTACCCACCAAGGACCAAAGAGGAGGTCAAACGTGTTTAAGGATCGCATTCAAGAGTATTACGACGCTCTCACCCCGGGGTTCAGGAAGCTCGGGGACTTCATCATGGAGAACACACTGGATGCGGCGTTCCTCACCGCCAGCGAACTGGCTCGCCGCGTCAACGTCGACCCGGCAACAGTCGTACGATTCTCCCAAGAGATTGGCTATTCTGGCTATCGTGAGCTGTCCCGCGAGATCAAACGCTATGTACGCGACCAGGTAACAGCGACGTACCGGGAGGCCAAAGAAGCCAAGACCGAAGAAGAGATCGTCAATGTAATCCTGAACAACACCGAACAGCAGCTTCAGCACTTCAGAACTACCGAGACCGCATCTCTGGCAAAGGCAACGGAGATCCTCAAGCAGGCGACGCGCATCTGGGTGACCGGTGAGTTCACGTCGCACGATATGGCGGCCTACCTGGCTAAGAGCCTCGACCCTACCATTGGTATCCCCGCGACTTTCTTCCATCCCAGCATCTCCGAAACTGCAGCCGCCGTCGGTCAGATGGACAAAGGTGACGCACTACTGGCCCTGGTCATCGGCATTCCCGGAGTCGATACTGGTTACGCTGTGCGATTAGCTCGGCAGAAGGGCCTCAAAACAGTCTGTGTCACGAACTCCGGCACGGTGCTGCCAGCGCGTGAGGCCGATGTGAGCATCATCGTTCCCACAAAGAGTCCTCTGGCTGTTGCTAGCTTCAATCTTTCTCTCCTCATCCTCGGGGTGATCTGGGAGGCGCTGGTCGCCGGTGAGGTCGATATGGCCGCTGAAGCCTTCACAAACGTTCATACGCACATGGGCGAAATTCTGGAGATGAGAGGGCAGACTGAGGAGTACGAAATCCCAAAACCGTCCGAACCATAAGCTGCCTCGAGCAAAGCTAAGGGGTTCTGCCGCCCCCAGGCAACGTCTAGGAGCATAGGGCAGAACCCCTTCTTGATTTTTTGATCCGGCTCAGCCGGAATCCAGGTACCATCGCACCAAGAGTCCCGCGCCGTAAGCCAGACCAAAAATCAAGGTGAAGACCAACGCCATCCCTATCAGCGCCACGAAGACATTGAGCCACGTCTCATCACGCCTGGTCAGCCGTTTACCAGCCTGAGCCAACCGCTCCGATGCCCCAACCAGTCCGCCAATGACCCCGCCCCACAGCATCCAACGGATCAGTGGCCCGCTGATCCAACCCATCTCCCGGACCGCCGCGGCCGCTGCCAAAGCCACTGCGCCGCCGATCAGCGCGCCGAGTATCTGATTCCCCCAATTACGGGCTCGTGATGTCTCCGAGTCCACCTGTGTCGGCTCTTCGTTACCTCTTGTCAGTCTCTTCACGGATCCACCCTTTCTCGGCTACGTGGCTTTGTTGCATTGTACTGCCCATCACACTGAGCGCAAATGCTCACGGGGCTATGCAAAGGCAACTCAAAGTCAACTACTCCCCGTTTCAACGGGGAGCTTGCACCTGACCTCAGACGATGCCGCAATTGGCGAGTGGCCCTTTGGCATTTCGGTCGAGACCATAGGCTGGTTGACACCAGCCCTGGCTGCGATATTGACCGCAGCAACGCCATCGGCGGGACCAAAGAAGCCGCACCGCTCACAGAGAAAGGTGTCACGAGTCGGACGATGGGCCTTAGAAACGTCGCCACAGATAGAACAAGCTTGAGACGTATAGCAAGGGTCAACAAGTCGAACGGGCACACCGAATAGCTCAGCTTTGTGGGACAGAAAGGATGGCAACGGGCAAAAGCTCCCCTTG
>PWVB01000244.1 GCA_003562365.1 Anaerolineae bacterium
CTCGACAATGAGAGCTATCCAGACGGTGTGCGGCAAACACCACAGTACTCCGCCAGACAGGCCGCATCCATGCGCTACGCGGCCTTCCGTGTCCAGGGGTATCCCATTGGTAGCGGCACCGTGGAGAGTGCAGCCCGCAACGTGGTCCAACCGCGGATGCGGCGACCGGGTCGGGGCTGGCAACGCGACAACGCCGACGCGATGCTGGCAGCCCTTGGTGAGTTCCACAGTGGGCGCTTGCCTTGGGCCTGGCAGCAAGCTTCTCCTGCTTAAGCCAGTTCCCCAATAATTTATTCTATACCCCTCGCGCGACTTGACTTCAAGGCCCATCGGCCTATAATGATAGTAAGTTACTGTGCCGGCGGAGCTAATCTGAGGCGCATGAAAAAGCGGTGAGCGGGACGAGTAGCCAGCCAGCTGTGCCAGAGAGTGGAGGCCATCGGCTGAGAGCCTCCTTCACAGGAACCTAGTGAAAACCACCCGCGAGCGAGGTCGAGAAAAGGCCGTCGAATCGGCCCAAGTATGGTCCTACGGGTTCGCCCGTTACAGCGAAAAGAGTGCCTGAGTCAGCTCCTGAGCTGACAGGGAATTTGGGTGGAACCACGTGGCGCCCCGCGTCCCAAAGACGCGGGGCGCTTTTGTGTTTCGCAACAGATCAGGAGGTAAGAGATGGAGAACATAAATCCGGAAGCTTATCAAGAAAGCAAGCTGTACCGTATCCGCCACTCCACGGCACACGTGATGGCCGCCGCGGTGCTGGAGAAATTCCCGGAGGCTAAGATCGCGATCGGCCCCCCCATCGAGCACGGCTTCTACTACGACTTCGATCTTCCGCGTCCTCTCACCCAGGAGGATCTGGAGGAGCTCGAGGCACGGATGAAGGAGATGCTTAAGGAAACGCGGGAGTTCGATTATGAGGAGATCTCACCCGCCGAAGCTCAGGAGCTCTTTGCGGATCAGCCCTACAAGTTGGAGCTGATTCGTGACATTCTCGAGCGCGGTACCGATGAATATGGTGAGAAGAGCGACTCGCCACCGCAGCTCTCGATCTACAAGAGCGGGGATTTCGTGGATCTCTGCCGTGGCCCACACGTTGAGACCACCAAAGAGATCAACCCCAAGGCCGTCAAACTGCTCAACGTCGCCGGCGCCTACTGGCGCGGCGACTCGGAACGCCCTATGTTGCAGCGTATCTACGGCACGGCGTGGCGCAAGCCCAAGGAGCTGCGGCAGTACCTGGCGTGGCTCGAAGAGGTCAAACAGCGCGACCACCGCCGTCTGATTCGTGAGCTGGACCTGCTTTCTTTTCACGAAGACGCTGGGCCGGGGCTGGCCTACTGGCATCCTCGCGGTGCACTAATGCGCAAGACTATCGAGGACTTCTGGCGCGATCAGCATCTGGAGGGTGGCTATGACTTTGCCTACACGCCACACATTGGCAAAGCTTGGTTGTGGGAGAAATCGGGACATCTAGCATACTACAAGGACAGCATGTATGCGCCAATGGATGTCGATGGGCAGGACTACTACATCAAACCGATGAACTGTCCTTTCCACATTATGATTTACAACAGCCAGCTGCGCTCTTACCGTGAACTACCACTACGTTGGGCAGAGCTGGGGACTGTCTACCGGTACGAGAAGAGCGGCGTGCTTCACGGACTGATGCGAGTCCGCGGTTTCACGCAGGATGATGCTCACATCATCTGTACGCCAGAGCAGATCGAAGCCGAGGTGCTGCGCGTCCTCCGCTTCTCACTGGCAATGCTGCGGGCCTTTGGTTTTGAGGACTTCCAGGCCTATCTCTCGACACGCCCAGGCGATGCCATCGGCGAGCCGGCACGGTGGGACCAAGCGCAGGAATCCCTGCGCCGCGCCATCGACGCTGAGGGTCTCGATTATCAGGTCGACGTCGGTGGCGGTGCCTTCTACGGACCCAAGATCGACCTCCACATCAAAGATGCTCTTGGGCGCTCGTGGCAGCTAACCACGATCCAGTTCGACTTCAACCTCCCGGAGCGCTTCGATATGACCTATGTGGGTGAAGATGGGGCCGAGCATCGACCCTACGTGGTCCACCGTGCGCTTTTGGGATCCATCGAGCGTTTCTTCGGGATTCTCGTCGAGCATTACGCCGGGGCCTTTCCCATCTGGCTCTGTCCCGAGCAAGCCCGGCTCATCCCCATCGCGGATCGGCATATCGAGTATGCGAAGGCCGTCGAGGAACAGCTACAACAGGCAGGCTTGCGCGCACAGACTGACGCATCCTCGTCCCGTATGGGGGCCAAGATCCGTGAGGCCCAGCTGATGAAAGTTCCCTATATGCTCATCGTCGGCGACCGCGAGGCCGAGGACGAGACTGTCTCCGTACGTCTGCGCAGCGAGGAGAATCTGGGGGCTATGACGGTGGAGGATTTCATCGTCAGGGCCCAGGAGGCCATCCAAACGCGGGCGGTTCAGTAGGTCTGCACGGGCGCCGGCCCCGAGAAACGATGCCGGGGAGCCGACGGGCTCCCCGGCTGCTGTATGCCTCTGAGTTCGGGCTTGCCTGCCCAGAGCCCAGACCCCTCTGGGACACAGATCATCTCGGAGCAGCACGCGCCTGGGCCTCGTGCGCCACCTCTTCTCTAAGCCGCTCAAAGTGCGTGCGGATGTTCATTGCGAGGACGTCAGAGATACCAGGCACTTCCCGCAACTGCGCTTCAGTCGCCTCCTGAATCGCGTGCAATGACCCAAAATGAGTCAGCAGCGCCTTACGCTTCACCGGGCCGATCCCTGGGATCTCATCAATCTGAGAGGCAAGACCCCTCTTACGCCGGCGCTGACGATGATAGTTGATGGCAAAACGGTGAGCTTCATCACGGATGCGTCGGAGGAGCAGAATCGCCGGCGCCGCAGGATCGAAGCGGATCGGAAGGCGGCGCACCGGTGTAAAGACTTCCTCATGCTGTTTGGCCAACCCGATCACTGGCACCGTGTCCTCCAACTCAAAAGCCTCCAGTACCTTGACCGCCATCCCCAACTGGCCCTTGCCACCGTCAACCACCAACAGGTCTGGTAATTTGGCCCACGCTTGGCTGCCCCGGGTGCCCCGTAACTCACCATCGCTGATCCTTTGCCAGCGATCGAACCGGCGTAGTAGGACTTCCCGCATGCTGGCGAAGTCATCCTGACCTACCACCGTGCGGACTTTGAAGCGCCGATAGTCACTTTTCCTGGCCACACCGTGCTCGAATACCACCATGCTCCCCACCACCTCAACGCCCTGCGTTGTCGATATATCGTAACACTCAATACGCACCGGTGGGCGAGGCAGAGACAGAGCCTCCTGAAGCTCATTGAGGGCGCGTTCACTACGGTGCTGATCCAGCTCCCACTGTGCCTTGAGCATCCGCAACGTCTCCGCGGCATTGCTTGTCGCTAGTTCGAGCAGCTCCCGCCCGGGCCCCTCCCGAGGCACCGTCAGATAGACCGCGTCGCCGCGCTTCCTCCGCAGCCAAGCTTCCAGCACCGCTGCTTCAGCAATCTGAGCCGGAAGCAGGATCTCCGTGGGCACGGAAGCGGCCTCAGCATAGAACTGCTGTAAGAAAGCCGTGACGATCTCCTCATCGTCCTCACAGCCCCCTCCTTCCATCACGAAATACTCGCGGCCCAGCAGCTTGCCGTTGCGGACGAAGAAGATCTCCACACAAGCATTACCATTGTCGCAGGCCAGCGCAATGACATCCTGATTCGTCGCCGCGGTGGTGATGATCCGTTGGCGCTTCATCACTTGCTGCAGCGCCTGATAGCGATCACGCAACTGAGCCGCGCGCTCAAACTGCAACCCGGTGGCTGCGTCCTCTATCTGCGTCAGCAGCTCCGCGATAACGGCCTCCGTCTCGCCGTCCATAAAATGGATGAGCTGTTCAATCACGGCACGGTACTGTGCTTGATCGACGGCACCAATACAGGGTGCCGTACAGAGTTGAAGATCGTGGTAGAGACATGCCCGGCGGTCCCGTCCTGTGATCTGGCGATTACAGGTGCGATAGGGAAAGAGACGACGCAACAGATCAACCGTCTCACGCAGCGCACTCGTCGAAGTATACGGACCATAGTATCGTCCCCCGTCCCGCTGCATCCGGCGCGTGATCAACACCTTCGGAAACGTCTCGGCAGTGACCTTCAAGTACGGGTAGCGTTTGTCATCCTTTAGGCGGACGTTGAAGCGTGGCCGATGGCGCTTGATGAGGTTTGCCTCTAGGATCAGCGCCTCCACCTCCGACTCGGTGATGATCCATTCAACGCTATCAATCTCGGAGACGAGGCGGCGCGTTTTGGCATTCTCCAGTGCTGAGGTATGAAAGTAAGAGCGCACGCGGCTGGAGAGATCGATCGCCTTACCCACATAGATAACGCGGCCTTTGATGTCTCGCATCAGGTAGACACCGGGCTTTTTAGGCAACGTATCGAGCGTCTGCTGCAGCTTCTCCTTGAGTTCCATCACAAGCCATTATAGCTCAAACGCCCCAGGCGTTAACCCCGAGGCGTCCTCAGAGGCTCGTGGCCGATCCTCGCATACCGCCCTCACAGCGGCTGAAAGTCGGCCACTAACCCCAAACCTACTCTGCGTATCAGATCAGGGAGGGCAAACTCCCGAGGATCCACATAAACGCCCACCGCAGCTCTTCCAGAATCGCCCCACCAAAGACGACGATGGCGCAGCAGCAACACAACAGCAGCAACGCGATCACCACAATGGCGATAATCAAGCCCGTATTGGTCTTCTTTTCCTTCTTCGGTGCTGTCGGCGGTGTTCCAGGCACCTCACCGGCAGCAGGGGTAACCGGTTCCGCGGGAGCTGATGGTGGATGCACCGGCTCGACGATCTCCGGCTCCGGTGGAGGCGACACCTCCAGTTCCTCCTCGAAGGGGCTGGGAATCTCCGGCTCGCCCGGCCCCGCTGCCTCAGACTCGGAGGGCGGGGGGGTCACGATGCCCGGTTCCGGCACCGGCGGCGCCTCCGATGCCTCGGGCAACGGCGGAGGGGTTTCGCCCTCCGATTCAGGGAGCGGCGGTGGCGCATCCTCTGTGGGCATTGGGGAGGGCGATACTTGTTCGGGCTCAGAGAAAGAGGTAGGCGCCTCGGTGGAGGCTTCTTCCTGTTCTTCCGAGGACTCTGGCTCTTCGGGATCCGGCTCCAGACGTCGTGTTCTATAGTCGTCCATAATGACCTTTCTTTACCAGGTGATGACTGTCACCAATCTATGAAAACATCCTTCCATGCTTCGATGGCGAAAGAGCCATCGAGCGAAAACCGAGCCTCAACTGGACTGCCCTCTACGTGCCTCACGGCGTCGGCTGCGACGCCGTGCCCACAGGACAATCACAATCCCCAACAGAACCAACCAGAGAATCACTAAGTAGGGAAATAGAACCGAGATCAGCGAGGTAACCGCCGCAACACCGTCCTCCACCGTGCTTACCACCGGATCAGCAGCTCCTGCCGACACAGCTGTGATGATCGGTCGGGCGCCCGATTTGACCACGTGAACAGTACCCGACATGACCACGCCGCACGCAAACGCCAAGACTGGGTGCATACCGATCGACGCCTGTGTCGTCGACGCGAACAGAATCGCTCCGGCAGTGGGCCGCACCAGCGTCTGAACCACGTTGTTGACAGTGTCCACAACCGGAATCTTATCAGCAAACCCCTCAATAACCAGCAACACCGCCAGTAGGCCGATAATCCACCAATTCGTCAGCGCATCCCAAGGCGCCTCCAGCTCGATCAAGCGAGTGAATTTGGCGAGCAGTGCCACGGTCAGCATCGGGATATAGGCATTCAGCCCCGCCGAAGTGGAGAGGCCGAAGGCCGAGGCAAAGTCTAATAGACCCTCGATCATAGATCGTCCCTTTCCTTCTCTACATTATAGAAACGCTAGTCCGATCGCGCAACTCCTCCATCCAGTGATGTTGGTCCTCGCAACACACCCTAGGCTTACTACGCATCCAAGATTGGTCAAGTTGCAGCGCTCGCCCAAGTCACCAGCGGATCGGTGTCCGACCGTGGCGGGCCAGATAGGCATTTGCCTTCGAAAAGTGCCGACAGCCCAAGAAACCTCGGTACGCCGATAACGGTGAGGGATGCGAAGCCATCAGGATCAGATGCCGATCGGTGTCGATCAAATCCGCCTTGCGTTGAGCCGCCCGACCCCATAATAGGAAGGCCAGGTGCTCCCGCATCTCACTCAGTTGCGCCAGCAGTGCGTCGGTCAGCGGCGACCATCCCAGATCCCGATGCGATCCTGCGTTACCGGCCTCAACCGTCAGACTGGTGTTGAGCAGGAGCACCCCCTGTTCAGCCCAGCGGGTTAGGTCCGAGGAGAATCTGGGCGGATCGCCACCATAGATGTCGTCCGCAATCTCTTTGAAGATATTGCGCAAAGAGGGCGGAGGGCCGATCGCTTCCGGCACCGAGAAAGCCAATCCGTCAGCCTGCCCTGCGCCATGGTAGGGATCCTGTCCAACGATCACGACCTTTACCGCGTGGAAGGGAATGAGCTCCAAAGCGCGAAAGACCCGTCCCCTGGGCGGGAAAATGGGCTGTTGCGTACGCAGTACGGCAACCTTCTCCAACATCTCCCGATGATACCCCGCGCGCATCAGCGGCACGGTTTGGGTCCACGTCGCCAGATTCGACATTGAAGTGCTCAGAAGTCCCTCCTCTTCATGTTAGGCCTACGCCACGCACACGGTTTGACTGTTGCAGCCTACCCTATGTGCAGTACAATCGGCTACAATCAGATCAACCCTTAAGACGAAGGAGCGCCGCGTGATCCAGCTTGCAGACCGAGTCAACCGTATCTCTCCCTCGATGACCTTCGCCATTTCGAGCCAAGCCAAGGCCCTCCGCTCTCAGGGCGTCGATGTCTGCGACTTCAGCGTCGGAGAGCCTGACTTCGTCACCCCAGCCGCAATACGCGATGCGGCGAAAGACGCCCTCGATTCTGGCAAGACCAAGTATACAGCCACCGCAGGCCTACCCGAATTGCGAACGCAGATTGCCGAGAAACTGCAAGGTGAGAACGCCCTGCCCTATCAGCCGGACCAGGTGTTGGTGACAGCCGGTGGCAAGCAAGCATTGTTCAACACGCTATTGTCGCTGGTCAATCCCGGTGACGAGGTGCTGATCCCGCGCCCTGCCTGGGTCACCTACCCAGAGATCGTGAACCTAATTGGCGCCACCCCGATCTTCCTGGAAACTGATGAAACCACCGATTTCAAGGTCACCGCTCAACAAGTGGAGGCCGCGACCAACGCCAGAACCCACGCGCTGATCCTCAACACTCCCGTCAATCCCACCGGTGCTGTCTACAGCAAAGCTGAGCTGCAAGCTTTAGCTGAGGTGATTGTCAGCCACGGGATCGTCGTGGTGGCCGACGAGATCTATGAAAAGCTGATCTACGACGACCTGGAACACGTCAGCATCGGCAGTCTCGGTGAGGATATCTTCAACCTAACCGTCACCTGTAACGGATTCAGTAAAGCCTATGCTGCGACAGGCTGGCGCTTAGGATATGCAGCCGGACCCGTCCCGATCATCAAGGCTGCCACGGCACTCCAATCCCACAGCACCTCCGGTGCCAACACCTTCGCACAATACGGCGCACTGGCTGCCCTCACGGGCTCAGAAGATCCGGTCACAGAAATGCGCGGGATCTTCGAGCGGCGTCGCGACCTAGTCGTCGCCAGCTTACGTGAGATCCCCGGCCTCAGTTGCACCATACCGTGTGGCGCGTTCTATGTCTTCCCCAATATCAGCGCCTTTCACCTGGACTCGATGAGCTTCTGCGCGCGGCTCCTGGATGAGGCGCACGTTGCTACTGTACCCGGCATCGCTTTCGGCGCCGACACCAATATCCGGTTATCGTACGCCACCGATGCCGAAACGCTTAAAGAGGGACTAGCACGCCTGCACAGCTTTACGGCGTCACTTTGAAACTCTTGCCGGTAGACCAGGGGAAGATCAGACTATAAATCGTGATGTTGCCTTCACCAATTCAGCCGCTTGCCAAACATGCAAGATTAGGGCAAAATGTGGCTTGAGGATCGATAGGTTCAAGCTCCGTATTGTTTAATGGCCAAATCGGATTGCGCTCATAGATCCTTTCTCGTCAAATTGCCTACCAACCACGGTTCAGTGTAGTCCTACCGCAGGTCATCTAGGCTTCAAATCTTTCATCCAATCCGGCAACGCTGGCTCAGTGTCCGCTTTCATCCCCCCGCTGAAGCAGGGAGCCTTCAGCGGACAAAAACTGTAAGGACCACCGAGACGTACACAGACGGCCACCACACGACCAGTCTGCAGGCGGCTACTGCAAGCGGCTAGAAGACCCAGGACAGCATTGAAAAGACAACCTGCTGGACCAGACGCAGCAGGAAGAAAGCGATTATCGGCGAGAAATCGATGCCCGCCATCGGCGGCAGGACTCCACGGATCGGAGCCAACACCGGCTCGGTGATCTTATAGAGGAACCTCATCACCCGGCTTGAGTAAGAGGCGCGAACCCAGGAGAAGAGCACCCGCACGAAGAGCGCCAGACTGTAGAGGTCGAAGACCAGGCTGAGTCCGTGCCCCAGCATACCGCCGATGCTTGCCATAGGCTGAGCAAACCACCTGGGGACTAGAAGCACCAGCCGGAGGGTCCAGGTCACCAGCGTCCGCGTGGCCCACAACACCACCACCGCTGCTACAGAGCTGAGCAGGTCCGTACGTGAGGGGCCAGCTACGCGATAAGAGCTCTGGTAGGTTGGTAAACCTAGCAGCCGATTCGTCACATTGAGGATAGGATCGGTGATCGCCACCACCATCTGCAACAGGGGATGCCCCCAGCGCATACCAAAGATCTGCAGTACGATGCGTAGGATAAGCAACAGACCAACCACACCAAAAAAGATATCCAGCACCTGCATGATGCCAGCGATTGAAATCACACTCGGCTCCTCATCGTCGCCCGGCTGGTTGGGTCGCAGACGTCAGGCGTCACCAGCGTAGTGAAAGAGCGTTGTCTACCAGCCACCGAACTACCAGGTACGCGGCCCAAAGATCGCTCGCCCAATGCGCACCAGCGTTGCCCCCTCCTCCACGGCAACCTCAAAATCATCGCTCATGCCCATCGAAAGATGCTCCCACCGCACCCCCGGAAATCGCCCATGCGGAAACATCTCACGGAGCCAATCACGCAGCCCACGCAACGAGGCAAACACGGGACGGACAGCTTCGGGGTCGGCCGCGATCGGCGCCACCGTCATAAGTCCCTCAACGCGAAGGCCCGGCAGCGCTACTACCGCTTCGATCTCTGGAGCGAGCCGCGCGCGGACATCCGCATCCTGCTGCCAGCCGGCAGCGGCATAACCATACTTGCTGGCCTCCCCTGAGACGTTGCACTCCAGGAGAATCGGAATCTCGCGGTCAGCGTCGACTGCCAGCCTGCTCAGCTTACGTGCCAGCTTCAGCCGATCCACAGAGTGAACCAGGTCGAAGTGGGCTGCCACCAGATCCGTCTTCCGGCTCTGTACGTGACCGATCATATGCCAGATTGGCTGAAGCGCCCCGATCCAATTGAGCTCCGGCTTGGTTAGTTCGCCTTCCACCCCCTCATTCGTCGCCAGACAGCGCGCAACCTGAGGGATCTTCTCGGCGCCCTCTTCAGGGCGATTTTCTCCAAAATGCCGCTGTCCTGATTCCCAGGCTTCGAGAATCAAAGCGACCGGGAAGGTCTTGGTGACCGCCACCAAGCAGACGTCAGCAGGATCCCGCCCCACCCGCATAGCCGCTTCTGCTATGCGGCTTCGAATGCGTGCAAGGTTCTCAGGAATAGGGATCATATCGGTGTTCATCGCAACTACCAGCGGATCTCGGGGTTGTGATAGGTTCGATCAGGCCAGCTGGGCGGTGCCTGATAGTCACGGCGCCTGAATATTGGCAGTAGTGCCATACCAGCAATGAATCCCCCAATGTGGGCCCACCAGGCGGTCCCGCCGGTCTGCATCACCACATTAAGGGTCGCCAGCCCATTCATCAACTGCACCAGAAACCACCCCCCCAGAACGATCACTGCTGGCAGCCAGACAATCCGGATGAAGTAGAAGACGGGGATCAGCGTGCTTACCCGTGCCTTAGGATACAGCAAAAGATACGCACCCAGCACCCCAGCGATCGCCCCACTCGCGCCAATCATTGGTATGGTCGAGCGAGGCGCAGATAGGACCTGTAACAGCGAAGCAATGATTCCACAAAGTGTGTAGAAAACAAGATAGCGCCACCGTCCCATCCGATCCTCAACATTGTCGCCAAAGATCCACAGATACCACATGTTGCCTAGGAGGTGCGCCCACCCCCCGTGAAGGTACATGGACGAAAGCAACGTGGACAAAATCAGTGGTTGGTGCCAGTCACGGATGAGTCGAGCAGGAATCACCCCGAAGAGCAACACCACGCGATTCGCCGCCGGACCCAGAAGCGCCGTAGAGAGAAAGATCGTCACGTTGACCACGATCAAGAGGATCGTCATAAGCGGAAACCGTCGCGACGGTATATTGTCACGCAGTGGAAACATAGGCCCTCGCCAGTGCTAAATGACTTCACTACCTTCAGAATCAGGTTAATCGCCCCAGAGATTGGCATGTATTCCATAACGATGTTCTCGCAAATAAACAAATGGCAGAGAAACCGTTCTAAGACCGACATACACGACCAACACCGCTATTCGAGGCGCTAGCACGCCAAGTGTCGTCCACCTCAATGCGTTCTATTGTCCGCACAGGCAGACAATCAGCCGTAAGGCTTGGGCATTAAGCTTCATAGCTTGTATATCGAGCTTCAGAATCCAGATACAATGCCCTACCTTCAGTATAAGCCGGACAGCGTCCGAGGCAAACTCCGAGACAGACACGCAAAGCAGTACGGGAGACCTCGCGGGCTCTGGTTGGCCACGGATGCGGTCTGGTCGTCGCGGTAGGCCTGCGAACGTCTGGGTTGCGCGAAATCCATCCTGAAACCCGAAGCGAACCTGTGCCGTACGACCTGCTACGATCCCTCGACGCCCGCATCCTAAATATCGCCGCCCACGCTTGCAGCGTGGGCGGCGACAGGCCTTTCGAGAAAGGTGATGCCAGTCTCTAATCGTTGTCCTTCAAGATTATCCGCGCATCGACGATGATGGCACCCTCCCCCTCTTCATATACGATGACGGGGTTGGCATCAGATTCCTGAACCTCATCGGCAAGATCGCAGATCATCTGAGAATAGCGGCTCAGCAACTCTGCCAAGGCCTGCCGATCCTTGGGTTCCTCACCACGAGCGCCTTCCAGAATCGGGGCGCCGTTAATGTCGGCCAACATTTTGGCGGCCTGATCGGCAGAAACCGGCGCGACACGGAATGTCACATCTCGCAGAATCTCCACGAAGATGCCGCCCAGGCCAAACATCACAGCAGGGCCAAAAGTCGGATCGTTTACCGAACCCAAGATCACCTCAGTCCCCCAAGGGGCCATTTCCTGAATAGCTACGCCGTGAATATTGGCCTCGGACTTGTAGGCTTTCGCATTGTCTAAGATCGTATTGAAGGCTTCGCGCACACCATCGGCATCCTTGATATCGACCATCACGCCGCCGGCGTCCGACTTGTGCAGGATATCCGGTGACACGATCTTCATCACCACAGGATAGCCTATCGCCTCAGCCAACTCTACAGCTTGTGCCTCATCATCTGCCAGACGCGTGTTGGCAACCGGCAGACCGTAGGCTTCGAAGATGGCTTTGGACTCGATCTCGGTCATATCCCGACAGCGCTCCGCACGCACCTTGGCAATGACCTCGCGAGCCGCCGCCTCATCGACGTCGGAAAGAGGCTCAAAAGAATGGGCCGCCAGGTCCTGATTGCGAGCATACTCCCGCAGTGCTGCCATCGCGTTCACAGAAGTATCCGGCTCGTTATACGCGGGGATGCTCTTCTCTACCAGCCAGCGCATCGCGGCCTCAGAGCGCTCGCCCCCGACAAAAGAGACCGCTATCGGCTTGTCCGTGATGCCGGAAGCCTCAACGGCTTCCTGAATGCCCTCCGCAATGTCCTGCGGATCAGTCATCGCCGTCTCACAGTAGAGCACAACCAGCCCATCAACCCACTTGTGAGCGAAGGCGTACTGAACCGAATCCTGATACCAGTCTCGACCGGCCATTCCCGTCAGGTCCACGGGGTTCTTTGCCGAACCGAATTCGGGCATATGGTTCTGCAGCTCTGCCTGCACATCGTCTGGCGCATAACGCAAAGGCAACCCATAACGCTCGGCCGAGTCAGTGGCCAACACTCCTACACCGCCCCCGTTGGTGATGATCAGCAGGTTGTCGCCAGGCATCGGTGGCTGCAGCGAAAGCGCCAACGTGCGATCAAACAGGTTGTTCAGATCGGCCGCCATCACCACCCCGGCCTGTTCAAAGGCGGCCTCATACACCTTGCCCGAGCCTGCCAGCGAACCAGTATGCGACGCCGCGGCAGCCGCGCCGTGAGCCGACACACCCGATTTTAGGGCAATGATCGGCTTGGAGGCCTCGCGCGCGTTCTCCATAAAACGTCTTCCGTCCTTGAGCCCCTCAATATAGAGCGAAACGCAACCGGTGGTCTCATCCTGATCCAGCCATGCCACCATATCGGCAAAGTTTACGTCCGACATATTGCCAATTGAGACCATCTTGTCGAACCCAACACGCCGAATATAGGTTGAGGCATCCATCGCAATGAGTAATGCACCGCTCTGAGAAACGAGAGCCGCTTTACCGGGCAGCGGCAAGAACGGCGCAAACGATGCGTTGCATTGATCAGAGTTTGAGAGAATGCCCACAATGTTTGGTCCCAGCACACGCATTCCGTGCTCGTGAGCGATCTCCACCACCTGAGACTCCAAATCGTCTCGCCCAACCTCGCTGAAGCCTGAGGCGATGACAATAAGACCTTTCACCCCTTTCTGACCACACTCCTTGGCCACGGTTGGCACGATTTTCGCCGGCACCACAACAGCCGCAGCATCGATCTCTCCAGGCACATCTAAGACTGATGCGTAAGCCTTCAATCCCTGAATCTCGCCGCCCTTGGGGTTGATGGGATAGATTGGTCCCTCGTAGCCGCTCTCTAGCAGGTTCTTGACGACGGTGTACCCGATCTTGCCCGGTGTATCGGAAGCCCCAATGACGGCGATCGACTTTGGCCGCAGTAGACCGTTAAACACTTCGAGATCCACGTTCTTTACCTCCTGACGCTCACAAGTTCTAGCTGTTCGGTTGCACAACTATCCTTCAATGGGCTCGAGGATCTTGTCCACGATCCCGTATTCAATGGCCTCTTCCGCGGACATGTAGAAATCCCGATCGGTCATCTTCTCGATCTGCTCGCGGGACATGCCCGTGTGATCTTCCAGCAGTCCGTTCAGCAGATCGCGTTTACGTAAGATCTCTTTAGCAACAATCTCAATCTCCGCAGCCTGTCCCTGCACCCCACTCAGCGGTTGGTGGACGTGAATTGTCGCATGAGGTAGCGCGTACCGGCGCCCTTTGGCACCAGCCGTGAGAAGAATTGTCCCCATACTGGCCGTCATCCCCACAGCAATGGTTGAGACAGGCGCCTGTATTAACTGAATCGTGTCGTAGATTGCCAGGCCTGCGGTGATCTCGCCGCCAGGCGAGTTGATGTAGAGGGATATATCACGTTCAGAATCCTCACGATCCAGGAAAAGCAACTGCGCGACGATCACATTGGCCACCTGACCGTTAATCGGTGTCCCTAAGAAAATAATCCGCTCCCTGAGCAACAGGGAGTAAATGTCATACATACGATCCCCGCGCCCGGTGCTCTCAATGACGTAAGGGATGGTCATTGCTACCTCCTATATCTTACACCCTCAGGTCGATCTCCGGCCCTGACAGTCAAAAAGATGAGCGAGGCGTCTACTTGGAACGCCTCCGCTCATCCAGTTCAAGTTACCAGAGAATCCCTCGGACATCCCGAGCCCCAAATCTACGCCTCAGGCCGATCCGCTTCACCGTCCTTTTGAATGGCGACTGTCTCTGTCGCTGGCGCCCCTTCATCAACCGCCGACACAGCCTCAGCCCCGGGCACGTCGTCGGCTACCAGTGTCTCTTCATCCGCTAAGGCTGCATCCGCTTCGGATTCCGAATCACCCTCACCTTCTGCACCCTCTCCCCGCCCAATCCGCGTCAGACGGCGCATCACCTTGCGGCCTAGCAAATTGGAGCTGAGGTTGCGCCCAAGCGCTGAGTCAAGGGAGAGGTTCTGCTCTGACATCTGCTGGGCCATCCCCATCTGTCTAAGCAGATCGGTGTATTCTTGAACGATCTCATCCTCACTGACCTCAATCTCCTCGGCACGGGCGAATGCGTTAAGCACCAGGGAATGCGCGACACGGCGTTCAGCTTGTGGGCGCAACTCCGCGCGGAACTGCTCGAGCGTTCTACCCTCTAGACGCAATGCATCCTCTAGAGAGATCTTCTGTTGACGCTCTATACGCTGCGTTGCTTCCTTCACCATATCGTCCAAGGTATCCTCAACCATCTGGGGCGGGTAAGCCAGTTCGGCCTGATCCACCAGCTGATCCACCAATCTGGCCCGATAATCCGACTCCGTCTGCTCCTGCTTGCTTTCCCGGATTCGCTGGCGCACATCCTCGATCAATTCGTCGACCGCCTCAAATGACCCGACAGCACTCGCCAATGCATCATCAACCTCGGGCAACTCACGGGTATAGACTGCATTGACCTTAACCGTGAACTCTGCCTCAACTCCCCGCAGTGTGGGTTGATCAACCGTCTCGGGCAGCGTCAACGTGAAGGTCTTCTCATCACCCGCATCCATTCCCATCAAAGCCATCACGAACTCGGGCGAGAGGAAGGGGCGTTCCTCCGATAAGGTCACCTCGATATCTGCCTCGTCGACAACGACATCTCCCTCCACTGTCGCGTGGACGTCGATCATTACCTGATCGCCCATCTCTGCCGCCCGATCAACCGGCTCCAACACGGCGTTTTCCTCACGGAGTTGTTCAAGGACCTGCTGAATCTCCTCCTCAGAGACGCTGGGGTCTGCCCATTCTGCTCGCAGGCTCTCATAGTCGCCCAGCTCTACTTCCGGTTCGAGCGGAATACGGATTTTGAAGGTCAGAGGAGAGGGTTCCACCTCGAGGAACTCGCCCGGTCCATAGGGAGAAACCTCAGCCGCCTCCAAGAACTCAGCATAGTGCTCATCCAACAGGTGCTCAGCAGCTTCCTGCAGCACCGTGGTTTCGCCCACATGCTGGATGATCTTAGAATAAGGTGCTTTGCCTTTGCGGAAGCCGGGAACATTGATCTCACGGGAGATTTCGCGCGCGGCGCTACGCTTAGCTTCAGCAACAGCTTCTTCATCAAACGCAACTTCAAGTATCACTTCATGGGAATCTAAGACGTCTTTTTTGACTTCGAACACAACTTTACCTCCAATCACAGATCGCGATGATTATAACATACCCCTAGTGAAACGCCAGCAAATTCCCGCGCAATCTGACTCGCTGGAAGATCAGGTACTAATTCTGACTGTTTCCGAATAAGCATATGCGCGTTTGACAAAAATGGCACCCGTGTTAAAATGCAATTAAGTGAAGTTAACCTTCCTTATTCAAGTAGAGTAAGGACGAGCCACTGGTAACGCAGAGACGTCGCTGAGCCCTTCCGGAGAAGATCCATATGCAAGATACGCGGCAACAGATACTGGAAATCATGAAACGCAACGGCGCAGTGACTGTGCAGGAGCTGAGCAGCGAGCTTGGCCTCACCAGTGTCACCGTCCGCCACCACCTTGAGATCCTTCGCTCGGAAGGCTACATCTCCGAGCCAGAGGTGCAGCGCTCCAATCGCCCTGGTCGGCCGCGATACGTCTATCGACTCACTTCGACCGCTGCGGATCTGTTTCCGAACAACTACAGTGGTCTGGCTTCAGCATTGCTGGGCTCTATCGAGGAGTGTATGGCCCCGGAGGAACGCGACGTGCTTCTCGAGCGAGCAGCAGAGCGCATCGCAGCGCGCGCGAAAAACCTTCCCACCAACCACAAGGAACGCGTGGAAAGCGTCGTTACCTTTCTCAATCAACAGGGTTATGTATGCCGATCTGAAGAAGATGAAGCGCAGCAAGATCGCTACTTTATCTACGTCAGCAGTTGCCCTTATTATCACGTCAGCCAAACATATGCTGAGACCTGCCAGATTGATCGGCATATGGTGCAGCTTCTAGCTGGGGCCGACGCGAAGGTCGACCATCCTAAGAAGGCAGCCAAAGAGGGTGGGCTCTGCGTCTATACACTAGAGTGGCA
>PWVB01000293.1 GCA_003562365.1 Anaerolineae bacterium
CTTTGCGAATCGGTTGTGCGTCCATCTTGCGTTCCGCCCCCTTTTCGGCACTGCGCTCAGGGTATTAGGCGCAGAGCACAGCCCTCACTTCAGCCAGACCCCGCATCGCCCATCGATAGGAGCTCCTCAACCCCACGCAGAGCAGCGCCATCGCTCGCGATAAGCCGCGCCAGCCCCACAATGGCCTCAATCAAGCAGAATGGGCACGTTGCCGCTAGCGTGCGCAATCGCGAGCGCCTCATGGAGCACGCCTCCGGCCTCGTCCACCTGACCAACTCGGTAATAGGCCTCACCGAGATTGTTCGTCGTATTGGCCAGACCAGATGTGATGTCGAACTCCCGGTAAACCTGAATACCTTCCAGGAAGCAATCTCTGGCCCGGCCATACGCCGCTTGCGCCAAGGCGAGGCAGCCCATGTTGTTCAGAGCGACCCCCACTCCCCATTGATCGCCGATATCGCGACAGAGATCGAGGCTCTCTTGGACGTAGCGCTCGGCAGCGGCTTGATCGCCCTGGAAAAAAGCAGCTTGACACAGACCATTGAGCGCGGAGGAGATGCCCGCACGGTAGTTCATCGCACGGCAGATCTCAAGTGACTCACCGAAGACCCGGCCTGCCTCAGCGTAGGAACCGAGCGAGCACTCAACCAGTCCTAGGCTGTTGAGCGATGACGCGATACCGCGAAGGTCGCCCGTTGCGCGCCGGATGGTCAGACTCTCAAGACCGGCGTTCTCGGCACCCGCAAAGTCACCCTTGTGGCGCAGTAACAGACACAGGTTGCTCAGAACGTTGGCTGTGCCCCACGCATCGTCCACCGGACGGTAGAGCACCAAACTTTCGTCGAAGAGCTGCTCAGCCTGCGCATACTCTCCCTTGATCACGGCCATGTAGCCAAGACCGCTAAGGGCAAGGCCGATCTCCTGATCGCTCTCGGGCAGCGACCGCAGGATGGCGAGGCTGCGCTGATACAGCGTGTGAGCTTTTTCTGTAAAGACCGTGAACTCACAGCACCTTGCCTGCCGCGTTAGCGCGCGCGCCAGCAGGCGCCTTGCTGCAGCAACGTCCATCACATATGCAGGCCGTGCCTCCAGCGCCGCAGCGAGTTCACCGAAGAGCATATCGCCCTCTTGGTACCAGTCGCGCAACAAGAAGAACAGATGCAAGCTCTCGATACCTGCATCCAGTATGCCTATGGCCTCCTGTGCGGCACGTCGTTCCGAGATCTGCGTGATCGCCCAGCGAAACGCCTGGCGGATGTTCTCGATCTCCAAGCCGATCTCGTCGAGGGCGCGGATCTGAGCAGCGGACTTGAGCGTCCCCTCGCGCTCCTGAAGGAAGGCAGCATAGGTACGGCTGTGCTGCAGGCAGACACGGGCGGCGTCCGGCGTGGCATCGAGCTTCTCAGCGATGTACTCGTGCAGTAGCGAGTGCAGACTGTAACGCCCTTCGCTGTCTGCACGCAGGAGCGAGGCGTGGCTGAGCCGTGAGAGCAGCCGCGTAGAGGCGCCGGCGACCTGGTGGGCTGCACTGAGGTCGAAACCGCCGTGGAAGACGGCAAGGCGAGCGAGACACGCTCGCTCCACTTCGGTGAGCAGCCCCCAAGAGTACTCGAACGACGCGCGTAGACTGCGATGGCGTGGATCGACATTGTGCAGTGTGGTCGCCAGCGCATCGCTGCTGATCGCGATCTCCCGGGCGATGTCCGCGCACGCATGGGTGTCAGTCGCGGCTGCCGCCAGTTCGATCCCCAACGGGCTACCCTCCACCAAGCGGCAGATCCGCACGACATCAGGGAGCACCTGCGCGCCCAGCGCGAAGTGGCGATTGGCACGCTGTGCAGACTGAACGAAGAACGCCACGGCGCTATGGCACTCTTGGCTGAACTCCGCCGACCCTTTCTCAGGATACCGCATCCCTCCGAGATGATAGACCCGCTCCTCCCGTAGGTTTAGACGCCGGCGGGATGTGGCCAACAAGATGACCCGCGGAGCGGCGCGTAAAATGTCGGACAACAATGCGTGCGCATCGTGGAGGTGCTCAAGGTTGTCCATCAACAAGAGCATCTCTTTGTCCCGAAGGTGGGCTAGGAGCTGCTCGCGCGGTGTTGCGCGGCCGACCAGCATCACGCCCAACACCTCACTCAAGACCAGAACCACCGTGTCTACCTCGCCAATGTCTGCCATCGGCACCGCATAGACACCGTCTTCTGCCGTGCCGATGTGGTCCGCTGCGACTTGCAGCGCAAGGCGCGTCTTGCCGATGCCACCAGGGCCGACCACCGTCACCAGGCGAGAATTCGGGTCTGCCAAGAGGTCGGAAAGCTCGGCCAGCTCCTTCAAACACCCGACAAAGGGAGTTGGCGCCGGGGGCAGGCTCCGGGACGACTGCGAGCCCACCGGGAGGCCGGCCCGAATGCGGCCGTCCAACCGCTTGGTTGCACGCGACGGCGCTACGTCCAACATCTCAGCCAGCGTGCGCCGGCACACCTCGTACTGAGCAAACGCGGCACTGCGTTTCCCCGTCAGGGCGAACTGACGCATCAACTGGCGGTGCGCTTCCTCGCACCACGGTTCCAGCTCGATCTGGCGCCATGCATAGTGCTGCGCCCGGACGTAGTCAGCCCGGCGCTCATAGTGGTTAGCCAGGACTTCGAAGGCTGCCATGGCCTGTTGGCGCAGCCGATCCCGTTTGAGCATGGCCCACTCCTCGAACGGCGCCGTGTCAGCCAGGAAGAACTGGTCGAGGAAGTCACCGCGATAGAGAGCCACCGCGCGTTCCAGCCGTAGCAGGCAGGGTCGACGAGCGCCGACGGCGCGGTGTGAATGGGTGTCGCACTCGGAGAAAAAGGCCTCAAAGGCCGCCACATCCAGCCAGACATCGCCGTCGGTGCGGAGTCGGATCCGATCCTGGTCCACCAGGAGCAGCGGGGGCGAGTGGGCGTGCTCCTCAAGCGCGCGGCGCACCCGTGAGAGCGTCTGCCGGAGCGCCTGCCGAGCGCGCCCCTGGGGAAGAGCAGGCCAGAGGATGCCTGCCAGGGCGTTACGCCGGTGAGCCCTGCCCGACTCGACCGCCAGATAGGCAAGCAAGGCACGGGCTTTGTCCGTGGCAAAGCCGGTAACCTCTTTGCCGTCGAGCTGGGCCGTGAACGGGCCGAACAGATGCAGCGCGAGGTGGGCCATAGGTACTCTCCAGCCGGGCGAACAACCGTCCCGGATCCACAGAACGGGCGAGCCCACCAGGGCCACCCGGCTCAGTCAGTCCTTCATGCCCCAGACGCACAACGCAGCCAATCGACGAATTAGTTCCCATTATATACATTCTTACGCTGGAGAGCAACTCGCGCTGCTGCCGTTGTCACGCTCCTGTCACGCTGATGTGCTAGAGTGGACCTACATCCGGGAGGCGGAAGCTAGGAGAGGACAGTGCCATCTGGCCTATCTGCTGCGCATATGGCGAGTGGGCCCAAGGGTCGATGACTGGCGGGCCACGTTGGAGAGCGCCTCGACCGGCGAGCGGTGCGCCTTCGCCAGCCTGCACGATCTCTACGCTTGGATTCAGGCGCAGGCAGAGAGCGTGGGCAGTGTCGCTGCGGAGCCTCCCAAGGCAGAGGTGGACATTGAGCACTCTGTGGGCACGGGCGGGCGCGGTTTCTCGCCTACTGCGTGAGGCAGCGACAGGGGTCTAGTTAGGCTCCACGCGAGGAAAGCGGTTGGCACGCTCCGGCGCAGCCTGGAGTGTCAGAGGGACGGGGTAGGCCATACGGCGCGAAATGCGCTAGCGGTGATCACGTGACGCAGGTTCGGACGCGGAGAGGGTTGAGGTGGTGCACAACGCCGACCGGCAGCCGTGTCCGACCGTCATAGGCCTCCCAACTCCGCAAACAGATCGGGGAGGGGCCAAGTCGTTGTAGGAAAGGAGTCACAAGATGCACAAGATTCTACGTCTGACCGCTCTACTGTCCATCACGGTGTTGCTGAGCGTCGGGCTGGCAGGTGCCCAGGCCCTCGGCCCACCCGGTGACCCCGCCTCGTACGGTGCCGCACCGGGCGTATTGGGCGCGGATGCCTTGGTGCAGACAGAGCCGACCACGTTCATTGCCGGCGCGAGCAAGAGCTTCACAGTTGGCGGCGGATTCGTGTACTGGCAGTTGGACTGCGCCCACCAGTTAATGGATCGAGGGCCGGTCTACATCCAGAGAGTGGCCCAGGCAGCGGGCAGCTGGCGGCAGACACTGCTCCACATCCCCCACGCTGCCAATACAGAGCAATGCATGAGCGTTACCGAGGTCAATGTGGCCGATGACGACGGCTACTTCTACGTCGCCACGCCTCGCCTTGAGGCCCGCCTAAGCCACGATCCGACGGCGCCGATACACCTCGCCAACCACGTGAACCATGCTTCTACGCTGCTGGTCACCGACGAGACCTACGTCTACTACAACCGCGACCTTGGTATCTACCGCACAGCTAAGGACGGCTTCGGTGGCGTGAGAATCAGCGATGCAACCGGCGTCACCGGATTGGCGGCGGACGACACCCACATCTACTGGCTGGATGCCGAC
>PWVB01000002.1 GCA_003562365.1 Anaerolineae bacterium
GTAGAAGGTGTCCGCCCATGTGTCCTGCAACCGCCGTTGGAGGGCTGGTGACAACGCATAGACGCCGGATAGAAAGCTCTCTTGCAGGTGTTGGTTGTTCTCGCAAAACATGGTCTACTCCAAGGCTGATTGTTCTTGGCCGCACTCTACAAGAGCCTGGCATGGGTGCCAGTTGAGCACCTTTCTTCAGTAGAGCCAAAGCTCAGACCGGACGAACAGAAACTGGTTACAAGGTCAACGGTGCGGGTTGACCCAGCCATAGATGGGGAGGCCCCATAGTCATCCGGAGCGCTGCGAGGGTAGATCCGGCGAGGCCCGAGGAAAAGGGATACGACTTACCCAGGGAGGTCGCCGTATCTGTATGGACGAACCAGACTATCAACTTGGAAACAGGTCGAGACAAGTACGCAGAACTCAGCAGAGGCCATAGTAGGCGGCAGGAGTCGCTGAAGGGTCGAATCTTCTACAGCAAGGAGCAGACAGGAATACTCGAGGGTAACAGAGCTCCAGCTAGGTACGGGAAGCGCGTACGCCACGGCATCCATAGTGAAGGCGGAGCCGGATCCGGGATGTTCGAGGAGGGGCAAGTTATCCTGGTGTTGAACCGGAAGTAAGCCTTGGCCGGGGACGCTCTGCTCAAACTATAGAGGAAACCGCCGGATACGATAAGTACGTCCGGTGGTATGGGAGGACGGGGCCGTGAGGCCCCCTCCTCCCCGATTGAGTTTGGTGCAGGTTACATCCAGTCAGGGCGTTCTTGCATCTCCTCCGGCTCTTTACGACCGTAGGTCAACGTCATTTCATAGAGCTGCTGGCGCGATGAGACAGATACGGCACCCTCCCGAAACCGCCAGGACCAGTTGTTACCCAGCTTTCCGGGTGTGTTCATGCGCGCTGCCGCGCCTAGTCCCAGAACATCCTGCAGTGGGACGATCGCGAGGTCTGCCACGGAGCGGTAGGCCAACCGGATCAGGGCCCAGTTGATCGGTTCATCCGTCGGGCCGATGTAGCGGTGACAGGCTTCCAGCTCCTCGGCTTCGCGACTCTGGTACCAGCCAACGGAGGTATCGTTGTCGTGGGTTCCGGTGTAGATCACGGTGTTCGGAACCACATTGTGGGGCAGGTAAGGATTGCTAGCATCGATGGTGAAAGCGAACTGGAGCACGCTCATCCCCGGCAGGTCGAACTGCTCCCGCAACTCGAGGACATCCTCAGTGATGTGTCCCAGATCCTCAGCGATGATCGGCAATTCGCCCAGAGCATCGCGAACGGTTTCAAAGAAATCGGCACCGGGCCCTTCCTCCCACTCTCCATTGACCGCAGTCTCCTCGCCGGCAGGAATCGCCCAGTAGGCTGCGAAGCCGCGAAAGTGATCCAGACGCACCATATCCACCACAGTCAGAGTTTGCCGAAAACGCCGCAGCCACCAGTCATAATCGTTGCGGGCAACTGCCTCCCAGTCATAGATGGGATTGCCCCAGAGCTGTCCGGTAGGACTGAAGTAGTCTGGGGGCACACCGGCAACTTTGGTCGGCAGCAAATCCTCGTCCAGACGAAAGCGGTCGGGATTCGCCCAGACATCGACACTGTCATAGGCGACAAAGATGGGGATATCACCGATGATCTGGATCCCCTGCGCATTGGCGTAGTCTTTCAGGGCGCCCCACTGGCGGAAAAACTGAAACTGATAGTAGCGTTGCGCGAAGATCGCGTCGTCCAAGCGCTCACGCCACGTCTGCAACACATCGGGATGCCGTCTGACCAGTCCCGGCTCCCAGGTGTTCCAAACCGAGCCTTCGTGAGCGTCCTTCAACGCCATAAAGAGGGCAAAGTCCTCCAGCCAATCCGCATTCTCGCGGCAGAAGTGATTGAAGGCGGAACGGCGATCGCCGTGGGCGGTCTGACGGAAGGCTTGTGCCGCCCGCTGTAGCATTGCGTTTTTGAAGGAGATCACGGGTCCGTAATCGACCCGATCTTCGGGGAAATCCGATGCGGGACGCAGCGCCTGCCAATCGAGATCGCCCTCATCTGCCAGCCGAGCCAGGTGAATCAACATAGGGTTGCCCGCTAACGCCGAAAAGCAGGCATATGGCGAGTCGCCGTAGCCTGTCGGGCCCAGCGGCAAGATCTGCCATAGCGACTGTCCACTTTCCACCAGAAGGTCGACAAACGCGAATGCTGATGGACCAATCTCACCGATGCCGAATCCGCCCGGCAGTGATGTAGGATGCAACAAGATGCCTGCAGAACGTGGGAAGCGCATAGTACCCTCCGATTCATTAAGACACAGGACAGTCAACTCATAGCAAAATCCCGCGCGCAGCGTGTGGGTAGGTGAAGCTCACACAGCAACGCTGATCTCCACCTCCCTGCTCGCTATCTGACTCTTGTAGATACCATCTAGAATGGTCTGAACGTAGAGGGACTCCTCCGCGGGGACTGGGGAAGGCAAGCCTTCGGCAACGGCCCGCGCAAACTCGAAGCATTCCAGAGCATGCGGCTCCATCGCATCTTGGGTGAGCTTTAGCGTTCGATTGTAGAGTTGCTGGGTCTCATAGTTATTGGCAAGGAAAAGCGCATCAGGCCACTCACAGCCTCCCTCGGTGCCGTAGAGCCAGATCCTCGCGTCCTCACCATCGGTGTTATGGTGTAGGAGCCAGCTGACCTCCAAACTCAGCGTCGCACCGTTGTCAAAACGGATCAAGGCCGCCGCGAAGTCCTCGACGTCGATATCCTCGGGGATCGGCGTTCTGCCCCAGCTTGTGAAGGCACCGGGACGCTTTGCCAACGCCGCGCGCGCCACCCCGCTGACGGCGACTGGCTGCGGATGCCCCATCAGCCACAGTGTGAGGTCGAGAATGTGCACGCCAATGTCGATCGTGGGTCCGCCGCCGCTATGCTGACGGTAGATAAAGGTGGGTCGGACGGGCAGACCACTACGACGGAGCATCCAGCTGCGGGCGTGGTAGATCTCACCTAGCGCACCGGCACCAATCTCCTCCTTCACAGCCTGCGAGACGCCCCGGAAGCGAAAGTGTTGCGCGGTCATCAGAAGCTTACCCGAACGATCCCGAGCAGTGATCATCTTGCGGATATCGGCGGGGGTCGGCGCCAGGGGTTTCTCGCAGATCACGTGCTTACCGGCCTCTAGTGCAGCCACCACTTGCTCAGTGTGATACATATTGGGCGAACAAACATCTACAATATCGATATCTGGATCCTGAATCAGCTCAAGTGGTTCAGTCGTCAGTTTGGAGACGCCATGGGTACCGCCCCACTCAGGCAAGATCTGCGGGTTAATGTCGCATCCCGCACTTACCTCTGCATACTCCGAGGCCAGCCAACCGGGCATATGGGTGCGGGCGATGCCACCGAGGCCGATGATCCCAACTTGCAGTTTGTCAGACATAGAAGCTCTCCTTTGTATATAGTAATACCAACTAGGACAGATGCCGCCCAAGCTCATCAAGCTCGGCCACTTCATCGTTGCTCAGCCGCCAGCCGACGGCAGCGGCGTTGGACAGCGCGTGGCGCACGTTCTTCACCCCGGGAATTGGAACCACCCCCTGACAGATCAGCCAATTGAGCGCGACCTGTGCTGGGGTCTTGCCGCCATGCGCCTCTCCGATCTCGCGCATCCGCTGGATCAAAGGCTGTACTTGTGCAAGAAGCCCCGAACGGTATTGCCAACGCCGCGTGCGCGGCGGCGGGTTATCCGGCGTGTACTTACCGGTCAAAATACCCATCTCCAGGGGGCTGTAGGCGATGAGCGTGACGTTTAGGTCTTGGCACAGCTGGCGTACGCCATTGGTGTCTGGCTTGCGGTGCAGAAGACTATAGTGCACCTGATTTGAGGCCAACACAACACCGCGACGGGAGAGGGCATCGTGAGCTCGACCCATCTGCTGCATCGCGTAGTTTGACACACCGACGGCGCGAACAAGGCCAGCATCCATCGCTTCGGCCAGAGCATCCATCCAAACCTCGAGAGCCACAGGTGGGAAAGGCCAATGAATCTGATAGAGATCCACCTGTTCGAGCTGGAGCCGCTCCAGGCTCCCACGTAACGCGCGCAGGAACGCTGATCGGGTAAGGCGCCAAGGATAGGGCATAAACTTGGTCGCAATCACGGGCCGCACGGCCGATTCTGCTGCGAACGCCCCAAGCAGGGTCTCGGAACGCCCCAAACCATAGACCTCTGCCGTGTCGAAGAGAGCAATGCCGGCGTTAATCGATGCTTCATAGGCAGCCCGAAGATCGGCATCGGAGTAGTCACCGCTGCCGTATCCCCATATCCAGCGATCACCCCACGCCCAGGTTCCGATACCCAGTGGCGGGATCGTGATATCGGTGGCGCCCAACGTGACCGTCCGGTGATGAGCTACTGGATTCAGCATAACTAGGCCCCCTTTTAGACCGTGTCGGTAGGAGATGTTAAATTATTGACGACTTTTTGAATGCTTTTAGTTGACATATCGCGGTTTCTATGATATCTTATATATAATAGAGATGGGATATTCTTCCTGTAGATGCTTATACAATGCCGCCGCGAGCAAGAAAAAACGCAGCCAAACGCCTAATGTGAGGACGTGATGAGCCGAGACAAACCAATCTATAATATAGGTGTTGTTGCACGAATGACTGATATTCCAGCTGCAACCCTGAGAGTCTGGGAGCGGCGTTACGGCTTTCCTGACACCGCCCGCACCGAGGGCGGTCATCGCTTGTACAGTGAATATGATATTCAGCGTCTGCGATGGGTCAAGTCCAAGATCGATGATGGCATGCAGACCCGGCAGGCTGTCCGCGCGCTGCAGACATTGGAGCAGGAAGGTGCCTTTCCTGAACCATCGACCGGCAATGACGACTCTCCGCTTCCCAGCCTACAGAGCCCGACTGAGACAGAGCGCCATGTTGATTCTTACATCGAACTCCTGCAGGGTCGGCTCTTCGACGCGCTTGTGGCCCACAACACCGCTCGCGCCGATGATCTTTTTAGCGAAGCGCTAGCCGTTTACACACCGGAGGACGTGATGCTGCACCTGATCCGCCCCACGCTCGCAGAGATTGGGGACGGGTGGGTCGAGGGAGAGATCAGCGTGGGCACCGAGCACCTGGCGACCAGTTTTCTTCGTCAGCGGCTGACGGTGTGGCTACGCTCCGGACCGCCCGTGTTCTCCGTCTCCCCCACAGTGCTGGCCTGCGCGCCCGGCGAGTACCACGAGGGCAGTCTGATGACTTTCGGCGCGCTGCTGCGGCGCCGGCGCTGGCCCGTGGTCTATCTAGGGCAGTCCATCCCCTTGTCAGACCTCGCCGAGTTCGTGGTTGGGACCAAGCCGGCTGCCATTGTGGTCGTGGCGATGACCAACGAGCCCGCCGCCGCCCTGGTCGATTGGCCAGACTATCTTCCGGAAGCAAGTGAGCGGGGAAAGCCCCTCTTTGCCTTTGGCGGACGCGCTTTCAATGAGAATCCAGAATGGCGAGCAAAAGTGCGAGGCCTCTTCCTTGGCGCAACCTTGACCGAGGGCGTGGAGACGCTGGAGCGGATCCTGCGCCGGCACACATCACCCCTGAAGTAGACGACAGGACTTTGACGATCTATGCCCCGACCATCGCTACGCCGAAATCGGCCCTAGAGCAGCCGGCTGGGGTCAGGGACCACGCCCGGGCGCAAGAGATCCAGCACCTCGGCATACCCCTCGGCGGCCATCGCGCTCGGTTTGACAACGCGCACCCGCGCTAAGGCTCGCTCCGGTGCCTCTCCTCGGTAAGTCACTAAGTAGCCGGCCAGCACCACGCCGGTGCGGTCTTGACCGGCGTGGCAATGGACCAAGGTCGGCTTCTCCAGCGCCAACTGCTCCTCGAGCAGAGCCCAGATCGGCAAAGCCTGATAGATGAAGGCGCGCTGCATTCCCTTGGAGTAAAGCAGTACCGGGGGAAACTCAGCTCGGTAGTGGGTAAACCCATAGGCGGTCAGGTCCTCGACCGGCTCCTCCGCCGCCAGGGAGACCACGGTCCGGATTCCTCCGGCATAAAGCTCTGCCGGATCCCACGGTCGAAGAGCGGGCCCAGGACGTCCGGCCAAAAACCGATCAATTACCCAGTAGACATAGCGCATGTCGCCATTCTACCGTCCCCCAGATCGCTGTCAATGGCCCATACGCCTTAAGGGGGAAGAGAGCTCAAGCAGGAGAAGCTTGGTGGCAAGCCAAAGCAAGCGCCCACTGTGGAACCCACCAAGGGCTGCAAGCATCGCGTCGGCGTTGCCGCTTTGCCAGCCCCGACCCGGTCGCCGCATCCGCGGTTTGACCACGTTGCGGGCCGCACATCGGTGGCCCTATCACGCCCGCACATTGACACAGCCGTCGCATCCCTGCTGCTTCCTTATCTATCCCGTTCCTCAGGCTATTACTCTACATTGCCCTCCCTCTTTTGCGAGCTGCCCTTTCCCCTCTTTCCTATAATCTGTTTGATACCCTACGCCCTCCGAGTTGCCGGGGACGCTGGTCCCAACCCTGGATTTGATCCTGCGGACACCCCACCAACGATGACTTTCGGCATTTCGTAACGGATTTGAATAAAAAAGATATAAAAATACTTGACAATTATTGGTCAGTACAGTATAATACGTATGAATGAGTAACCCGAGTCAAAGTGACCCGGGAAAAACCAAATAAACAGGAGATGAGTAAGATGAAACGCGCACTGTCGTTGGTTACAATCTTGATTCTGGCTTTGGCACTGGCGGTACCGGCTTTGGCCGACAACCATGGACCTCGGGTTCGAGCGGTTCATGCATCTCCCGACGCACCGGCGGTAGATGTCTGGGTGGACGGCGCAATCGCCTTCCAAAACGCTCCCTTTAAGGGCATCACGCCCTACGCGGAGTTGACTCCGGGAATGCATAACTTCCAGATTGTCCCTTCGGGTGCCACGGAGCCCGTCGTCATTGAGGCAGATCTCGATCTGCAGAGCAACCGGGACTACACCATCGTCGCCGTCAATGAATTGGCGTCAATTGAGCCTCTGGTCCTGGCCGACAATAACACACTTCCAGAAGCGGGTAAGGCTCACGTGCGCTTTGTGCACGCTTCGCCCAATGCTCCCGCGGTAGACATTGCCGTAACCGATGGACCCATTCTGTTCGAGGCTATCCCCTTCCAGGGTGTGGGTGACTACCTGCCTGTAGACGCAGGCACCTACAATCTCGAGGCTCGAGTGGCTGGTACTCAAGACGTAGCTTTGAGCCTGCCGAACATTACGCTAGAGGAAGGCACCGTCTACACGGTCTTTGCAATGGGGCTGGTAGGTGAGGAGCCAGCGCTGACCGCCGTGATCAGTGTGGACGCGCAGGCCCAGCCGACCCTGCTGCCGGCGACGGGTGAGGTTCATACCGCACTCTTCATTGGGCTGGGAATTGGCGCTCTGGGGCTACTGGTGCTGGGGATGGGAGTTCGAGAGCTTGCTGTGAGCAAGGTTCGTAGCTAATACCGCAACCTGGTAGCAATTCTATGAGCTACGCCGTGTGAGATACGAGGGGGTGAGCCTAGGCTCATCCCCTCGCTCTTCATAAATTGGCAGGTCCAGTGTATGATGGTGGCAGTAGCTAGCAAAGAAAGAAGGGGCAATGACTATGCACCCAGCAATCTGGTGGATACGAAAAGACCTCCGGCTCGCAGACAACCGGGCGCTCACCAAATCTCTGGCATCCGGGAGTCCGGTCGTCCCCCTATTCATACTGGATCCTGCGCTCCTGAGTTCCTCTTATGTCGGCGATAAGAGGGTCGCCTTTCTCTATGATGGCCTGCGCACCCTGGACACCGACCTCCGCCACCGTGGAAGCTATCTGTTGATCCGGCGGGGCGATCCTCTTGAAGTGTTGACGGCCTTGACCCGAGAGATAAACGCTGACGCCATCTACGCCGAGGCAGACGTCTCCCCGTACGCGCAGCGACGCGACGCATCGGTGAAACGGGAGCTTCCCCTGCACCTCGTGGAAGGACTGACGGTCCATCCACCCGACGCCGTGAACAAGGATGACGGCGGCCCCTATATTGTTTACACTTATTACAGTCAAACATGGAAGTCGCTGCCCCTGCCACAGGCGGGCGAGCTGACCGACGCCCCAGAAGCGGTCAAGAGCCCCAAGGATCTGCAAGGCATCGCCCTGCCTAAATCCCCGGCTCTGCCCGACTCGGTTCCCTTTGTTGCTGGTGAGCAAGAGGGCAACCGACGCCTGCAGGCCTTTGTCAATGAACCAATTTACGACTACGCTGAGGAACGCAACCGTCTGGATCACGACGCCACCTCACACCTGTCTCCCTATTTACACCTCGGCATGGTCTCCGCGCGGCGGGCAGCGGTGGCAGCCCTGGAGGCAAAGGAGGCAGCTACGTCCGATGATGCTCGCTCCGGAGCCCAGACGTGGCTCGACGAGCTCATCTGGCGCGAGTTCTATATCTCTATCCTGTACAACTTTCCGGAGGTGCGGGCGCACAGCTTCCGCGAAGAATATCAGGCCATCCCGTGGGCCAACGATCAAGAGACCTTTGCCGCGTGGCAGGCGGGCCGGACAGGCTACCCAGTGGTTGATGCTGGGATGCGGCAGCTCCGGGATATCGGCTGGATGCACAACCGTGCCCGCATGATCGTCGCCTCATTTCTGACTAAGGATCTGCTGATTGACTGGCGATGGGGAGAGCGCCACTTTATGCAACACCTCATTGACGGAGACCCTGCGGCGAACAACGGTGGTTGGCAGTGGTCCGCCGGCACGGGGACTGACGCTGCGCCTTACTTCCGCATCTTCAACCCCGTGCTACAAGGACAGAAGCACGACCCGGAGGGCACCTACATCCGCCGCTGGGTGCCGGAGCTTGGGGACGTGGCCGAAGACCACATCCACAAGCCCTGGACAATGCCCACAGCTGAGCAGCAGCGCTGCGGCTGTCACATCGGCACCGACTACCCCGCGCCCATCGTTGATCACGCCGAGGCGCGCGAGCGCACCCTGGTGGCCTACAAGCGCGCACGAAAGAGTGCCTAGACTTGGCGACCTGATGTGTCACCGGAAGACGTCTCAGCGCACCATAGACCGAGCGAGCAAAACATGTCCGTTCCTGGCATGTGGTTTCGCCTTTGTTGACCCCCTCGGCTACAGTCTCACACCACGCTTGTCTCCCGATTGCGCCGAGACGTTCGGCGCGTCGCTGACCTTGGCTGGTTTGTTAAGCACGGCCAATACCTCGGCGCGCTCCGATATCACGAACTCTGCTGACGAAAGCAACCGCTCCAGAGGCTCGGGCACCATCGGAGCCGCCTTTGGGCTTGAGCTCATCATCAGCCCCGCGACGGAAAGCTTCCTGAGCCACCTTGGCTACACTACACCAGCCCCCGCGGTGTCGGCAGTCACCCTGCTCAACCCGCTCGCCTTGATCTTATGGCTACCAGAAGCTTTAAGCGAGCGACAGCTCATCTGTATCGGCGCGACCCTGTTGTCACTCGCGTTGATCTTTCGGGCCTTTGTCCCCAACGCGGGACTGATCCTGATTATGTTGGCGCCGATCATCCTCTCCGGCGGCGCCCGGCCTCGGCAGGCGCCTGCTGGATGTTTTGGGGACGTGCTTCGTGGGATTTCTGGCCGACCTTATGATGGCCTGGACGCTTTCGGTAGCCCCCTCCCGTTCTCAGCATCTCGGAAACGGAGAGGGGCAGCTGCCACCAAGCGATTTCGCTCGCCCTCGTCTAGACGCTGATAGCCAGGAGGTTGCGATGAGGATCAGAGGACGTGTGGTGCTGCGATGGGGTCTGGGCGGGCTATTGTCGGCTCTTTTTCTAGTCGGTGTCGGCTTCGTCGTCTGGGCCAGCACGCCTCTCGGCCCGGCTGACGCCGCCCTCGCCGCGCTCGCCTCCGATGAGACCGTGACCGTGCTGCAGGACCGCTGGATCACCTTCGAGCCGGCGACGGATGCTACCACCGGTCTCGTCCTCTACCCTGGCGGCAGGGTCGATCCGCGATCCTACGCTCCTCTGGCGCGGGCGATCGCGGCCCGCGGGCACCTTGTGGTCATCGTCCCGATGCCGCTGAACCTGGCGGTCTTCGCGCCCGGGCGCGCCACCGACGCCATTACCGCCCATCCCGCCATCACCATATGGGCGGTCGGAGGCCATTCGCTAGGGGGGGCGATGGCAGCCCGCTATGCGTATCTGGACATAGGTACCATTGACGGCCTTGTGCTCTGGGCAGCTTACCCAGCGTCCACCGACGACCTCTCCAACCGCCAGCACTTGGCGGCTCTTTCCGTTCACGCTACCCTGGATGGACTGATAAACGCTCAGGAGCGCTTGGGCTCAAAGGCGCTCCTGCCCGCGCACACCTGCTGGGTTCCCATCGAAGGTGGAAACCACGCTCAGTTCGGCGACTACGGCGCTCAGCGCGGCGATTATCCTGCCGCGATCCCTCAAGCAGAGCAGCACGCCGCTATCGTGGACGCAACCGCCTCGTTTCTGGCCCGCCTCGAAATCGCTAACAGCGGCGCGTCCATCGACTGCGCGCAGATCGAGGGTAAATGATGAAACTCTGGCTCAAGGCCTTGTTGATAAGCCTCGGCTTAGTTCTTGCTTTCCTGCTCATCGGCCCTTTCCTGGTCCCCATACCGCCTCTCGAGGACACGATTCCGCCGCAGGAGCTCGCCGATCCCGATAGCCGTTTCATCGAGGTTGACGGCATCGAAATCCACTACAAGCAGATAGGCACGGGTGAGCCTGTCCTGATGCTCCTGCACGGCTTCGGCGCCAGCACCTTCTCCTGGCGTGAGGTGCTCACACCCTTGGCGGAGGACGGAACAGTGATCGCTTTCGACCGTCCCGCCTTTGGCCTGACCGAGCGCCCGATGCGCGATGCAGACGCCTGGCCGGGCTACAATCCCTACACCTCCGAGGCACAGACGCGCCTGACGGTGAATCTAATGGACGCGCTGGGGGTGGACACGGCCATCCTGGTCGGTAACTCGGCCGGCGGCACTGTGGCAATGTTCACAACGCTGGCCTATCCCGAGCGCGTTGACGCCTTGATCTTGGTGTCCGCGGCCGTCTACGGAGGTGGTGGCACACCCCCCATCATCCGTCCCCTGCTTAATACGCCTCAGATGCGTCGCGTTGGTCCTCTGATCGTGCGCGGCATCCGCGAGTGGGGTATCGACTTTGGGCGCTCAGCCTGGCACGATCCGGACCGGATCCCGCCAGAGTTCTGGGAGGGCTACACCCGTCCCCTCAAGGCCGATAACTGGGATCGGGCTCTCTGGGAGCTCACCGTCAGCTCACGCCGCCCCGACCTGCCCGACCGTCTCGGCGAGCTGACCCTGCCCGCCCTGGTCATCACCGGCGACGATGACCGCATTGTTCCGACGGAGCAAAGCGTCCGCCTGGCACAGGAGCTGCCAGACGCTGATCTGGTTGTGCTGGAAGCCTGCGGTCACGTGCCCCAGGAGGAGTGTCCGGAGCCGTGGCTGCAGGCGGTGAGAAGATTTCTGACGCGGGTACAATGATTGGGATTAAGGGAGGGCAAAGTCAGAGAAAGCCGTAACCTTCATCCCGGTTCGACAACAGGATTGATCATCCGGGTAATATGATGACTGGGCGACCCAAGCGGGTCGGTAGTTTGCACCATCAAGGACACGTCCTTTTTGCCGGTATCGACAGGCTACCACGCCTTCGGGGTTCAGGCGGGACGAGCGAGCCCATCCACCACCTCACCGGAGATTCATTGTTCAGGAGCACATGTAGAGTTATAGTCGGAACTGGACATTGACCGCATAGATTCAGTGAATGTGGGAGTCTCGCAAGGCACTTGCCTTTGCGCCAGAGGAAACCATACTGGAGTTTGACGGATTGCTAAATGTCGAGATGCTCTTTAGTCTATAGTAGATGAAAATACCGACGCTTTGACGATGAGGGAGACAGAGATGGACGATAATACCGACTTGTGTGCGGGATCGCCGACCATCCGGGTCGGGATAAGCACGTGCTTGCTGGGAGAGCGTGTCCGGTACGACGGAGGGCACAAGCACGACCGTTACGTTACCGGCGTGTTGGGCCAGTATGTAGATTCCTGGGTCCCGGTCTGTCCTGAAGTGGAATGTGGGCTGCCGACTCCTCGTGAGAGCATGCGGCTGGTGGGCGATCCAGCGGATCCTCGACTCATTATGCCGAGATCCGGAACCGATCAGACCGAACGGATGCAGGCGTGGATTGTGGACAGATTGGACGAGCTCGATACGTTTGAGCTCAACGCCTTTATATTCAAAAAGGATAGTCCCTCTTCCGGCGCCTTCCGGGTGAAAGTTTACGATAAGAACGGCGTTCCTAGGCGGGAGGGCAGTGGGTTGTTTGCGGGCGCGTTTATTAAACGCTTTCCATACCTGCCGGTGGAGGAGGAGGGCCGGCTCCACGATCTGCCGCTGCGCGAGAACTTCATCGAGCGGCTCTTTGCCCACGCACGCTGGACGTGTTTCCTCAATGAAGACCCCACACCTGGCGGGCTCGTGAGGTTTCACACATCGGTGAAGCTGGCACTAATGGCCCACAGCCCAGCCCATTATCAGTCGCTGGGGCGTCTGGTCGCCAAGGCGGGATCACTGCCCTGGGATGAACTTATAGACGCTTACTATGCTGGCTATATGACCGGACTCAAGGTTTTGGCGACGCGCGGGCGGCACGTTAACGTGCTGCAGCATCTGCTCGGGTATCTCAAGCAGGAACTGGCGTCAGAGGACAAGCAGGAGCTGCTGAGTCTATACGAGGACTACCGCCAGGGACTTGTCCCGCTAATCGTGCCGATCACGCTACTCAAGCACCATCTGGCACGCCACGCCGTGCCGAACTGGGTAAACGTCCAGACCTATCTGCACCCCTACCCTAAGGAGCTGATGCTGCGGAATCACGTCTAGGCCCAACGGTTGGCTCAGGGAATCAGCGACGGCAGGTGAACGGTCTCCAGCCACAGGAGGCCGTCTGCTGCGTAGGGGCGCGCAGCGTCCACTGGCAGGCGCTGAATATCAGGATAACTGTACATACCGACCAACAGCGCGTACGCACCAGGCGGCAGGTCATCCGGAAGAAGCAACGTCACCGGATGGGTGAAGATCTCCTCAGGGCGCCAGGCAGACGTCGGGTAGATCCCCTGCAGCGGCGGCGCATCGTGCTGTGAAACCAGCCTGCCTGCGGCATCCAGCACGTGAGCAAAGATGATGTAATCGTCTTCCAGGGGACGCAGCGCCTGCCAAAGCAACGTCAACGCCAAAGGCCTGCCGGGTTCGGTAGCGCCGGTATCCCAACGGTATCCCAGCAAAGAGACCCGCTCGCCCAAAGACACCTGCAGTTCCAAATCCCCATCCACGGTGTCTTGAGGCACAAAACGCAGCTCCTTTACAAGCAGGGTCAGACAGTCATCGTAAGCCATATAGGGATCGCAGGCAGCCCCTGCCGCCCTGCTCACGGCGTCGCAGCGAGGATCGCCCTGAACGTGCAGACAGGGATCCAATGATATGAAACGAATAAGGTTCTGTCCAGGCATCAGATCAAAGACTGGCGTGGTGTAGGTCAGCGGATCGCCGATTACCAACGTACCGATGGTCGCCCCGTTGACCTCAACTTCGACCCGCTGGGTTGTTCCGAGGGGTAGCGCCACCAGCGAGAGCACGCCCGCCTGCGCCTGGGGACTGTAGATAAAGAGCTCACTATGTGAGGCGACCCAGCGCGCTGGTCGCTCGTCCCACTGGACCAGCCTGTACCAGCTTTGCTCGGGCAGAGCGTAGACCACTTCAGTCAATGCTTCGGGCGCCTGAGGCACGGCAAAGATGGTGACCTGGCCATCAGCGGAGAGCGAAGGGCCGAAGATGGCGCCAAGCTGCTGTGCGTGCTTCGCCGGGTCATCGACATATGCCGTATGTAGCGCGACATGCGCCACGCCTTCGGCCTGGGCGACGGCAAGCAGTGCATCGGCGCTCGCCGGAGGCACAATATCATTGTCAGGTCGTGGGGCCAACAGGGCATTCAGCATTGGATAAGGATCGATGATCGGTGAAGTCAGCTCGCGCTGGACCCAACCGCCAGAGATCGGCTGACGGTGCACGGTCTGATAGTAGAGGGCCATCTGTTGAGTATGCCAGGTCGCAGGGTAGCTGAGCACGGGAAGCGACTCGCTGGCGTGAGCTAGCGTGGAGAAGGTACTGGGCACCTGCAACTCGCTGGTAGGAAACGGCCAGAGCACCAGGGACTCCGCCAGGGTGAGAGAGATCAGGAGCACCATCGGCACAGCGCGCCACCTGGTCCTAACGCCCTTGAGCAGCCACGCGACTGCATACGCGTTCAGCACTGCCATCGCGAGCATCATCGTGATGGCAAGCCGCGATGGCGCGCGGTTGTACGAGAGAAACGGCAGGTCCATCAGCAGTGCATAGGGCAGGGCGACAGCCGTCGTTGTTCCTTCGACAACAAACTCAAAGACCCGACCGCGGACCCTGAGCACAGGTCCCAGACTCAGCACCCAGGCGCCTATGGCAACGATTAACCACGGCAGCGCCCGCCGCGGTTGGGTGATAATCGCCACAAGCGCAAGCCCCAGAGCAACGACACCTGCATAGGTGAGCGTGTCAGCTATTCGAAAGTCAGTGGCGATAGCATCGCGAGCGTAGTTGGGGATGAGACCCAACGGCTCCAAGACCGGATTCAACGGAGACGGGGAGACCATGCCCAAGACGTCAGCCGAGAAGGTCTCGATACCGTCCTCCTGAAGATACGCGCTTGCCTGGTCGAGCTGTTCACGAAGCACGGGCAGATAGAAGGGCAGCACCACCAGGATGGCCAGCCCGAAGGCACCGCCTAGCATCAGGGCGCGTCTCCGATTAAGACGATATCGCTCCGCCCAGAAGACTGTGGCAAGCACGGCCAGCGTCATCGGGATGAGCAGAAACGGAACATACATCGGCTGAACCAGCATTGAGAAGGCCAACGTCAGGCCACAGGCCAGGGCCTTTCTCCAGGCTGGTCGCCGACAGAGCTTATATAGGAGCAGCAGATAGAGCGGGAAGCTGTAGATGGCTGTGTGCTCAGGATGGCCGCTAAAGGCGTGAACCATATGGCTGGGAAAGAAGCCATAGACGACTCCGCCAAAGAGCCCGGCCCACCGGTCTCCCGTTATGTAGGTAGTCAGGGCATAGCCGAACAGACTACAAAGAAGAACTGCCTTCAGGATCAGTAGATTGTAGGCCGCAGCAGGTGAGAAGAATAACTGCAGCACCACACCAGGCCCATAGGTGGCGGCGAAGGTATGGAGCAAGGGATAGTAGCCGCCATACGGGTAAGCAATGAGACGCAGATCGCTCGGCAGGGTGCGGAATCGTAGCAGCGCTTCCTTGAACCACCAGAGCACATAGGTATGGTTGAAGGCGTCAGTCCCCCACGGCGCATACTGAGCTAGGTGCGTGTTCACTTGTGTGACCAAAGGCCAGGTGAGCAGGACCGTAAGAGCGGCAAACACCAAGAACGCCGGCAGGTGGCGTTTTAGCGGTTTTATTCTGATCACGATCACGCTGGAGTCCTCAGAAAGACGTCCTTTCAGCGCATCTGTGCCTATGGCGGCGAGACGGGCTCAGCATCAGCATACGGAGTAAGAGATGACACAGAAACGCCATAAGGCTATTGTACCACGTACGTGCGGGTCAGACATCCGTCACGCCTGAGCTGGCCCCTCGTTGGGGCGATTCTCTCCTTTGTACGACCCTGCAGCGCCGATGTAGCAGCAACCCCACTTACGCTTTGCCCGAAGAGCTCGTCTTTGACAACGGCGGAGTACGCTATAGACTGGATCAAAGTGGCCGGACACAACCGCGATTGCGCACCGTGTGGTCAGCTCTGTTCCTTGTGATCCAGATCGCCCACATCCGCGGCGCGCCAGCCCAAGGGATACTGACGGTCTGAGGCATTGACTTTTACATGGTTTGTCCGCCGAAAGCCCTCCCGCTTCAGCGGGAGGAGGAAAGCGGACACTGTACCAACGTTGCCTGATTCGATGAACGATTTGAAGCACGGACGACATGCTGTCTACGCTATCAACTGTCATTACGTATGGATGCCCAAGCGTCGTAAACTGGTTGCCGTCAATGATGTCGCCAAACGACTACGTGAGGTAGTCGAAAGCGCCGCTGATTACAGAGGATGGACAATTCTTGAGTTAGCCGTTCAACCAGATCACATCCACTTGTTTGTGGAGA
>PWVB01000241.1 GCA_003562365.1 Anaerolineae bacterium
CCCTGGTGGGTGACCGTCCGACCGTGGTGCTCGAAAGTGACCGGGCAGAGCCGTCCCCAGTACCCGGCGGCGCCCTGGTCAGCCGTCCGCAGATGCTGCCGGAACGCCCGCTCAGGGTCGCACACCAGACAATCTTGATGGGCCCGGGTGCGGGGTTGCCGCCCGGCCAGGTAGCGCAGCCCCTTGGCCTGGTAGGCTAAGACCAGCTCCGCGTTCAGATTGGCCCGATCTCCGATGAGCATAATGTCGTCAGCGGCGGGTACACAGTGCTTCAAGAGCCGGCGCAGGCGGTCCATATTCGCCTGCACGGTTGCGGTATCCGCGGCGCGTCCGGTCCACAGCTAGAAGAAGGACGGGATATGTCCATCGGCGGTGACGTTCAGTCCAACCTTGACCTTGCGCTTGTCGATGTGGGTGTTGTGGGCAAAGCCGAAGTCCACGTGATGACTGTCGGCGTAGGCGCCGTGAACGACGAAGGCGGTGAGGTCATAGAAGATCACCATCAGATCAATGTCGGCCTGGATGAGGGCGCGATGAGCAATGTCCTGTCAGATCTCGCGGCTGTGCTGGCTGAGGGCGGCCTGGGTGCGGGACAGCCAGTCGGCCAGGCGATACAGCGGACGTGGAGCGACCAGGCGGTTAAGGATCAGAACCAGGACCACGCTACCGTGATCCACCTCGGCCGCTGTGGGACAGTGGCGGTTGATGATCGCCCGTACCTGGAGCACCTCCAGCAGAGGATAAAGCACCGGCAGGGCACCCAGATGACGACGCAACTGGGCGCAGGTCAATGATCTACGCCCCATACCATCGTCAGCGCGCCGCTGCGGGCCCAGTGGGCCCACCGCGCTGCCCAGACAACGCGGCGGCCGATGCACCGCAGCACACGTCCTGGACGGCGGAGGATCAGGCGCAGGCGATAGTGCCAGATACACAGGGGGCTGTCTCGCCGCTGTTGGGTGACGACCCCCGCCAACACCGGCGGTATGGAATCGCTCCGGAAACTTGGTGTGGTTACCTATAGTTTGCTATGAAGGGGCGATTCCGCTACTTCACCCTCGCTATTCAGCTGTTAAAGTGCGGAATCTAGGTTCGGGGCCTACCCTATCGACCCGCGGTAGCAGTTCGATTTCGTCACCGATCTGACAGTGTGGGGCAAAGCAGTTCTAGTCCGCTTAGGTGTGGAGTTTGCTGCGATTCACCCTGTGCCAGAGGTTCACTCGTCGGGCGGGAGCCATTAACTATCCCAACCTAAACCCAACGGAGCCTCACGCTACCCATAGCTTGTGCATCTCGGTTTACGGTATACTATAAGCAAATGGTGACAACATTGTGGGATCTTCATGAGGAGAGAAGAGGATGAGCGTAGATAAATCCCTGGATCGTCCGGGTAATGTTTGGGAAGAGCCGCGCCGGTTGGAGCGGGCTGTCACGCGGCGCTCGTTTTTGAAATACAGTGCTTTGGCTGCGGTGCCATTTTTCATTCCGCGCCGCGACCCATTTTCGGTGCTGCCGGCTCCGGAGTCGGCTCGAGCCGACAATCCGTCAGCAGAAAATGCACCAGTGGCGGACGCAGATCCACCACCGAAACCGCTAGGTCGAATTGCAACCTGGTCGATGCCTGTGCGAGAGGAACCGACAGCTCGGTCGGCAGTTGTGGTGCACAAACGTCGCGATGACGTGATACCGTTGGAGGCTGCCGTGGAGGGAGATCCGCCGTGGCCGACTAATCCGACCTGGTACCGGACCGAAGAGGGTTACATCCACAGTGGATATGTGCAACCGGTACAGGACGATCTGCAACCGGTCGTTGAACGCGTGCCTGAAACAGGGTTCTGGGCACAGGTCACGGTGCCCTGGACTGAGGCCCGCTGGACGCCGCAGAGTGTCGGTCGCGCTTTCAAATTCTACTACGGAACGGTCTATCGGGTCATTGAGCTCGTCTATGACGATGATGGGCGGGCCTGGTATCGGCTGAAGGAGGGTGTAACTCCCTGGCGACCCGGACCCTATGTGCTGGCGGAGACGCTTCAACGCATTCCGCCGGAGGCGCTTGCGCCGATTTCGCCGGGGCGTCCGGACAAGCGGCTGGTGCTCGATCTGCAGGAGCAGACCCTGCGGTGTATGGAGGGGGACCAGACGATATTCAGCGCCCGTTGCGCTACTGGTGGCGCCGGCAGTCGAACCCCCCGCGGTGAGTTTCGCGTGACATACAATCGGCATACTCGTCGGATGCGTATGGAGGACATCCCCAACCCCTATGATCTCCCGGGGGTACCCTTCGCAGTCTACTTCACCTGGCGAGGCCATGCCATCCACGGCACCTATTGGCACAACGATTATGGACGACCTCAGAGCAACGGTTGTGTCAATTTAACACCCGACGACGCGCGGTACCTCTTCCGCTGGGTCGAGCCCAACGTGCCATATGAGGAGTACACGACATTTGCGCGTCCGGCGGAGGCCGGCACGCCGGTGAGCGTGGTTTGAGCGTTCCGATGTAGATGTGCCGATGGTGGAGAAGTCGCTTGTTGGATCCGGTGACGTTGCTGATTGGTCTGTTGCTTTTTCTAGTGTAGAGGAGGTTATGGTCCATGGATGAAGGTATTCTGGTGACGATTGACCGCGAGGAGTGCATTGAGTGTGGCGTCTGCTGGAGCAGCTGTCCAGAATTCTACGAAGCTGGCGACGACGGGCTATGCCAGGTGGTGGAAGCTTACCGCGTTGAGGGTGATCTCAGCCGGGGCAGGGCGCCGTCGGATCTCGAGGACTGTGTGGCTGAAGGTGCGGATGGGTGCCCGGTGGCGATTATCCATCTGGAAGGGTAGGGGCGCTCTTTCAGCAAACTGAATCCCAACGCTGGCAACGTAGCTCGTCGTCAACTCCAACGCGTCCCATCGTTGACAAGCTTTTGCGCATGTTAGTCTCAGAATAGGTTGTTATGAGCGGTCCTGAGGTGGCTTGCCGCAAGGGGCCCAAGGAGGCTGACATGAACTATCATGAATTTCTGGGAGCGGTGCAACACCGATGCGAGATGGCGACGACGCAGCAGGCGGTCAGCGCGACACGGGCAACGCTGGAGACCTTGGCTGCACGTATCACCGAAGGTCAAGCGACCGATATGGCGGCGCAGCTACCGCAGGAATTGGGCATCTACCTCGCTGACGCACAGCCGAAGCCAGAACGCTTTTCCGCCCAAGAGTTTTTGGAGCGTGTGGCCGAGCGTGAGGAGGTCGACCTTCCCCAGGCCGTCTATCACGCACGGGTTGTACTCGAGGTGCTCGGAGAGGCGTTGACTGCGCCGGAGTTTGAGCATCTACAGGCGCAGCTGCCCGATGAATACGCTGCGCTCTTTGAGGCTGGTAGCGAGGGGGAATTGGACCTTGGCTGAGGTCGCCTTGTCAACCGCCGCGAATCAGCAGTTTCGGAGCATTGTCTTCATAGAAGTCGGCACAGGCCCCCCCTTCAGAGGGGAGGGGAATGCACCTCCCCAGACATTTTGAAGGGGCGTTTCTCTGTCCATCATTGCTGCATCAGTCGCAATATTGAGTGCGCATAACACCCGATCTTGCCAAAATGAGTCCGTGCTGTTTGTTATGTAGGCTCTGACTGGCTTAGAGCATATATCCGAGCTCTGCAGAGGGACTCACAAGCTCCAACTGACGTCGCGAATACCAGTGTTGATGACGCATTGTGCCCAGCATCACGGGCACAGCGGGCTGACAGGTGGTTAGAAGGGACCTTTCAAAATGTCTGCACCATCCTCCGTTCTGTACTCAAAGCTGAGCATATGTGCTATGCTATAAGCGTGAAACTGAGTGCGCAGGTCAAACTCAACACCACACCAGCACAGGCCGCCGTCCTGAAGGAGACCTTGCAGCAGGCGAATGCGGCCCGGGATTATCTGTCCCGGCGGGCGTGGGAAGCGCGCGTCTTTGGACAGTCCCCGCTGCACAAACTAGCCTACTCCGATACCCGGGCTGCATTCCCGAACTTCTCCTCGCAGATCGTGGTGCGCGCCATCGCTGCGGTGGTCGATGCCTATAAGCTGGACGAAGGCACGCAGCGCACCTTCAGACGCGCGGGTGCGATTGCCTACGCGGCCCGGAATCTCCGCTGGTCTACTGACCGCCAGGAAGTCTCCATCTGGACCATCGCGGGACGACTGCACCTGCCCTACCAGTGCGGAGAAGACCAACGCCGCTTGCTCCAATCCCGCCAGGGCCAAGCGGATCTGGTCTACCGAGACGGTGCGTTCTACCTGCACCAGACTTGCGACATCGATCCCCATAAGCCCCGTGATCCTGACGGTTGGTTGGGCGTCGACCTGGGCATCGTCAACCTCGCGGTTGACTGGGAGGGCGAGACCTTCTCCGGTGCGCAGATTGAAGCCCGCCGGCGTTGGTATCTTGAGCGGCGCAAGACCCTCCAAGCTGTCGGGACCAAGAGTGCCAAGCGCCGACTCCAACCGTTGTCCGGACGCCAAGCCCGCTTCCAGCGGGAGACGAATCACTGCATCAGTAAAGCCCTGGTCGCGAAAGCCCC
>PWVB01000441.1 GCA_003562365.1 Anaerolineae bacterium
AGAGTGGCGAAAATCACTCGATTTGGCCCACCAAACGCCTTTTCCACGGCTTTTGGACTTGTTTTCGAGGTCTTGGCTGCTCGAAAGTGTAAAGGAGTTTTTGCCACCTATGAGGCCGAAATGAACTATGCCTGAAAGCCTAGTACGGGAAATCCGTACGCCAGGTTTGGGCGGCGGACGGAGGCTAGCCCCCGAGAGGGGCCCCTCCTCCGACCCGACAGATCGCCTTGGCGACTGAAGGGCTGAATCCTCTACGACAAGGAGCAGACACGGATACTCGATGGATGCGTAGCATCAGCAAGGCACGTGGAAGTACGTGCGCCACGGCAGAAGTGGTGAAAGCGGAACTGAATCTGCTGTGTGCGAGGAGGGGCAAGCATCCACGGCGTTGAACTGGAAGCGAGCCTTGGTCGGTTTTACAGGCTGCAACCGTAGGATAAACCGCCGTGTACGGACCCGTACGCACGGTAGTGTGGGTGGACCGGCGTCGTGAGGCCTCCTCCTACCCGATTCAATGCCTGAGCTGACATCGATTGACATTTGAGAGACGCAGTGCTAAGTTATGGTAGCTGAATGGTAGCAGGCGGGTTCAGATCAACTAAGGAGAGTGGCCGTGGTCGCTTGGCTCTTTGCGCTCATTGGATTGGTTGGGATCTCATTCACCGCGATCGGACGATCCCTTGAAAGTGGTACGTGGGAGGGGCACTTCACTTCCGGTCGGGCTGGGCGTATCTTTCGCCCCTGCGGTACCCGGGCCTCGTGGTGGGTTCAGAATCCTGCTTTTGAGGAGACGGCGGACGAGCTGGAACGACGGTATGAGGAGCTCGTATCAGAGCCTTACGAACAGATCTACGTCCGTTTTCGTGGGGAGGCCAGTCGCAAGGGCCAGTATGGTCCGCTTGGCTCTTATCAGCGAGTTGTTTATGTTCACGAGATTTTGGAGATTCGCGAGAAGCGCGCGGACGATTGCGGCAAATCGGATGAGCAGGACTAAGCTACGATAGCGGCTCGCAGTCGTGATTTGCCGTCGTGGGCCGCTGTGTGGAGGGGAGGTGTGGGGTGGTCTTTCAGGGGACGGAATTTCTGATCGTGCTGGGTAGTGGTGTGTTCTGTCTGGGCGTGCTGGTAGTATCCTGGATCCTGTTGACCCGCCGACGTGGTCATGGGACGCCCAATTGGCCGCGGGCCGCTGGGGAGATCCTCAATGCCAAGGTGGTTCCCTTCGAGCGTGAGACCTCCGATGGTATCGAGCGCACCTTCACGCCGCTAATCACCTACCGCTATCGCGTAGGGGATCATACCTATACCTCCAAACGACTCAATTTCATCTCGGATGATACTCCGACGAAGCGGGACCGCGCTGCCGCGACCAGCGTTGTCATCCGCTATCCGACCGGCGCTGCAGTAAAGGTCTTCTACAACCCTGCGAATCCAAAGCAGGCTGCTCTTGAGGTTCCCCGCCCGGCGGCACATCGCGCCGTACTCCTCTACGGTCTGACCGACGTTGTGATGGGACTGGCGATTCTGGTTTTGGGCATTGTGCTCTTGCCCTGAGCAGGGTTTCAGGAATCGAGCGCCTTGGTGCTGGGCTGGACCCCCGTGTGTTGCTGAGATATAGTTGGACGGCTTAGGAGCGATCACGCTTAACTGCTGAAGGAGGATTGGGATGAAGGAAGTTAGGGGCCACGTTGAGGGCGAACATGACGCCCATCAGGTTTTGCTTTATGCGTTGTCGACCTGCATATGGTGTCGGAAAACCCGCCAGTGGTTGGAGGAAGCGGGTGTCACGTTTGATTATGTTTACGTTGATCTGACTGATGCGGAGACTCGCGAGGCAGCCCGCGCACACATACGGCAATTCAGCGATCGGTGCTCGTTTCCTGCCGTGATCTTCGATGAGGCAGACTGCATCATTGGGTTCAAGCCTGATGCGATCAAAGAGCGGTTGGGACTATGAGCGACGAGACCGAGATCACTCAGGATGCCGTGGACAGACTCTACCAACGCCTGGATCGGGAGGCGCAGGCCGGCGGCTACAATCTAAACCCGGACGTCGACTTCACCAAGGGGCTGGTCGAGGGGCTGCTCATCAACGAGGCGCGCTACGGTTATTGGGCGTGTCCTTGCCGCTTGGCCGATGGCGAGCGGGACAAGGACCTCGATATCATCTGCCCCTGCGACTATCGGGACGCCGACCTCATTGACTGGGGTGCCTGCTACTGCGCCTTGTATGTCTCAGACGCCGTGCTGAATGGAGAACTGGAACTGCAGCCCATTCCCGAACGCCGCCCGCCCGCGGAGGCCCGCCAAGCGGAGGATGTCCCGGATGACGGTGCAGCGACCGCCCAAGAGGAAATGCATGACGAGGTCCTGGTGGGCTTCACATGGAGTGGCATGGCGGTCTGGCGCTGTAAGGTCTGTGGTTATCTCTGTGCCCGCCCCCGCCCCCCGCTGAAATGTCCCGTCTGTAAAGCCGATCAGGATCGCTTCGAGCGTTTTATGTAGCTGAGCGGCGCCGCTAAAACGCTATCCCCGCTGGCGCGGCTGCGCACTGAGCACTATGACGATCTACATTGATGTCTCCGCTGCTGTACATCACCGGGCCGGTCTGGGGCGCTACGCAGAGAGTCTGGTCCGTGCCTTGGCTCAACAGGATCCCTATCGCCTGGCGCTCTTTTACAATCGTGAGCAAGGGATTGAACCATTGGCGGGGCTTGAGGCCTTGAGGACCGCCACGGTGGCCCTGGGGTACAAACCCTGGCGTATGCTCGTCTGGATCGGACAGCTTGTCGGGATTCCCTTCGACGGGCTCCTGCCGGATGCGTCGCTCTTTCATGCCACCGAGCACCTGCTCTTGCCGTTGCGCCGGATTCCTACGGTCCTGACCGTCCACGATCTGATCTTCCGCCAGTTGCCCGAACACCACAAGCCGCTGAACCGTTGGTATCTCAACTATACGCTGCCCCTCTACTGTCGCCGTGCTGATCACATCATTGCAGTGTCCGAAGCGACACGACAGGACGTCGTGCAGGCCTACAACCTTGCTCCAGAGGACATTACCGTTGTCCACGAGGCTGCGGACCCGCGCTTTGCTCCCCAATCGCCTGAGGCTCAGGATCGGGTCCGCCGCACCTATGGGCTGCCGGAGCGTTATTGCCTCTACGTGGGGACGATTGAACCGCGCAAGAACCTGGCACGCTTGCTGACGGCCTGGGCGCCGCTCTACGAAGCTGGCGAAAGCCCTCCACTCGTGATTGTGGGCAAGCGTGGATGGCTTGCTGAGCCCTTTTTTGCTGCGCTGGAGGACTCGCCGGCCCGCGATGGCGTGATTCTGACCGGCTATGTCGTCGATGGGGATCTCCCTGCGATCTATAGCGCCGCGACCATCTTCGTCTGGCCCAGCCTCTACGAGGGCTTCGGCTTGCCCCCTTTGGAAGCGATGGCCTGCGGTACGCCGGTGCTCTGCGCTCGCGCATCCTCTATGCCGGAGGTCGTGGGCAATGCCGCGCTGCTCTTCGATCCGGAAGATGTCGGGGCGCTGGAGGTGAGCCTGCGGCAGCTCCTGGAGGACCCCGCTCTGCAGATTGACCTGCGATCCCGCGGCTTGGCACGGGCCGCGCGCTTCTCCTGGGAGCGTGCCGCGCGAGAGACACTGACCGTCTATGACAAGGTGCTAAGGGCATAAATCAATCGCCTCGAGGGATCTTCCCCGAGCGGCTTGACCGGATGGGTAGCTTTAAGCGAGGATAGAGATGAACGAAAAACCAATGATCCATCCCACGGCCGATGTGTCGGGCACCGCCAAGCTGGGAGCTGGGACCCAGGTGTGGCACCAGTGCCAGATCCGTGAAGGCGCCAGCCTTGGGCGCAACTGCATTCTCGGCAAGGGGGTCTACATCGACGCGGGGGTGCGTATCGGCGACAACGTCAAGGTGCAGAACTACGTCTCTATCTACCATGGCGTTGAGATCGAGGGCGGGGTCTTTATAGGACCACATGTCTGCTTTGCTAACGACAATCTTCCGCGTGCTATCAACCCTGATGGGAGCTTGAAATCGGCGGAGGATTGGAAACTGGGTCGCACCCTGGTAAAATACGGTGCAGCGCTAGGTGCCAACGCCACCTTACTCCCCAAGGTCGTGATCGGCCGATGGGCTCTGGTCGGCGCGGGCGCAGTGGTCACCCACGACGTGCCGGATCACGGCCTGGTCGTCGGGAATCCGGCGCGGCTCATCGACTTTGTCTGTGCGTGCGGATCGCGTCTGGTTGCCGGTGAGGCACAGGCGTCAGTGATGCAAGCGCGCTGCGCCGAGTGCGGCGCGATCGTCCTAATCCCCTTACCTGTCTGGAGGCATGCTCAATGATCTCGATTGCTCAACCCCTTATCGGTGCCGAGGAAAAACAAGCTGTCCTGGAGGTGCTGGACTCTGGTATGCTGGCCCAGGGGCCCAAAGTGGCGGCCTTCGAGGTGGCTTTTGCCTCCGCCTGTGGCGTGGCTCACGCGGTGGCAACGAGCAGCGGCACCACCGCACTGCA
>PWVB01000278.1 GCA_003562365.1 Anaerolineae bacterium
GCCTCTGCATGTTTGATCGCTACATCAGCAATATGCGATCATTCCAGATACGTTGGATTCCCTACTTTTCGTAAACTGTCCTGTAGCTAGGCCTTCTTCCAAACAAGGAAGGCCCTGCGGCCTTGAGTTGACCGCTGTTGCCATCCAGCAGCTACTGCTTCGGAGCCAACAGGGTTTGTGCGCCGGATGAGTCTACGTATAATAGGGACGCTGAGGTGAACCAATCTATGTTCTACCTTCGTGGTGCGCGTTACGTCCAAGAGACAACCGATCTAATCAACCCAGATACTAAGACAAGGCATTATAGATGGCACAGCTTTCGCTCTCACTGTTGGGTGGCTTCGACGTCTTGCGAGACGATCAGCCCATCGCCGATTTCGGTACCGACAAGGTCCGAGCGCTGCTGGCCTATCTGGCGGTTGAGGCGGAGCGGCCCCAACGCCGCGACCGGCTTGCTGGCTTGCTCTGGCCCGAGGTCCCCGATACCAGGGCGCGGCAGAGTCTGCGTCAAAGCCTCAGCCTCCTGCGTAGCGCGCTTGAGACGCCCGACGGTGAGCCCCTTGTGCTCACCTCAGGGAATGCCACCATCTGGCTTAACCCCGCCCACGGCCTGTGGCTTGATGTCGCGGAGTTCAAAGCGTTGATCCGAGCGTGCCGCGACCATCGGCACCGCGCCCTTGAGAGCTGCCTTCCGTGCCTCCAGCGACTCCAGCGCCTGACGGAGCTCTACCGTGGCGACTTTCTGGCGCAATTCTACCTCCCCGACGCCAGCGGTTTTGAGGAATGGGCGCTGATGGAGCGTGAGTGGCTCCGCCAGCACGCGATGAGCGCACTGGACGGGGTCAGCCGGTACTATGAGCGCCGGGGAGAGCTCGCTGACGCCCGTGACGCGGCTCGGCGACTGGTGACGCTAGAGCCGTGGCGTGAGGAAGCCCAGCGACACCTTATTCGCCTGCTGGCATGCGCCGGTGAGCGCAGCGCCGCTCTCGCGCAGTACAAGACGTGCCGTCAGACACTGAGTGAGGAGTTGGGGGTGGAACCCACAGTCGAGACAGCGCAGCTGGCGAGGCAGATCAAGGCACCAACCTGGACCGCAGAAAACGCCCCCGCCGATCTCTGTCCAGCAACGCCCACCTTGCCGGTCCCACCAAGCGCCACTGTGGGCCGCGGGACCGAGCTTGCGGAACTGGCAGAGTTGGTCGCCGACCCTGACGAGCGGCTTATCACGCTGACCGGCCCGGGCGGTATCGGCAAGACACGCCTGGCCTTGGAGGTGGCAAGTCAGCACCGCGGGCTCTTCCCCGACGGCGTGGTAGTGGTGCACTGTGAAGACCTGGATCCTGGCGCCCCTATCGCTCCTTCCATCGTCGATGCTTTGGGGCTGACCCCGACGGCGGAGCGCCCCGCAACCCAGCTGCTGCTGGCCTACCTTCGCGATAGGGAGCTTCTCCTGGTACTGGATAACTTGGACCATCTGCTTGATTGCTGCGATTTCATCGTCCAGATGCTACAGAGGGCGCCGGGTCTGACAGTGCTGACCACCTCGCGAGAGACACTGCGCCTGCAGGAGGAACGAATCTATGCCGTCGGCGGACTAACTTACCCTGCGACCCCGGACCAAGTGAAGCCGGAAGCCGCCACCGCTACCGACGCCTGCGCCTACGGCGCTATCGCCCTATTCCTGCAGCGTGCCCAGCAAGTGAACCGACATTTCACAGTAACTCCGACAACCGCGCCATCAATAATCAGGATCTGTCAGATGGTGGCGGGCAGTGCGCTGGGCATAGAGCTCGCGGCAGCGGCGGCAGCCCAGCACGGCAGCGTGGCGATCGCCGAAACTCTGACAGAGAGTTTCGATGTTCTCAGCAGCTCAGCACGGAACGTCCCTACACGTCACCGCAGTCTGCGCGCCATCTGCGACCACACCTGGCAGTCAATGCCTTTGATGAGGCAAACACATATCGCAGCGCTGTCGGTCTTCGTCGGGGGCTTCGATGGCGAGGCTGCTGTAGCCATCGCGGACATTACCCGCGCTGACCTGACCAGGTTGCTCGCACGATCACTGGTGCAGCAGAAAGAGGAGGGGCGATATGCCCTTCATGAAGTGCTGCGCCACTATGCTGCGGCGAAGCTGGCCACAACCCCGACGCAGCGGGCCGAGACTCGGGCAAGGCACGCTCGGCACTTCGCGGACTGGCTGGCCGATCAGCAGTCGGAACTGCATGGGACAACGCAACAGGCGGCGCTGGCGATGATCGCTCAAGACCTGGAAAACGTCCGGACCGCGTGGGCCTGGGCGCTGGACCACGGCAACACGGACGTAGCAGCTCAAGCCTTGGGTAGCCTCTACGACTTCCATCGAATGCGCGGGCGCTTCGAGGAAGGACTGGCCCTGATCGAGCCTGCCGTCGAGTGCTGGCGTGGCGCTGAGGAGGCCGAGGGCCTCTGGGGGGCGGTCCGCGCCCGCCAAGGCGTCTTGGTCGACCGCCTTGGTCGGTACGGCGAGTCCCGCATCGCATTGACTGAAGCACTGACTGTTAGCCGCCGACATCGCAACGTCGCAGAGGAACGCTTCTGCCTATTGCACCTGGCCCAACTCTGTCGCCGTCAAGGCCAGCCCACCGAGGCAGAAACGCTGGCTCGACAGGCGCTAGCCCTGGCCGACGACGATGCCCCTGATGATGCAGCCCGGGCCTACTTCATCCTGGGACAACTGCGCTATCGAGCTGGCGACCCCGCAACGGCTCAGGCACTCTACACCGAGAGCTTGGCTTTGGCTGAGAAGGCCGGAGATCCGCGCCTGAGCCTGGTTCCCCTCAATGCGCTGGGCGATATGGCCTGCCATCGCGGCGGCTATGTCGAGGCGCGCCGGACCTTTGAGCGATGCCTGGCGCTGAGTCGGACGCTCAATGATCGCTTCCATATGGCCCTCCACTTGAACAACCTGGGTACTACCCACCATCTTCAGGAGAACCGCAGTGCTGCTCAGTCATACTACGCCGAGAGTCTGGCACTCTGTCGAGAGATCGGCGATCAGGTCGGCGAGGCCTTCGCCTTGAGCAACCTGGGCGAGGCAGCTTTCGAGCTGGGCAAACACGCCTATGCCGAGCAAGCGTACACGAGCAGCCTGGCCATTGCCCGAACACTGGATGACACCACAATGATCGCGGTCTGCCTCAATAACTTGGGCGAGATCGCGCACCGACGAGGCGATCAGCGCGGCGCACGCGCCTACTTCGCCGAGGCGCTGCGCCAAGCCATCGATGCCGAGCAATGGATGCAGGCTACCAAGACAATGGTGAACGCCGCGGCGCTGCTTGCAGCCTCACGGCAGAGCACGTCGGCTGCCGCTATGCTGGCGCAGCTAAGCCGCCATCCGGCCTCTGAACAGAGCAATCGGGACAAGGCGACGCGGCTGCTCGCCCAACTGGAGACCGTCGCTCCGCTTGGGGCGTGCCAAGCGGATGCTCCACCACTGGAAGTTATGGCACAGACGCTCTTGACGCAGCTCACAGATCAAACGATCCTCTAGGACTAGACTCGGCCGTCGATCTGTGTAACGGTGGAGGTGTAGCACAGCTTGCTTCCACCAGCGCTACAGCTTTTCATCCGGATGGGTCCAAGGCGCATACGTAGGCCGTCGCACCCACTGAATGGGCCAATCCAAGTGCTGTGTTCGCGGACTCGGCTCCGTAGGCCAGTGGAAGGGCACGCGTACGGGCCGCTTCAACTGCTACAGGCGCAAAGCGGCCAGCACATCCCCAGTGTGTCATGGATGGCGAAGGGCTCCAGCAGCTGCCAAATCCCAGCTAGCGTACACGCCTTGAGACAATCACACGCTTGTCGCGAACCGGCTAAGCGCCACCGACTACGCTCCACGCCGCTTTGCCGGGGAGCACACCGAATGAGATGGTGTTATCGGCCACTTTGTTTGCTCAGAATAGCGACAATGTCGGCCAGATTGGATGTAGAGCCGGTGATAGCGAGAACCGCGGTCAGGTTGATCGGAGCGAAACAGGGTGGCAGAGGGCGACACTGAAGCGCCGCCCGACCGCCCACTGCCCGGCTCTGGATTACCTCGCAGGCGCCTATGAAGCGGAGATGCCCTCCTGACGTCACACCCTTAGCCGGGAGATCAGCTCGGGATGTGTCACGCTGTCCAAGTCGCATTAGATGATGACACTTGACGTCGCAATTTCACCGACCAGGGTGACTGTGACCCCTCTCGCTGCGCAGTGACGGCCACCGCACCTCTCTAATCTTTTCATAGCCTTGCGCAGCGCTTTTTTTCCCTTTTGAGCGCTGTTCTGCTTGCACCCCTCTCGTGGGTGCACTAACGAGTTGTCAGAAGGGGGGGGAAACCGGAGCGACCTCCAAGTGCCTTGAGCTGTTATACTTAAGGCACATAGTCAGACTTAGTGACAGGAGGTCGCTCCATATGACGCAGGTTACCACAGAATTAGTCGATCAGCTAGTCACAAAACTCACTGACGTGGTGCGCGATGCACTGGAAGCCGGATTAGCAGAAA
>PWVB01000101.1 GCA_003562365.1 Anaerolineae bacterium
TCCAGACGGGGCGCCGCTTCATCGGCATCGAGATCGAGCCGCGATACTTCGAGATCGCCGTGCGGCGCATCGAGGAGGCCGCGCTGCAACCGCGCCTGTTCGACGCGGAGCCAGAGCCGGAGGCCGAGCAGCTAGGGTGGGCGCTGCACAAGGCGCGGGCAGACGTGGAGCGAGGTGTGCGATGATACTCAACGCGAACAGTGCCAGCATTCCGCTGGCTGACAAGAGCGTCCACATGGCGGTGACATCGCCTCCGTACTGGGGCCTGCGCAAATACGATGGTGACCAGGGCATCGAGTGGCCCGCCGTGACGTACACGCCCATGCCGAACCTACCGCCGGTGACGGTGCCGGGGTGCGACCCGGAGTGTGAGCATGTGTGGGGAGAGGATCTGCCCGCACCAGGGCAGAAGGCTGGCTACAGCCCAGATAAGCCCAGTGGGTTTCAGCAAAAGAGCCAGGCCGGTCAGACTGGAGCGCTATCTCAAATGAGCAAGAGTGAGGCATCCGGCGGATCATGGCGCCAACGCTGCGGCGGCTGGCGCGGAGAGCTGGGCTTGGAGCCGACGCCGGAGCTGTTCGTCGCGCACATCGTCGCCGTGTTCCGTGAGGTCTGGCGCGTGTTGCGGGATGACGGGGTGCTGTTCCTTAACTTGGGCGACAGCTACGCAAGCAACGGCGGCAGCCGTAACTATGGAAGCTATGACGGAAATGTTGGACGTGGACCTGGTGTGGACGGCAACCGCACACCGGTCGACTCGCTCAAGCCCAAAGACCTCTGCGGCATCCCCTGGCGCGTGGCATTCGCCTTACAGGCCGACGGGTGGTATCTACGCTCTGACATCATCTGGGCCAAGGGGCTGAGCTTCTGCGACGAGTACGCCGGGAGCTGTATGCCGGAGTCGGTTCGCGACCGTCCGACGAAGGCACACGAAAACGTGTTCCTGCTGGCCAAGAACGAGCGGTACTACTACGACGCGGAGGCCGTGAAGGAGGCCACGGTGCGCGGTGCAGCGGGGAGCACTTTCAACGGAGGCAAGACCGCCTTTCACCAACTTGGTCGAGCCAGCAACAAGCCGCGCCAAGAACAAAGCACCCGCAACCTCCGCGACGTGTGGGCAATCAACCCGGCTGGCTACAGAGGCGCACACTTTGCGACGTTTCCGCCTGATCTCGTCGCGCCCTGCATTCTGGCGGGAACATCTTTGCGAGGTGCATGCCCTGAGTGCGGTGCGCCTTGGGAACGAGTAGTGGAGAAGGAGCTGATCGACACCGAGGGTTGGGGGGTACAAGAGAAAGATCATACTGGGAATCTGCTGGGCGCTCAGTCAATGATACGAGATGGCAAAGGTTGGGCTGGTGACAGTATCTCAAAAACCACTGGTTGGCGTCCCACCTGCGATCACGATGCAGACCCTGTCCCGGCGACGGTGCTGGACCCATTCTGCGGCAGCGGGACTGTCGGGGAGGTGTGCCGGGAGACCGGTCGGCGATTCGTCGGCCTAGACCTGAGTGAGACGTACCTACGTGATCTGGCTCTTCCGAGAGCCGAGCTTAAACAAACGATACAAGCAGTAAGTTCTCTACCGCTTTTTGGAGATAACCTGGCAAAGGAGTGAAATGTGGATCGTATGGTTGATTATACTCGTGATAGTGGCGTTTGTCGGAGTTGCCGTGGGCATTATCATAGGCCAAGCGATTGGTGGCGACGATGACTGACAGTGTGTGGTTTGTGGACATCGAAGAATTGAGTGATGAGTACAAGTTCAAGGATCCGTTGAGGATCACCATTATCAATGGAGAGCCTGTATGGGCCGTGGCGGGTAATATACGCGGGTATGGGAAAGACGAGAAGGAAGCAGTGGCCAACCTGAAGGAGGCCGCGCACGAGTATTACGAATACTTGACGCTTAATCGGGAGTCCCTACCACAATATCTAAGCGAAGAGCTAAAGATATTCGAGAATCTGCTGATTTCTGCGCAGAAATAGGAGAGTGAAATGGAACTAGGTGAGAAGTTTGCTAGGTTGAAAGAGTCTTGTCCGGGAACAGAGTTTACGTTGGACTGCGATAAAAATCTCATATACATCTTGGAGCCCTCAAGGGGCTATGCGAAGAGCTACATAGTCACTCTCGATGAATTAGACATGACAGCGATGGAGTGGGTTGACCACGAGCTAAACAAGCTCCCATCTTCCCCCAAGGGAGGTAAATGGTTCGAGGGAAGAGACAGTGAAAAGCTGGCGTACATAACTACGTTAGCGCCTGTAGCGGTCGGCAGGTCGCTAGACAGGGGTCGAAACATTACGGTTATTCCTAAGGGCCAAGAGATCGAGCGGAAAGAATCGTCCAAGTACCAGATAATATGCGCCTACTGTGGAACAGTACCGTTGACCAAGCCCCAGTACGAACGCCAGCTATTTCGTATCAATGTGCCTTGGTACTGCCCGTCGTGCGGGATTGAGGCCAATTTCGACGACGAGACGTATGACAAGTATCTAGAAAATGAGGCAAGATGAGGAGGGTGCTATGAAAGAGCGTCAGATTCTGTTTAAGGAAGAGATGATAAGGGCCATCCTCGATGGACGCAAGACCCAGACGCGACGGGTGCTTGAGCCGCGACCGGAGCCTTTCGTCGAGCGGATCGAGTTCCTACCGGGTGTGGGATGGTGCCCTACCACCCCAAGCGGAAAGATAGGTGTCTTCAAGCGTCTATCATACGAGTGCCACTTCGGTGCGTCCGGAGACGTCCTGCGGGTTATTGGGTCTGAGGTGTTTCTAACGATCACAGACATACGAGTAGAGCGACTCTGGAACATCGATGCGACCGACTGCTTGGCAGAGGGCATACGCCCCAGAGGGGTAGACCCCGTAGACATTGCGACGAATCTGATGGACGACTTTCGCAAGCTATGGGACGACATCAATGCCGGGCGTGGCTTTGCTTGGGACACCAATCCGTGGGTGTGGGTAATCGCATTCCGACAAGGAAGGCGAGGCGAAATGACGCAAGTTTGGAACTTGCTAGAGGCATGTAAACGGGCTTTATTCTTCATCGAAGAGGGCGATGACGCCTTCTCGTGCCCAGAGGAGACCCAAGCCTATGCTTTGGACACGATTCGTGAAATGCGTGACGCTATTGCGGCCTTCGAGGCTGCAACGGACAAAACTAACCGGTATGAGTAAGAAAATCACCGACCGCCTTGAAGAAAAAAAAGGGAAAGTAGATGACAATTAAATCGATTCTTGAAGACGAGCGTAACATCGATGAAATATGTACAGCAAAGGGTGAGTGCTGGTGGGCGGACGAAAACACCCGTATTGTGGCTTATAAGGAACCGGGGGAAAGTGCCTACGTCCCATGGTTCGCCATTGTGCACAATGGTGAAATCGTTAAGAGAATAAATTCAAGGTATATCTTGCAGATTCACTACAAACCACGATCAGAGATGAGAACCCCGGTCAGTCGATGGTCATACTCATAGGAGAGCGATGATGCTGAAAGCAAGGATTGACGGTGACGAGCTCGTGACGCAGGGCGAGCTGGTAGTTGGTGACATGTACTTCGGTTTTTGCTGCGAGGGGCACGCTTGGGAAGTAGTGATGATTCCGGTCAGTACGAACTTCGGCATGGTGCAACTGAGCGATGAGACGAAGTGGCAGAGCGTGTGGGGCGTGTGCCATAACCCGGAGTGCCCTGTAGTAGATGAGTCGTTCAACGAGCGCCCGGAGGAAGACCCTTACAGAGGCGTGACGAACCATTGCTTTGAGGACTTTGTAGAGCAACTGGCTGAAGCGGAGGGGGCAAGATGAACGTCAATCACGAGTGCAGCAACACGACAGCGCATAGGCTCGACGCTGAGTGGTACTCCCGCGAGCTAGCGCGGATTCGCAAGCTAGGCGTCTTGGTATGGCCAAAGTACGTCTACGTCAGGTACACTCTGAGATTCAAGGAGGCAAAAAATCAATGGTCGCTGTTGGTATCGCCTTAATTGCAGCGTACACCTATGACTCTTGGGACGTTATCGAAGAGAGTGGCCCGGAAGACCTGCTAGAATACCTGTGGGGCTGTGGATATTTCGAGGAGGCGTTTCCGACAGTCAAGTATCGTCCCACGCCGGATAATTTTAGGACAGGCTACGACCTTCCGGTAGAAGGCGAGATAAGACTCGTCCTCGGTTACTACGAGGCGAGTGAGACCTATTCGCAGGAGTATGGATGGGAGTATGATTCCTGGTTCACCATTGCGGCAGAGGCGCGAGTATTTGATCCCCAGAAACAAAAACAGGAGTTCGAGCGCTTGGCCGTCGAGGTCGCAACGCACGGTATCTGCTCCACTTGCCACAGACACTTGGTCAATATCTCACGGTACGCCAAGGCGCGAAGGCTGTGCTGGCTTTGTGCCCAGCGTGAGATACGAGGGACGATAGAATTCGAGCTAGAGCAGTAAGAAAATCTTTGTGGAGGCACGATGAAAATATACGTAGTGGAAGAGACGTACCGGCAA
>PWVB01000200.1 GCA_003562365.1 Anaerolineae bacterium
CGCAGATGTTCGCGTGGTATCTGGAACCTGGGGCTTCGTTGTATAGCATAGCCAAACGCCTGACCGATATGGCGTTGCCGACCCCCGGCGGCAAGTCGCGCTGGAATGCCACGACGGTGCGGGGCATCTTGAAGAATCTGGCCTACACCGGCACGACGTACGCGAACCGCACGCGATCGGTGCCTGCCAAGCAACGCAAATCGGCGTTGTCGCCGGTGGGACGGGGGGAAAGTCATACGGGGCGCCCCCGTGAAGAATGGATCCCCATACCTGTTCCGGAGATTGTGGCGCAGGAGGTATTTGAGCAGGTGCAGGCCAAACTAGCGCAAAACCAACAAGGGGCTGCTCGCAACAATAAGCGCCATCAGTATCTCCTGCGGGCGTTGGTGAGTTGCGGTCAATGTCGTCTGAGTGCGACGGGACGCGCGATGCCCAATCCCAAGTACACGTATTATGTTTGCCGTGGGCATACCGATGCGCTGCGTGCCGCCCAGGGGGAACGGTGTACGGCGCGTTACATTCCAGCGCAACAGTTAGACGCCGTCGTGTGGGAAGACGTGTGCCAAGTCTTGACCCATCCGCAACTCATCGCGCAAGCCATAGAACGGGCGCATGGAGGCCACTGGTTGCCCCAGGAGTTACAAGCACGTTGTGATATGTTGAAGCAGGCGGTCAGGCAACTCGAACAGCAACAGGAACGCTTGCTGGAAGCCTATTTGGCCAGCGTCATTTCCTTGCCGGAGTTGGAACGCAAACGGCAAGCGTTGCAGCGCAAACAAGAAGCTTTGGAAGCCCAGCGTACCCAGTTAGAAGCGAGCGTCAATCAGCAGTTAGCACTGACCCAGATCACCGACTCCATTGAGCAGTTTTGTGCCCAAATCCACCCGATGTTGGACCGTGCCACGTTCGCGCAACGCAGGCAACTGGTGGAGTTACTGATCGATCGGGTGATCGTTACCGACGCCGATGTCGAAATCCGCTATGTCATCCCGACTGATCCTGCGGGTCCCCACGTACCCTTTTGTCATTTGCGTCAAGACTATCGAGTTCGATTTCCGTGACGCCAAACAGCACCTGGGCTTGGATGACTTCATGAGCGTCAAAGAGATTCCGGTGACTAATCAGGCTAACCTGGCGTTGTTCAAGGTCGATGTCGCTCAGTGCCTTCTCATTGATTTTCGCAAGCAGCATCGCCACGCGGGTGTGCCGGACTTGAAAGCCTGATTCTGCGACCACAAGTACGTCGACGCGACGTTATAATTGCTTCCGGAAAAGCCAGAGCCAGTCTAACTAGCTTGCATCTACGAGCAAATCGCGGCTATTGGCAGTATTGGCCGCACTCCCGCGGTCGTCAACTCGTCCTAATTGGCGAAGGTGTTGTTATGTGCGACTTGCTTTGGGGCTGTAGCTTAGGAGTCCGGGAATTTCCGGACTCCCGCGCTTATCCAATGTTGCGGTTAATCCTTCAGCTCCAGCTCGATCACCGGTACGACAACATCCGGCTCGATTACAGGTAGTTCCAGGACCAGTGTGTTGCCTCCGACCTGCAGGTGGCTGGAGGTCCAGTCACTTAACCGCAGTGCGATCTCACTACCGTCGTGGAGGAAGCGGGCAAAGGCGACTTTATCGCCCAGGCCCTCCAGATATAGGTGCTTGAAGGGCCAGGCAAAGATATGGACGTAAACCTTGCCGTCCTTCTGGGTGAGGCGGCAGTCCTGCGGCTCAGGGAACTCGCTCTGAGTGCAGCCGTAAATGGCGTCTTCGTGCAGGGCCATCCAGTCCTCGTAGACCGCCAGTGCGTCCAGGGCGCGTTCATCAAAGGTGCCGCGGGCTGTCGGTCCCACGTTCATCAAGAGGTTCCCGCCCCGGGCGACGGTGTTGACCAGCATGCGGATCAACTGTCCCGGTGACTTCCAGGTTTGCTCGTCCCGATGGTAGCCCCAGCTGCCGCTGAAGGTCTGGCAGGCCTCCCAGACAACGGGTTCTCCATCGACTTTGACCCACTCGGTGGGTTGCCACTGCTCCGGCGTGTATATGTCGGCTGCAACCGGCAAATCGAGGCGGTTGTTGAGGATGATCTCCGGTTTCAGCTCGCGAATCAGCTGGTGGAGCTTCTCGCTTTCCCAGTCGTCGCGTCCCTTGCCCGGAAGGCCCTTGTAGTCACGTCCGGGATAGGAAAAATCGCACCAGAGGATCTCGGGATCGAAGCGCGTCAACAACTCACGCACCTGATTGCGCATATAGGCGGCGTACTTCTTGATGTCCCGGTTCTGGTTGAGTTCGGCGGCATTTTCTACATTGCGCAGCGGATGTAAGATGTCGATGGGGAATTCGGGATGGTGCCAATCGATGAGTGAATAGTAGAAGCCGACGCGGAGTCCCTCAGCACGGAAGGCCTCGGCAAAGGGCGCCAATAGATCCTCGCCATAGGGCGTGTTCGTCACCTTGTAGTCGGTGTAGTCACTATCCCACAGGCAGAATCCTTCGTGGTGCTTTGAAGTGAGTACCACGTACTTCATCCCTGCATCAGCGGCGACGGCGGCCCATTCGGCAGGGTCGTAGTCGACAGGATTGAAGCGTTCAAAATACTTGCGGTACTCATCAGGGTGGATCTCTTCGCGGGATTGGACCCATTCGTGGCGGGCGGGGATTGCATAGAGTCCCCAGTGGATAAACATCCCGAAACGGTCGTGTACGAACCACGACGTGTCACCGGCGGTCGGTTTAGGTGTGTACATAGTTCCAAGCTCTCCTTGTGATAGTCATATGCCTTAGGTGATACCATTGTACTATTGGTGGTTTTGAGACACAAGTTCGGACGGGTGTATCCAAACGACCGAGTTTGGGGATGAGGTTCTAAAACCCTGCGTTCGAGCGCGCATTAGCCTTGGACGGCTACCTTCTCTGCAACCAGCGCCAGCAACCCGAAGCCGTCGGGTGCCGCAGTCCCGATCAGGGACGGATAGTGGGTGAGGTTGGTAAACCCGCACCCTGCGATTAGATCGCGATAGGCGTCGTCGGTGTAGGCCTGGGTGCTGGCAGCATGGCGCGTCACTGCCCCGGATTCAGCGTCGATGACATAATAGCGGTTGGTGGCTACCGCCTGTTCGGCGTGCCAGGTATTCTCCTGCAAGAAGATATGCGGGTGGTTGGAGAAAAGCCCCGCGGGCGATGCATCCCAGGATGCCGGCTCGGTGCCCAGCTGTGCTACAGCAGCGTAAGTATGGGGTTCCAGAAGCAGTCGTCCGCCCGACAGAAGTGCCTGGTGCGCTTTGCGCAGAATGAGGCGGGCGTCCTCCGGCCTGAAGACGTTGAGCTCGCCGAAGAGGAGCATCACGAGCCCGTAGCCTGTGCCATAGTCGGCAGTCCGAATGTCGTCCAGACAGTAGCTGCAAGGCAAACCTCTACGCGTGGCTTCGGCCCGCGCATAGTCAATCGACGCCGGGCTGAAGTCGATGCCTGTGCAGGTATGTCCCAAGTTTGCCAGGCGACTGGTGTAGAGCCCAGGGCCGCATCCCAGATCGAGCACCCGGGTCGGCTCGCCTCCCAGGATCTGCTGGTGTATCCAGGTCACTTGACGCTCAACGATGGGAAAGCGGCGGCTCGCTGCATCGTGGGATTGCGATAGATGCTCTCTCAGCATCCGGGCGCTGAAACCGGGTTCGTGCCAGGGGATCTTCTCTCCCTCCGTCCAAGGCTCCGGATCTGGATTACGGTGGACGATATCCAAGAGGTCCACTATGCTCCACCGCCCTGCGGGCCTGGACCGGCGTGGAACTGAGCGAACTCGGCTGAATGATTGTCGATCCCGAATTGGGCATTTTCCTCCGTTATGGGATGGCGCTGTGCCACCTTCGGATCGTCGACATAGGTGCGTAGCGCATCTGGTTCGCTCATCACCGAAACTGCGTCTCGTACCCCGGGCCATTGCACACCGGTGTCGCTCTGATAAAGCGCGATTCCTTGGGTGCCGGCCTCGTAGCTGCGTAGAGCTCGCCGGGCCAGGACCAACGGGTTTATGCCCCGAGGGTTGACTGCCCCGCTCCAAGCGCCGCCCTGCCGCGGCAGGCAATTACTGGATGCGTAGACAGGGATTCCATACTGCTTTCCCAGATCGATATAGGGAGCATCGTTCCAGTCCTGGTATTCTGCAAGCCAGTGTAGTTCGGTGAGTGCCAGCTCATCGATCAGACCTTCCTCACACCAGGTGACCAGATCTAGGCCAGCGATCAAGTTGGCTTCCAGGCCATCGTTGGGGACCCGCACCTGAACGGGCATCGCTCGCTGCCAGCGATCCCGGAAGGTCTGTAGCTGCGCCTGGAGCTCCCGCAGAAGGTCCGTCACCGACCGGGCGCGATAAGCACACCAGTCGAGGTAGATATCCCGCTGCTCCAGCGTCAGCGTCCGTGGATCGACGCCGCTTTGCTCTTGAAATGGATTGACCAAGGCGGGATGGTAGCGGACCATCGGCGGCTGGCGACAAAAGTCCAGATGCAATCCATCCACACCAATGTCGGCAGCCTCCATCAGGATGGCAATGCGTTCCTGGCGGTAGTCGGGGATTCCATAGCAGAGTCGTGAGGCATCTAGCCAGCCGTCCTTGCCGATCTCGCACCAATCAGGATGCTCTTGAGCAAACCGACCGCGATGGCTTGAACCGGGGCTGTAGTGACGGTTCATGCACAGACGTCCATAGAGGGTGATGTCGCGCTCGCGGGCATGACGAAGGGCTGCCCGCAGCTGGCAGCGCTGCTGGTAGATGGCCTCTATGGCGCGCGCCCTCTGGCCGGGGCGATGATCCGGTGCGGTTAGTCCAGATGGCTCTGCCCGCAGCCCCCTACAGGTTGCCTCGGGTAGGTCGCTGTGATAGGTCAGAACACTGCGTCCGAGATCCCACACTACGTGGTCGATGCCACAGGCCAGGTGCCCATCCAGACAGTCCTCGGCATCGCGTCCGCTGGGGCTGCCCGACGTTGGATTGCGATGTCCGAGCCATCCTCCTAACTCTGAGATGCCCCATACGATCCACGAGGCCTTGCTGTTGCTGCGATTCGATGTCTGCATAGTATCGGCGCTCCCTTGGGTTTGATCTTGATGGCTGCACACGTTCCTTGCTGAGCTTCACTATAGGTCTAGAATGCAGTTCTGCAAAGGTCACGGACGCCGGGCCTCAACCCCGGCTATGCGACATGGGCTGGTCAGCGCTCTCGGATGTGTTGGGCACGCAACCCAGGCGGTTGCTTGAATCGATGCGGTGATCAGATGCAGGGTAAGTCGACTGCCGGACCGCGGTGCAACGTCTATTTGCTCCGAAGATGCCCTCTTTGGCTATTGACACCGGGCCTGCCCGCGAGTATACTTGATATGTATATTAAAAAATATAACGGCGTGCACAATTTGCGGTAGGGGGGATACCGATGGCACATACCACTGCCTATCATCGGACGCATCTACTGTTGGTGGGTACCGCGCTGTTGCTCACAGCTCTGGCCTGCAACTTTCCTGTGGGAGGCAGCGCCGATCTGACGGGCCAAGAGATCGATGAGATGATCGAGGTCATCGAAGAAACCACCCTGGTGGATGAGAGCACTGAGCTCTTTGAGGGCGAATCCCCGGCGTCACTGGAAGAGGGGCCGCTCTTGGAGATGCCCACCATAGAACCGGAACAGGCAACGATGACGACCCTGGTTAATTTGAATGTGCGTCGTGGACCGGGTACGAACTACGGCATCCTGGGTGTACTGCGTGAGGGCGAGCAGGCATTGATTGTGGGCAGGAGCCCTGACGGCGGTTGGTGGAAGATAGAGTGTCCGCCGGGGCTGGGGCTAGAGTGCTGGAGCTCAGCAGGTTCGCAGTTCTCGACTGCGGAGAATGCCGCAAACGTGCCTGTAGCCGCCGTGCCACCGCCGCCCACAAGCCCGCCGGCGAGTCCCACTCACCAGGTCGCGACGCCGACGGCTGAGGTCACGGGCACGCCGACATATACGCCGACGCCTTCGGGTACCGCTACGCCCACCGCACAAGTAACCGGCTCACCGACACCGACCTACACGCCGACAGCCACCACAACCTACACGCCAACCCCTACCTCCACCGCTACGGCTCAGACTACGGCGACAGCCACCCCGACGGCCACCCATACTCCGACGCCGACCTATACGCCTACACTGACCGCCACGGCAGATCCCTGAGCCACCAGCATCAAAAAGCGACGCTGCCGATCCTCTCCTACTCAGGTCGGCTCGAAGGGTGCTGACATCCTGTCCCGGAAGTAAGCGGTCAGGTCTGCCGCATCCTGATCATCTCTTGGTGGGACGTTGTCGCCCTTGATGACGGGGGCGCTATGATCCAGGTAGGTCTGTGAATGGGCGTCGAAGAGCGCCCAGCGGAGCAAGGCCTGGCGGAGCGCCTCCACCGTCTCTGTGTAGGCGGGATCTTGCAGCAGATTGTGGTACTCCAGGGGATCGCGCTCCAGATCAAAGCAGAGGGAGTCTGCTGGATGCCGGCACCAGAGCAGCTTGTGGCGCCGTGTACGTACCATATATTCCTCGCCGCCCCAGCCAGCAGCGAAAATGTAGCGGCGACCAACCGCGTTGGCGCTCAGGTCGTTCCCCTGCATCGCCTCCGGTATCTCGCATCCGGCAGCCTGCAGCAGCGTGGGGCCTACGTCGAGGTTGTTGACCAGGTCTTGTGAGACGGTCCCCGACCTGGTCTGTTGGGGGTACTTGATGATAAGGGGGACTTTGATCAGTGGATCGTACATGTAGTTCCCCTTCAACAGCAGGTGGTGGAAGCCCATATAGTCGCCGTGGTCGCTGGTATAGACGATCAGGGTGTCCTCGTAGCATCCCTGCTGCTTCAGCGTGTCGACCATCCGCCCTACGTGGTGATCGATCTGGGAGATGGTCCCGTAGTAGTAGGCCATCGCCCGTCGGAGTTTGGCCTCGGTGAGATCGACGTGGCGGAAGTAGCCCGGGTGGCGGGCAACGTCCCGTGCCAGCGGGGCTGCGGTCCAGCCCGGCAGGAGCGTGAGCGCGTCGGGATCGTACAGCGCGTCCCACGGAGCCGGTGGATCGAAGGGATGGTGCGGTTTTATAAAGCCGACCATCAGCAGATGCCCCCCGCCCTCCCAGCCCTGCAGCGTCTCCAGTGCCCGCTCGGCGATCCAGGTGGTGGAGTGGTGGGCCTCATCCAGATCCGACGGCATGGCACCGACGGTATCCCAGTAGACTTCGGGGGCCTCCTGACGATATTCGGCACGCTGATCCATCAGATCGATGCGATCCACCAACCCTTCGCTCCGCAGCCAGCGGTGATAGTCGTCCTCAAAGCGTCCCGGCCCGTCCTGCTCGGCCAATATCAGCTCCTCGAAACCCACATCCAGGTAAGTGGGGGTGAAGTGCATCTTGCCCACCGCCTTGGTACGGTAGCCGGCATCGCGCAGGACGCGGGGAAAGGTTGGGATGCCCGCCGGCAGGGTGCAGCGGTTAGTCCAGCCCAGGTGCTGGTGAACGTACTGGCTGCTCAGCAGCGAATAGCGCGACGGCGTGCACACGGGGAACGGGCAGAAGCTGTTCTCATAGCGCACGCCCTCCGTCGCCAGAGCGTCGATATTGGGAGTCTGCACGTCGGGATTGCCGTAGGTGCCGAGGCAGTCAAAGCGGTGCTGGTCGGCGTGGATCAGTAGGACATTGGGACGGGAATTGTCTGGCATTGTCGCCTCAGTTCTCCAGAAAGTTAGTGTCCACCACCGGCGCCTCTTGATCCAGGGGGATGCGCCACGTCTTGATCTCCCCCGGCCCGAAGCTGGCCTCTATAGTGCGCTTCCACCGCGGCAGCTGGATGCGTGCCTCAGTTGCCATCCCGGCAGATTCGTAGGCGCGCAGGATGAGGTCGTCTCCCTCCTCGGCCTGTTTCAGCGCAGTGACGATGATGTTGTCCGGCTCCGCCGCAAGATAGGTGTCGCTCAGTGGGAGCTGTCCGGCTGGCCGTCCGGTAGCGATGAGGGCGACTGGCGGCCGGTTAAGCTCGGCGGCCTGTCGGACGGTCGCGGCCTCCTCCCAGCTTCCGGGATGCGGGTACAGACTGTAGGTAAATGTCTGCTCGCCCTGATCGATGTATGCATATGCGGTATCGGGATCCAGCTCGGCGGGCACGTGATGAGCGTAGACCGGACTGCGCAACACCGTTAGGCCGATCTCATTACGGGTGACGTCGACACTGTACTTGCCGTCGTTGAGCAGGCTCAACCCATAGGGAACCCCATTGTCTGCGGTGCCGGAGATGTCGACCCAGCGCTGCATAGGCTCCTCCTCACCACTAGGAAAACGCTCGATGTGCCCAAAGGGAATTTCGTGGGTGACCTTGTAGCCGTGGACCGCCACCGGGAAGCGCAGTTTTAGCAGTGTGTGTTGGGCATGCCAGTCGACGCTTACGTGCACATCGATGCGTTGCAGGTCCTGGTAGAGGCAGAATTCCTGCACCAGATGCGAGGGGCCCCAGTCACTCTCCACGCGGATCACGGTCTTCACCGGGCCCTGAGCCACGGTCTGTAGCCGAGTAAGCTGAAAACCACTGGTCTCATCCTGAGCTTTCTCCTCGCCTGCAAAGCGAAAGACATTGTGGCTCCACGTGTCGCTTGGGTCGGCGATCAGGACGGGCCGCGCCGCCGGCCCTGCCAGGATTTGAGTTCCGATGTGCCTATCGTAGAGGCTGGTGAGGGTTCCCGTCCGTGGGTCGAAGGCTAGGCGGAAGCGGTCATTCTCCGCGGTGGTGTCGGCAGCGTTCGGCGTATCATCCACGTCTGGAGTCACCCCTGAGACAAGGCGGTAAACCCGGTAGCCGGTTGGTGGAAGGTCGGCGACGAAAGCGATTCGCGTCCGCCCCCAGGCCGTGGCTTGTGACTGCACGATCTGGTGCGGAACAGGCGTGCCCTGTTCGTCGGTGAGGACGGCATCCCCGTCGATCCTTCCGATCTCCAGCTCCATCGGCAACTTGGCGTTCCAAGCGTGAGGGTTGAAGACCGCGATGGGTTTTACGCCCTCCTCGTGGGGGATCGCCATCTGCCAGGCCAGGGACTGGACGGCGTCATTGAGCGCGCGATCGGCGAGGGACTCCGCCTCACCGTAGAGGTTGCGCGCGTCATCGTAGGCCGCCGCCAGGCTGGTCCCCGCGAGAATATCGTGGAACTGGTTAAAGAGCACGTTCTGCCAGGCTTGGCCAAACTCCGCCTGTGGATAGCTGAGACCTGTGGTGTGAGCGGCGATGGCCGCCCAAGTCTCCGCCCGTTGCAGCGTGTTCTCAGCCTGCCGATTCCAGCGTTTGATGGCAGAGTGCGCTGCGTAGCAGCCGCTGGCGTGATGCTGGAGTTCGTCGTGCACGGTGGGCAGCGGCCAATCCCGGGTCGCGACGCTCTCGAAGAAGGCGGTCGCCGTACTGAACGCCAGTGCCGGCAACTCTGGATCATCGCTCAGGTGTCGGATGTTCTCGATGTTCTCTTTGGTTGGGCCGCCGCCGTGATCGCCTACGCCGTAGAAACACATTGCTGCGTTGATCGGCGGCTTCATCTCGGCAGCGCAGCGACGGATATGGGCCTCCAAGTCCTGTCCCCAGCCTGTATAGCTGAAGGGCAGGCGGAAGGCTAGAATCCGCGATCCGTCGTCGGATTCCCACCAGAAAAGCCGTCCGGGCAGCCCTTTCTCGTGTGGGCCAGGGCGCATGAAGACATAGAAGTCCAGCCCGCTCTGTTTGAGGATCTTTGGCAGTGTCCCACTGTGGCCAAAGCTGTCAACGGCGTATCCCACCCGGGCGATAACACCGAACTTCTCCCTGAAATAACGCTGGGCATAGAGCGCCTGGCGGGCAAAGGATTCGCCGCCGGGAATATTGCAGTCCGGCTCGATCCACCAGCCGCCCACGATCTCCCAACGGCCCTCGGCAACGCGGGCTTGGATTTCGGCGAAGAGATCGGGATCGACGCGCTCGACCCAGCTGTAGAGCGCCGCTGAGCTGGCGCTGAAGCGGAAGTCGGGATATTCGGCCATGCGATCCAAGGCCGAGCGGAAGGTTGCCAGCGTCTCCTGAAAGCCCTCCTGCCACTGCCAGAGCCACACGGGGTCGATGTGGGCATTGCCGATCATATGCAGCGTCTGGTTCGTCATAGTTCACTCCTCTGGTTTGCTGACGGCTGGCTAGGCTTCAGGGGTCTGCAGTGCCGTGTCCAACCACGTCTGCAGTTGTGCGACGAGGTCCGGTTTCTCTGCGGCAGCATTCACGTCCTCCCACGGATCCGCCTCCAGATCGAAGAGAATCGGCGCTTGCCCCTTTATGCTCACCAACTTGTGGCGCCCATCGTAGATAAGGTGCCAGCTCTCCCCGCGTCTAATCAGGCCCGAGGTAACGTAGGGACGGTGGCTCAGCGTCGTTCCCGTCAATACCGGGCGTAGCGAGCGAGAATCCAGGAAATCAGGCGGCGTGAGGTGCGCGTAATCCAGGAAGGTCGCCGCCAGGTCATGGAGGCTGACCACACCGTCAAAGCGGCGGTGGGGCGCGACGTTGTGCCCGGCGATGATCAGGGGAATGCCAACCGCAGGCTGATAATAGGTGCTTTTGGCCCACAAGTTGTGATCCCCCAGCATCTCGCCGTGGTCGCTGGTGTACACGATAAGGGTGTTGGCGATCTCCCCGCGCGCCCGTATGGCATCCAGGTAGCGGCCTAAGTGGCGATCGATGTTCTCGACCATCGCCGCATAGTTCCGGCGGATGCGCTCGTGAGTCTCTGCGTCAAACTGATCGTTGGCGTGGGCTGGGGCGAAGTCCACATCTTGCCAACGCTCCCACATCCGCTCCGTCACGTCCACCGGATCGTGGGGGCCGGAGAAGTTCACCTGCAGGAACCACGACCGATCATCGGGGAATGTCTCCAGGAGCATCAGGCCTTGATCGGCGACCCAGTTGTCGGCGTAAGCCGCCTCGGGCAAGGGCGTGGGGCTCGTTTCGGCATAGGCCTTGCTCCGTCGCCGTGCCATATCCTGCAGATGGATCTCAGCCAAGCCCCGGCGATGGAGGTAGGCCATATAGGCGTCGTGGGGTTCGCCATCCCAGCTGTTCACCGCGTCCCACTTTCCTCTGCTGTCGATGCCGTCGGAGAATCCCCACTCTCGAATAAAGGCCTTGCCATCGAGGCTGTGCTGGGCACGAGCCTTCTGGAGATCGAACTTGCCGACGCCGGCAACGTGATAGCCGCTGTCGCGCAGCATCCCGTAGAAGGTGGGCTGCGTCAAAGGGTAGTCTTCCTGATTGTTGATGACCCCGCAGTGGGGATAGCGCCTCCCCGCCGCTAAGCTGGCCCGCGACGGCGCACAGAGCGGCGAGGGGCAGAGGGCGTTGCTGAAGGCGACGCCCCGCACTGCCATTTGGTCTAGGTTGGGGGTACGCACCGCTAGATCCGGGTTCAGGCCCAGGAAGTCGGGCCGGTGCTGATCGGCGATCAAAAAGAGGATATTGGGTTGTTTGGATTCGTCCGCCATAGGCCGCTCTCCTTCTGCTCTAGGTGGGCACGAAGGTCTCGGAGGCTTTGGAGGGCAACCGAGACCTTCACTTCATCTCATCGACCGATCAGGAGGTTGGCTGTTCGATATGGATGGGGTCCGGGATCTCGAAGGAGAGGGGCTCGTTGTCGGTGGGCATAGGGGGATAGTCCGGCATACCGATGTTCTGGACAAGATCGTCGATGCGGACGAGTTGGCCGGTTGCCATCGATTGGTTAGCGGCGACGCCGGTCAGAATGGAGTAGGCACCCCCGCGCTGATCGGCAGCGCGCAGGTAAGGATCTTCCGGCGGCGCTGCGCCGAAGAGGTCCTCTAAGATGTGGCGATCTCCTCCGCCGTGTCCGCCCTTGGAGGTCCAGATATCAACGTCATAGGCCGGCCCGAAGTGGGGTATTACACGGATGTAAGTGCCGCGCTCCAACGTCTGTCCCGGTACGCTGCCGTCAGCACTGATATAGGAGGACTCCACCGTCTTGTGCTCCAGCCGCCCCCGGGTGCCGTTGAATGAGACGATATAGCCCTCCCACGGCATAAAGGCGTTGAGCGAGTAGCTCATCTTGGTCCCGTTGGCGTAGTTCACCAGGACGTTCATCGTGTCCTCGATGTCGATGAGATCACTGAAGACGCAGCGATCGCGGAAATAGCCGTCGTAGACCTCGTTGTCGCGGTAGAGTCGTTTGAGCCCATCAATGCTCTCGATGTCAAGGCGGAAACGACACTTCGTTTCGGGGCAGGTGAGGCAGCGCTCGGTCCGCTCCTGCAATCCGTAGCGATCCGCTGTCTGGGGTGTGTAGAAGCGACGATGGCCCTGAGCAAGCACCGCCTCCGGCACGGTAGAGAGCCACCAGTTAACCAGGTCAAAGTGATGCGTGGCTTTGTGGACCATCAGGCCGCCGGAGTTCTCCTTGTTGCGGTGCCAGCGGCGGAAGTAGTCAGCCCCGTGGCGGATGTCGAGCAGCCAGTGGAAATCGAGCGACAGGATGTTGCCGATGACGCCGGTCATCAGCAGCGCCTTCACCTGGGTGCGCGGCGGTGAATAGCGGTAGTTGAAGGTCACGCGGCATTGCTGCCCGGTCTCCCGCTGTGCATCAATGATACGTTGAGCCTTTTGGGCGTCGGTGGTCATCGGCTTCTCGGTGATGACGTCACAGCCTAGCTCCATCGCCCGGACGATGTAGTCATCGTGGTAGCAGTCCTTTGTGGTGACGATCACCGTATCCGGCTGCGTCTCTGCGATCATCCGGTCAAAGTCGCGGGCGGGATAACCCTTCGGATCGCCGCCCCAGGAGCGAGCGTTCTCCAGGGCGAGTTGCAGCCGTCCCTTGTTAAGGTCGCAGAGCGCGACCATCTCTGAGGTCTCGGCATAGCCGGCAACAACACCCTTCAGGTACATCCGCGATCGCCCACCCAATCCAACCTGCGCATAACGTTTTTTACTCATAAGTTCCTTCCTAGCATGCTGTCTGCGCGACCTGTCAGCGGCGCAGGTCCGGCTTGATTTCATCCAATGTCTCCTTCTCCGGTCGCTGCCGGTAGAATTCGTCTAGCGGGTAACAGCCGGAGACCAATCCCTTACGAGGTGCTGTTGTGCAGTCGCTGAATGTGCGGCAGATGCGCCGTCGATCCAGTGGCGTGCCTTGGAGCATATCGGCTGCCATGTCTGGATAAGGTAGCGCCATACGGCCCAAGCCCACGAAGTCGGCTTTGCCGGTTCGAACGACGTGCTGCGCGACGTTGGGGAGCCATTCCTGGAGATAGGAGTAGGCTGAGCCCACCATGAGCAGATCGGGGCGGTGGGCTTTGAGTTGCGCTGTTACCGCAATCTGCCGCGCGACGCCCACCAGCGGATCCTCCGGCGGCTGGTAACCGTCTGAGGGTGGGAATAGTGCCGGGCGTTGGATATGTGGATTGTAGTAGGGGCTGCCGCCGGTGATGCACACCAATTCTATGCCCAGATCTGCCAGCAGGTCCATAAGATCGCAGGGCTCGCTTAGATCAAGACCGAGTCCGCTGCTGTCGCCTCCGAAGGCATAGTCATAGCTGGTCCCTTGAAACGGGGTCGGCTCGCCGACTGCGCCCTCTCCGGGCTGGAAGGGCACGATGTCGAAAGCGCTGACCCGGACGCCGATATCCAGGCCGGGCACCGTACTCCGGATGCCGTCAACCACCTCCCGCAGGAAGCGGGTGCGGTTCTCGAAGCTGCCGCCGTAGCGTCCCGGCCGTGTTCTGGCGCTCAAGAACTCATGGCCTAGGTAACCATGGCAGTGCTTGACGTCGACGAAGGCGTAGCCGGCCTGCTTGGCTAACTTGGCCGCCGCCACGAACCTTTCGACGAGACGGGCGATCTCATCGTCGGACATAACGGGCAGTTCGGGATCGACGCCGAACTTGGAATCCAGCAGCGGGTGGTGGTAGAGAATCCGCGGTTCCAGGGCTCCCGTGGGGCGCGCAAAGCGACCGGAATGCGTCAGCTGCAAACCGATCAGCAGGTCGTCGGTGGTTCCAAACTGTTCCCTGTGAGCGGCGATCAGGATTTCGCGGAGATGCGCAAGGTCGCCTACCGTGGCGGCGTTGATCATCAGCTGGTTGGGGTTGGCGCGCCCGTCAGGTTGGACAGCCACAGCCTCGCCACCCCAGATCAGCTTGGCGCCGCTGAGACCGAAACGCTTCCAGCGCCGTTGCGTCAGTTCGGTTGGATGTCCGTCGGTGGTGCCGTCCCACCCCTCCATTGGAAGCACACAGAGGCGGTTGCTGAGCGTGAATCCATGCTCAAGCGTGTAGGATTGTGCCAGCGGTGCGTCTGGCCCGGTGATTATCTCGGCGTCGAACCCGAGGTCGATCTCAAGCTGCTGCAGCCGTGCGGCGAAGGCCTCGGCGGTACGCAGCGTCGCTATGCGTGGATAGTCTGGCATTAGGAAATCTCTCCTCCTGGTCTGGGGTGTAGGATTGGCTTTAGAGCTGTTCGGCGACGCGCTGCACGGTTTCGATCAACCTGTCAAGTTCCTCCCGGGGACGGGCTGGGTCGGTGTACAGGTAGGCGGTGCGCGACAGGACGTCGAGCGTGCGCGGGCACATATCCTGACTGTACTCAACCTCAACATCGGTCAGGTTATAGGCGTCAAAGGCAGGGTTGTGGGACCCTCTTTGGTTGAGTACCACATCCCAGTTGGTGTAGACGTGGCGCCCGCTATCTATGGGTGTGTCAGCCCGCACCTCGGCTTCATCACAGCCGGCAAGGAAGCGGCGCATCGTGGGCTCGTCGTCGAATAGCAGCGCAAGCGTCGTACCGCAGTCTCCCTCCACGTCGTGGATGGGATTGAAGGTGAAGGGGCCGGCGTCGTTCAGAGCGGCGATCATCGTGCGTTTCTCCGTCAGCATTGCCTCGAGCATACCGTCGAGACGGGTGGTCTGCACGCGCAGAATGGCGCTGAGGATCTCGTTGATCCGGAAGTTCCACCCTGCGAAGAAGGGTGTCTGCATACTCGGCGCGTGGTCGCGGAAGGAGCAGCCTCCATCGTGGAAGATCAGCGCGCGCTCGTAGATCTCGCGGTCATCGGTCACCAGCGCCCCGCCCTCTCCGCAAGTGATGATCTTGAAATGGTTGAAGGAGAACGCCCCGGCATGACCGATGGCGCCCAGACGCTTGCCGCCGTATGCTCCGCCGTCGGCCTGGCATGCGTCCTCAAGGACCTGGAGATCGTGTTTGGCAGCGATCTCCATCATGGCGTCCATATTGCTGGGCAGGCCAACCATATGGACTGGGATGATGACCTTGGTTCGCGGCGTGATCTTGCGCTCGACATCCTCGGGGTCAAGCGTCAAAGACTCATCGACCTCGCTAAGAATGGGTACGGCGCCTACTGCCAATGGCGCTAACGCGGTGGCCATAAAGGTGTAAGCCGGCACAATGACCTCGTCACCGGGACCGATGCCCATCCCCACCAACCCGGAGATCAGCGCTGCCGTGCCGCTGGTAACGGCGACGGCATATGTGACGCCGATCTTCTCGGCCCATTCCTTCTCGAAATGGTCTGTTTCCCCGCCCTCACCGCCGCGATAGCGAAAGAGCTGTTTGGACTCAATGACCCGCTGGACTGCGTCGACCTCTTCCTTGTCGATGATGTACATAGTTGTGACTCCCCCTGAAAGCTCTCTGTCTGTTGGGCAACATTGGGTACTGATCGGGCCTGATTATGTATGATGGCTGATCTCCCTGTAACATCCGGTACAAGGATACTGCTGTTGGCCTCGTTGGCAACTGGACCTATTGTGCTGTGCCAGGTGCTCTTGCGCAAGGGCCACCTGACATGGCCCGGACTTCAGTCCAGACTGGGAAGATGACTTCCCGGCCCGATGCGCTCCCTGTTGATACAGATTCTTTGTGTCAGCAAACCGCAACCTCCGGTTCCTAGATGAAGTTTAAGAAAATAATCAGGTAATAGATGCTTTGGTATCATGGACTCTAGGAGGTGGTCGATGTGCCCAAGCAATTGCAACTTAATCTAACCCCGGAGGAGCGAGCTGA
>PWVB01000365.1 GCA_003562365.1 Anaerolineae bacterium
CCGCCTCGTAACGGAGGAGGGAACGACGGCTAAGGCCGAACCTCTCGGCAGCTTCAGCTTGCGTGTACAGCTTCATCAGCAGCCTTAGAGCGAAGTAGTGTTTCCAGCAAGCCTTCTATCCGCTGCAACCACTCCTCGTAGTTGGCCTTGTCAGGCTCCTCCTCAAATGACTCATCGAAATAGATTTTCTCGCCGTCTACGATTGCATAGTCTTTGGTCACTTCCAAAACCTCCATTTTTGGCCTCCAAGGATAACACAGAATTAGAGTTTTGTCAAATGCGCTGACATAGTTTGCAATTATTTGGTACGGTTTTAGTTAGCAGTTGTAACCTCCGTCCTATGGGCTCCTTGTCGGCGGGTGTCGATCCCGCGGCACCAGGCTACCGACTAGCGGCCTCAGGGGCAGCTCGATGACGCGGACTTCGACACCAAATGCCAGCTCTTGAGCCTAGTCGAATTTGGCGCGGTTGGTCTCGTGTTTCTCGATCCAATCCCAATCGAACTCTACGCCCAGGCCAGGCCCTTCCGGCGCATAGACGTTGCCCTGGGCGTCGATGGCTTCCAGGCTGTCCTCGTAGTTAGTGTAGATCTGGGTGCTGAAGGTGCCTTTGTTACATGGATGCACGAGGCCCATCTCATAGTAGTTCGTGTTGCGAATCGAGGTCATACAGTGCCGTTGAGCCGGGCCAGGACCATGAATCTCGATGTCGATTCCCAGGCCCTCACTGGCGTGGGCCAGTTTCATCACGCCGGTGATGCCGTCATAGCCTATATCGCCGCGAAGAAAATCGGTCGCGTCCGCTAGGGCGAAGTCGATGTGTGGTTCGAGCGTGCGCACGTGCTCGGTGAGCAGCAGGGGCGTGCGGATCATCTGGCGCAGCTTGCGGTGGGCGAACTGCGAGATGCCGCCGTCCTTGTAGGGGTCCTCCAGCCAGAAGAACTTCTCTTCGTCGCATGCCCAACCGACCTTGAGCGCGTCGCCGAAGGTCTCCAGCTCGCACGCGGGATCGATCAGCAGGTCCATTCTGCCACCGACGCGCCGGCCTACCTCGTGGATGGTGGCGATCTCGAGGGCCGTCTCCGAATTGCCCCAGCCGTGAATCTTGAACGCGGGATAGCCCAACTCCAGACAGCGCTCGGCGAAGTCGGCGTAGGCCTGCGGGGAGTCTAGGCCGCCGTTGTGGTCGCCGTGCGTGGTGCTGGCATAGCAGGGCAGGGGTTTGATATGCCCACCGAGGAGTTCGTAGACAGGCGCATTGTAGTACTTGCCTGCGAAGTCCCACAACAGAACGTCGATCTGTGCCATACCCATACGCGCCTGCTGGCGCAGAGCGCGCTTCAGGTCCTGGTAGATGCGCTCACGTTCCAGGGGATTCTTACCCAGCAAGTAATCGCGGTAGCGCGCCTGAGCCACCAGCCCGGCGCCTGAAGCAATCTCACCCGTCACGCCGACGCTAGTGTACATGCGCAGCACCGAGCCTTGGCGCGGAATCGTGCTGCCTTGTTCGTAGATCGTGTTGAAGCCGTTATAGTCGGTGCCCATATCCTCCATTGGCGGCAGGTCGAACTGGATCACCTCAAACCCTGTTATTCTAGGTTTCTCGCCCATTTTGCTGCTCCTTTCTGTTCCGGTCTGGTGGTAGATAGCATCTTGCTCTTAGTAGGGAATCGTCCACATCTACATTGTAGGCGATTTTGCCGTCAGAGGATAGCAATCCTGTCCGATGGGCGAGGAGGACGCGCACTTCGGTCACGCGCATCTCACCGCCACGGCGGGACGGTGACGTAGCTACCAGGCCTGAGGTCTGGACCGGGTAAGCGGGGCGACTCTGTTCGCCCCGCTTCTGGCAGTGTAACGGGCAATCTTGCCTTGCGCTGTAATACGCTCGGCGCTGAGCTTGTTGGCTTGGTTCCTTCCGGCAGACTTCGCCAATCATATGACTGACCTGTCGATGGGCCATCGGGTAGCAGCGTGACCCTCCGCATACACGCGCTTGCCCAAGTCCCGTCGCTTCCGCCAGACGAAGAGAGCTCACTATAAAGGGTGGGCTCTTTTGGTTTTGGGGGAGTCTGCTATCCTCGAGTGGAGGCTACTATCGAGTAGTTTTCTCTATGTGGTGCTGAACGGGTCAACCACATGGTAACGAGATCGAAAGCGTAATTCGAGTGTAAAGTTCCTCGGAAGCGAGGAGATAAAGCATACAGGGAGGTCAGCATTATGGATAAAGAAAGGGTAGCTGCATCTATTGAAGCACTGTTTCGAAATCAGGTGAGCAAGGATAAGACCGTAAAGAATGCCTATTTGCTGGTGCATTCGGACCAGAAGGACATTCACATAAACCTTGCAGAAGGCGCAACCGGCAGCTTTCCCGCCGATCCGTGCCAGCCCAACTATATGGCAAGCGTTGGCAAGTTGTTTACATCGACGATTATCAGTATGTTGTGTGAGCAGGATAGGGTGTCTTTTGATGACCGTATTGCTGATCACCTGGATCAAGAGCTGCTCAAAGGGCTGCATATCCATAGAGGTATCGATCATACAAACGAGATAAGAGTCAAGCATCTACTGAACCAGACATCAGGCTTGCCGGACAACTTCGAACCGCTGCTGGACGAGTTGTTGGCAGATCCGGATTTTAGTATTATTCCCAGAGAAGCGATCGAATGGGTGAAGAAGCATTCGGACCCCCATTTTCCACCGGGGACCGGTTTTCAGTATACAGACACCAATTATCATCTGCTTGGACTGATCATCGAAGAGCGCACCGGCCTTCCTTTCCATGAGGCATTGAAACAGTACATCTATGAGCCGCTGGAGATGAAGCATTCATCCATGCTCCACTACTCGGAGCCGATGGAACCGTGCTCGTTGCCAATCGCAGACGCCTACTTCCGTGGAACCCGTCTAAATGGGGTGGAAGCCTACGGCAGTCTCGACTACGCGGGCGGGGGCGTAGTCGCGCCTACTGAGGACTTGCTCAAGTTCATGAAGGCCCTTGTCTCGCATCAGTTGATATCAGAGAGCACCTGGCAGACGATGATGGCAGAAAGGAATAAGTTCACCCTTGGGATTCGGTATGGGTATGGAATTTGGCATTTGACGCCGGTTCCGTTGTTAATGCCGAAGCGGTACGCCTCATGGGGCGCGGCCGGAGCCACAGGGGCTTTCATGTTCTACCATCCTGAGATGGATGCGTATTTTATCGGTTCCTTTAACGACTTCTCCTATAAACGAAAGTTCCTTCAGTTCATGGGAAAAACGATGAATCAACTGTGGAAGGGTAAGTAGCCAATATAGGCAGCAGGCAGTGGTATTTTGGATATAGCGCGCTCATACATTACCGGCAGCGCACCAGATAACATCGGCTTGAGCTGTGTGGCGCCTAAGGTGACCCTCATTGTCAAGACCACAAAAGGGGGGTAAGCTCAGGTGCTGAAGGCGGGCGCGCCGCACCCGCCGCGCTGGTTACGCCTGCGCCGTTGGGCGGTATGAAAGAAGGAGACCCTATATGAGCATCAAGATTGCCGTCATAGGTACCGGCAAGGTCGCTCGGAACAACTACCTTCCGTTCCTGTCGAAAGAGAAGGATGTTGTCCTAACGTACTTCTCCCGAACGCGGTCGAAGGCCGAGGAATGCGTCCAGGAGTTCGGGGGTCGCGTTGTTGAAGCCATGGACGACGTCCACGCTAACGACCCCGATGCGATATTGGTGCTCACCCCGGAGACACAGCGGTATGCAGTTGCCGCAAGCCTCCTTCAAGGTAAGCCGAAACGCCTCTTCTTTGAGAAGCCGCTCGTCGCTCAGCACGGTCAGGACCAAGTCTGCGAGGATGATTTTCACAACGCCACAGACTTGCTGCAACGGGCCAAGCGCTCGGGCACAGAAACCGCGATGGTTTTCAACTATCGTTCTTCGAGCAGACCGCACGCATGAAACGCATCATCGACGATCGCGGCTTCGGCAAGCTCATCCATGCGTCCATGTTCGTGAACTATGCTTGCTGGAGCCATTGCATCGACCTGCTGCATTTCTTCGGCGGGAGGGCATCTCAGATCTCCGCTCTCGCCGGCGGTACCCGGTATAAGGATGCCGTAGATGTGTCCGGCGCCTTCTGTCTGGCAAACGGCGCCACCGGCACGATCCTTGGGACCAACGGATCTCCGTTTCAGTTTCCTCTCTACCAGATCGTGATGAACTTTGAGCATGGCATGATTCGCTTTAGTGATCTCGATGGACCTATGGACGTGTTTGACACGACCACGCGATACTACGAGACCCACACGCTCATCGGCAACCATTCGCGATGGGAACAGTACAACAGCTCCTTTGAAAAATCTCTGGGCGCCTATCTGGACTCGATCCGGCATCATGAGCCGCCGCCGGTACCGGGCATTGCCGGGCTCGAAGAGCTTCAATACGAGGTCGCGTTGCGACGCTCGATTGAGCAGAGACGTGCGGTGGATGTACAGCATGAGTTCCCAATTGCGCTATA
>PWVB01000443.1 GCA_003562365.1 Anaerolineae bacterium
GTGTCTTGTTCATACTCGTATTGTACCACGAAATGAACTACGGTCAACCTTACGGAATGCACAGGGGAACCGCATTCCCCTCCCCGTTAAAACGGGGAGTCCCCTGCGGAGAAATCTATGGACTACGCGACCTACTTGGCCCGAGGATGGCCCATCGCCTCTGGGGTGATTGAAGGTGCGTGTCGCCACTTTGTTAAAGATCGTTGCGAATTATCTGGGATGCGCTGGTCACTAATGGGCGCCGAACAACTCTTGCATCTGCGGGCTGTGGCAGTACGTCAAGCTAACCATCTATGCCCTTTCTCCAGCTCCACCACGAGACGCGCAGCACCGTCGGACGGCACCAGGCGTGTACCAAGCCTAGCAGCCTCGGGACTGCCGCCCTCTACCTCCGCTACCTCCGGCACACCGCGCAGCAGCACTGACCAAGGCTTCGTCGCATCCTCAACGTCAATCGTGACCCGGCTACCTTCCCGTCGGACTTCGAAGGTCAGCGCCTTCGCCCCGATCACGGTAGGCACATCGGTGCGGACCGTGGCGCCGTCCTCCAACACGAAGACGTGGAAAGTAACGCCATCGGCATAGTCGTAGTCAGGCCGAGCATCGTTCGTTCCCACTGGGACGACACTGTTTGGCCGCACCAGCAGCGGTATACTCATGACACCGTGGCGCTCCGCCACCCAGCGCCCACCCTCGACAACCTCACCAGTCAACAGCTGCGTCCAAAGTCCCTCCGGCAAGTAGTAGCGTACCTCATCCGAAGCACTGAACACCGGTGCCACCAGCAGCGCGTCACCCAGCATGTACTGGCGGTCCAGCGTGGCGCAAGCGGGGTCGTCGGGAAAAGCTAGCACCATCGCGCGCATCATGGGAATTCCCTCCCGATGCGCCTCGCACGCCGCGCCGAAAAGATAGGGCATTAAGCGGCACTTGAGCCGCGTGAAAAAGCGCAAGACGTCGACAGCTTCAGCATCGTAAGCCCATGGCACCCGATAGGAACCAGAGCCGTGCAGCCGACTGTGGGAGGAGAGCAGGCCAAAGGCGCACCAGCGCTTATAAACATCCGCCGCCGATGCATCCGCGGCCATCGCAGCCTCAAAGCCGCCAATGTCGTGGCTCCAGAAGCCAAAGCCCGAGAGCCCTAGCGACAGCCCTCCACGCAGGCTCTCCGCCATCGACTCGAAGGTCGCGGTGGAGTCACCGCCCCAGTGGACAGGGTACTGCTGTCCGCCTGCAGTCGCTGAGCGGGCAAATACAACCGCCCCCCCCACCCCCCGTTCCTCTTCCAGCACCCCGAAGACCGTGCGATTGTAGAGTAGGCTGTACGCGTTGTGCATCTTAAAGGGATCAGATCCGTCATGGTAGATCACGTCGGTGGGGACACGCTCGCCGAAGTCAGTCTTGAAGGTGTCCACGCCCATATCTAGCAGCGCCCGCAGCCGCGCGGCATACCAATGACAGGCCTCGGGATTCGTGAAATCCACCAGAGCCATTCCTGCCTGCCACTGGTCCCACTGCCAGACATCGCCGTTAGGCCGCTTGACCAGGTAATCGCCCGCCATCGCCTCGTCAAAAAGCGCCGACTGCTGAGCAATGTAGGGATTGATCCAGACGCAGATGTGGAGCCCCCGCTCCTTGAGTCGCGCCAGCATACCGGCGGGGTCGGGGAAGACGTCGGCATCCCATTGAAAATCCACCCAATGAAGGCCTTCCATCCAAAAACAGTCGAAGTGGAAAACGTGTAGCGGGATCTCACGCTCGGCCATACCGTCGATGAAGCTGGTGACAGTCGCCTCATCGTAGTCGGTAGTGAACGAAGTGGTCAGCCAAAGGCCGAAGGACCACGCCGGCGGCAGCGCCGGACGACCCGTCAGCGCCGTGTAGCGCGCCAACACTTCACGGGGCGTCGGTCCGTAGATGATGAGGTAATCTAGCGTCTCGCCGGGCACGCTGAATTGCACGCGCTCAACCTTCTCCGAGGCCACCTCGAAGGAGACACGCTCGGGATGGTTAACGAAGACGCCATAGCCTCGGTTGGTGAGGTAGAAGGGAACATTTTTGTAGGACAGCTCGCTGCTGGTGCCGCCATCGGCGTTCCACATGTCGACGACCTGACCGTTTTTCACGAAAGGTGTGAAGCGCTCACCCAGACCGTAGACTGTCTCCCCCACCCCCAGCGCCAACTGCTCATGGATGTAGCGCGCGAAGCCATAAGCCCCCGGTGCCTCCAACGCGTCGGGCTGCCGCTCCGGCTCCTGGCGTGTCGGGTCGACGTCGACGTAGCCGAGTGCCCGCCATCCACTACCGGTGAGCAGACGCTCGCCGGCAGGGCCGTGACCCAAGTAGTCCACCTGCCAAACCTCTCCTTTCGCCACGCGCACACTGAGGTCGCCACTGCGCAGCGTCGCCACCTTGGCACCGTCAGTGATCTCTACCGTCGGCGCATCGGTCTCAAGTGCAAACGCCGGTGTCCGCGGCCGCGTGCCCTTGTGGTGCCAGGCCTGAACCCGAACCACGTTGGAGAACGGTGAGCTGTAGCGGACGGTCAACACCGGTATATTCAACGTCGCACTGCGCCCCGTGACAGGCTGGGTCGGCGCTAGGACGGTCAGCGCCGCCTCTTCTACCTCCACCGCGTAGGCCTGCGCCGCGTAATGCGGCGTCACGCCCGCGCGCATCTGCCAGTAACCGCTCGTGAATTTCATCGAAATTCGGCGCTGGGAACCACCCGCTTCAGCGGGTAGAGTAAAGCGCCTTCTCCTTTCTGTGGCAAAATCTCACGATGTCCCAAGTCAAGCATAAAGCTCACTGTGTCTACCAGAGCAACGACGCTTTTGTGTGGGTTCCACGCTATCGTCACGAAGGTCTTGGCGGTCCTTTCGCCAGGCGCCGGAAAGACATCTACCACGAGGTGGTTGTCGAACTCGGCTTTGGCATCCTAGCGCCACAAGAGTTGGGGGGATCACGTCCACCTGTTCGCGTCCTGCCCCCCAAGGGGTCGCCTGCCGATGTTGTGCCCCGATTCAAAGGCCGCAGCTCTCGCCTGCTGATGCTGGTGTTTCCCCCACGGAAGCCCCGCTATGGGGGCCATCGAGCCCCGCTTGGGGCTGAAAGCTCCTAAATTGGCACAGCTCGGCACGTCAGCGCCGCAACTCTCCGACGCCACAGCGAGGAAAACCAGGGCCCTTGGCGCGCCGAATATCTGTGCTGTCATATCTTTCGGAATTGAGCCACCATGAAGGTCATCGCACAGGTCAAGCTCGATTCCGCGCCCCAGCAAGCAGACGTGCTCTAGCGCACGCTGAAGGCCGCCAACGCTACAGTTGACGACATCCGCGACAGCGCTTGGGACACCAATATCTTCCGACAGCACAACGTGCGCGAACGCTTTAACCTGGCGGCTCAAGCCACGGTGCGCATCATCGCCAAGGTGGCCAACCCTTACACGCCGGACCGCAAGCGCCGGCGCACCTTCAAGCCCACTGGGGCGATGGTCGATGACAAGCGCATCCAGTATCTGACCGGTCGCGCCAGCTGGCGTGGCTCCAGTGATTGCAGGCGGGCAGACTTGATCTACCGGGCAATTGCGTTCTATCTGCACCAGGTCGGCCAGATTGAGACCTCCAATTCCTACGACCCGGCGGGCTGGCTGGACGTCCATCTGGGTAGCGTCACGACCGCTATCCCCAGTGGCGGGGACGAATACAGCGGCCAACACCTGGAGCACCAGCGCCCGTGGTACGCTGAACGCCGCGCCACACGGCCCTCGGTAGGCACCAAGCGCGCCAAGCGTCGAGTCAAACACCTGTCGTGCCGACCGTCCCGCTATCAAGCTGACACCAACTACCGCATCAGCAAGGCCCTTGTGGAAACCGCACAACGGACCAGCGATCGACGCGGGCAGCGCAGCCAGCCGCACACCGGGCCTTACAACCCAATGCGGACGTTTATATCCCACAAAACGCAACGGGCTGGCGTTTGCGTCCAACGGATCGCTCCGTTTGTGGTCACAGTGACTTCGCTAACCGTCCTACGCGTGACGACTCTGTCTATTCACGCTCCAGGTTGGCTGCCCCGGCAGACTCCAGCACAGCGATGACTGTCGCTGCAAGAGCCGCCATCAGGGGATCTAGGGTCTCGACTCAGGTGACAAAGGACGTTCTGGTCAACAGCGTCACCGTTCCAAGTTAGGTACAAGCCATCCCGCTTTAGCTAATGGTCGTTGACAGTCCCTGGTTTACCAAACTGTGCCAACTTGACACGGTTTGGAAGGCTGCCTTTCTGCAGCCATATTTTCACGTTTCGACGCAGATTGCTCCGAAGAGTCTGATATCTGCTCCCCGTGCATTTTAGGTCTCCGTGAACCCACCCCGGCGACCATCTTTAATGCCTGCCTCTCAATGTTCAAGGCGGCGTTCCGATCTCTGTCTAGCACCGCGCCACCATCACAAGTCCATTCTCTGTCTGA
>PWVB01000112.1 GCA_003562365.1 Anaerolineae bacterium
GGATTATGACGGTCGTTAGCACCTTGAAACAACAACAGCGCAACGCGCTGGACTATCTCACCGAAGCCTGCGACGCGGCCAATTGGGGGCGACCAGCGCCATCCTTGCTACCGACAGTATCCACCCCCTGAACGGTTACCTTTCAACAACGGCACGACCAACTATAGTGCTTGATGCGCAACAACGCTCGGACTTGATCTAGGAGTTTGGGAGATTGTGACATGATCAGCCTCCTGTTGACAAGCCCAGAACACAGCCCATACTTGTCGGTAGGCGTAATGATGATTATCCTGATTATTATCTGAGTTATCATTCCCCCAAGCATGCCTGGATGGAATAAAGTGCGGAACAAATCCGGCATCAGCCCTGTAAGCAGGTGATTCTATAGAAAGGTAATGTTGGAGGATATCAGGAAAGGATGCCGTATACTAACATGCTAGGCGTGGAGTTAGTGTTTCACCACTGGTGTACAGCGTCTCAGGACAAATAAGCTATGAACAGAACCATTGGGGTCATCATCACAAGGCCACCTGGGGCCGGGAAAACACGGTTGGGCAAGTGGCTAGCAAGAGAGCTTGCGCTTCCCTTCATCGGCAAGGATGATATCAAGGAACTTCTCTTTGAGCCGCTGGGGTGGAAGGATCGTAAATGGTCAATGAATCTGGGACAAGCCAGTTTCGAGCTTCTGTTCCACTTCTTGGAGTGTCACCTGGCGGTAGCGAAATCCGTGGTTGCCGAAACAGCCTTCATTCCTGAGTTTCACAACGCACGACTTTCAGAACTACGAGACAAGTATGGGTTTGAGCCGGTTCAGATAGTGTGCACAGCTTGTGAAGAGATATTGTACAAGCGGTTTGCCGATCGATGCACATCTGGCGAGCGGCATCCGGGTCACGTAGATCACCTAGCAACCCAAGATCAATTTGTCGAGGTTCTGAGAACGGGGAGATACGATCCTTTGGAGATAGGCGGGACGCTGCTGAGGGTTGACACAACACACTTTGAGCAGGTGGACTACAAAGATGTAGTTGAGACGGTGCGGGCTTTGCAGCATAAGGTAAAGGATTGACCTGATTGAACCAAGGGAAACCCACGCCTAACATCCGCTGGAGCCGACAGCACCTTTGGTGCTCGTTGTATCGCGGCCTTTTGGTTTTGTCGGTATACTTGTTCAGAATGGTGATCTCGCCCACCTGGCGCTGCGGCTCAGCTTTTCCGTTAGTCGGACCGACGGCAGAACGGCTGTGGGTTTTGATCCCATGTTATATGACGGGAGTTGCGGTGACGGAAACGGCCGTCTAGCATACCGATGAAGTCGACGCATCCAGGTGTTGGGAAAGCTCCATGGCCCGGGGTGCGGCTTATTACATCTTTCGGCACATACAGCGGCTTCGCTGGACGCGCGCGAGACATGGCAGTGCTCCGTGTGGCGAACATATCTGGGAGGCTGGAATGAAGCGACGGTTGTCGATGTCAGATGCCGCGATAGCAGCGCCGGCCGATGTGGATTGGACGGTCACGGTTATAGAACCCCTCCCCAATTGTCCAAGCGTCGAGGCGGGATGGGAAAGGATTGCGACTCAGACGGGATGGGGAGAGTGGAGGTCAGAGAGCAAAATGAGGGGCAAGGAGGTCGCTACCACGATCGTTCCCCCAGCCACAGAACCACTCAAGACGGGCGACGCGTACATCGTGAAGGTCGGAAAGTTTATGGAAATTCGCTGTCATGTTCTCGAGTCGTCATTTCCGGGCACTGATTCCAGCGAAGACGGCGAGATGGTCTTCGACGCAATGGGGGTGGCCTTGGGCGGGATCGTCAAGGTCCGCTTCCGGTTCACCGTCTTCAGGGATGAAGAGGGTGTGATCATCGGCAACACTGGTCGACGAATACGATGCGATGTTGGGGGTAGGTTTGGTGGATTGTTACACTGTGGCTGGCAAGCGGGGCCCGCAGGCCATTGGTGCGAGGGCCCGGTGGGTCCTGGCGGCGCTGGTTGTTGTTGGTCTGTTCGTAGCCCTAACCCTGACCGATCCACTGCGGGTGGCGTCCCAGGATGCGCCGAGGTTGATAGTGGGTGGTGACGACAGTTTTCCCCCCTACGAGTACCTCAATGATGCCGGACAACCCGCCGGTTATAACGTCGACCTGATCCGCGCCGTAGCGCGCATGATGAGAGTCGATGTCGAGATCCGCTTGCAACCGTGGCACGAGGCCCGCGCGGCGCTGGAGCGTGGCGAGATTGATCTGCTTCAGGGAATGTTCTACTCGCCCGAACGCGATGCGCAGGGCGACTTCTCGGTGCCTCACACTCGCCTCTACCACGGTGTATTCGCTCGAGCCGGCGCGCCGGCGGTCGCCACACCCGAGCAGCTACGCGATCAGGCCATCATTGTCCAGAACCGAGATCTGATGCATGACTACGTCCTTGCAGAACGGCTGGGCACTACCATCATCCCCGTAGAGTCACCGGAGGCGGCGTTGCGTCTGCTCTCCGTCGGGCAGCACGATGTGGCGCTGCTGGGCTTTCATCAGGGCCATTTCCTGGCTGAGCAGCTGCGCTTGACCAACGTGGTGGCGGTCGGGACGTTGCCCTCGCCGGCGGCCTACTGCTTCGCCGTGCGTGTTGGGGATGCCGAGACGCTGGCGCTGCTCAACGAAGGACTCGCCATCCTGGAGGCGACCGGCGAATATCGTCAGATCCACGACCGCTGGTTTGGGGTCCGGGAGGCGACGTCGCGCTGGACCCGGTTGCTGCCGCTGTTGGTGCTAGCGCCGATTGTGGTGCTGCTGCTGGGCTTCGGCGGATGGTTGCTCCACCTCAGCCGCCAGATACGATGCCTTACAGAGATGTCTGGGCCCGTTGAACCAGCGCGAGAGGCTTTGGTCTCCACCTTCCGCTGGCAGCGTATGCGGCTGCCTATAGCCATCGCCTTTGTCCTGCTCGCCAGCTTCGTCTGGGTCAGCGAGTTGGCTGACCTCTCACACCTGCTCTACGGCACTCCGCCCCGACCCCTTAACTGGACTAAGGCACTGGTGGAGCTCGGGGTGATTGCCGTGCTGGGAATCGGCATCGTGGCGGCGGTGTTGCACGCTATCGCCGAACGGCGTCGGACGGAGGGTCGCCTGCGGGCGGCGCTGCAGGAGCGCGAGGTGCTGCTGCGTGAGGTCCACCACCGCGTCCGCAACAACCTGGCGGTGATCAACGCTAGGACTACAGGCCGAGCATGCCACTGCTGAGGAGCGGCGTGCACTTCTCGAGAGCCAGGACCGCGTCTATGCGATTGCGGCCATCCACCAGCAGCTGATGATGGCGGAGAACCTGACTCGTGTTGACATGGCCGGCTACGTCGAAGACCTGGTGACCGCGCTGCGACGGAGCTCCAAGCCAGGGGACATCGAGGTGCAAGTTGATACAGCCGATGTGGTGCTGACCTTCGACGCTGTCTCACCCTGCGGGCTGCTGATCAATGAGCTGGTCTCTAACGCGATGAAACACGCCTTCCCTGCAGACTGGCGCGCGGCTCATCCCGAGACCCGGGCGACGATCCGCGTTGCGCTGCAGCCAGAGGCTCGTGACACTGAGCGATTCATGCTGATGGTGTCGGATAACGGTGTCGGCATGCCGTCCGAAGTGCTGCTGCGGCAGACCGATGCGCTGGGGCTAACGTTGGCTGGACTGCTCGCCGGTCAACTCCACGGGGAGCTGACCGTGGCACAGAATGCAGGGACGACGGTCCGCGTCGTCTTCTCATCCGCCGTGGCGCTGGCGCCGTGAGTCTGGGACGCTTGGTGGTGCTGTTGGTGTTGGGAACCCGTCGCAGCGCTGTGGTTTGAGGAGGACACAGCTGCTAATGGAAACCTTGCCAGGCAATGACAACAGGTGGCGACGTGCTTGACAGATTCTAATACCATACTTGACTCCACTGAAAAAAGGTCGTGAAGTACCAAAATTATCAGCTTTACCCACTACATATGCCGTTTTTTTTCTTCCAAAACACAATATATAGGGTGTGCCGCTGACGTGCCTGCCTTTTTACAGGGGAGCCATACCTGGAGGTGAAAAAGAGGCGGTTTCGGAAATGACCAAAGACTATGTGATTGTTGGGCATGGTTTAAGTTAGATTGACACTTTCCGGTCATGATGGACACTTCTCGATGAGGCATTATCCATCATATGTGGTGGGAAACGCCACCAAACGGCGATCTTGGCCACATAGGCGGATACTCTGGACCAATTGATGCGTGTCACAGAAAAGAGAAGTGTCAATCTAACTCTCCGGGTTTCTGAACCATGCCGATTGTAGACGGCGAGAGGATCTACTTCGATGAACTATGTGACGAGGCGCCTGACAGGGCCGACTTTGAGAAGCGGCTGCATCGAGTAGAGGACTTGTTAGAAACACTCTTTTGCTCAAAGGTTGCCGATGAAGCTATACACGCCAGCTGAA
>PWVB01000144.1 GCA_003562365.1 Anaerolineae bacterium
ACCGTCGGATAGAGCTCGGTCAGTGACACCGTTCCGCAGGCCGAGAGCCCGCTGAGCAGCAGTGCGGCCGCGATGAGCAGGATCGGAACTCCAATCGACCTCACGGAGAAGCCTCTCGCTGGATCAGCGGTAGCCAGATTCGCATCGCTGGATGCGGCGTAGGCGTAGGTGTGCCGTACGTGGCGATAAGCGTCTGAGGCGTCGGCTGACCCACGATGACGTGCTCTGCAGCCCCGCCGGTGGACCAGGCGTAGAAGGGCATGCCGCCCTGTTCCAGCGGCGCGCGGATGGTGCGCGGTGCATTGACCATCATGTCGATGGTAAAGGGCGTCGTGTAGGCGATCCCATCGTAGAAGAGCTGGAAGTCACTGGGTACAGTGTCGAAAGTATAGAGCGCTGTCTGGGGCACGACCTCGACGCAGGCGGTGTCGCGGAGTCCGGCGCTATCGGTGGCAGTCAGGCAGATGAAGATGGTGGTGTTGTCATTGTGGAGTGGGATCGGTATATCGCCGGACGTGACCCCTGAGGTCTGGTAGAAGGGTGAGTGGAAGTGCTCATTGAAATAGAGCTGAGCGGTCCACTGCAGGCCGGAGGCCGGAAGGTCGCCATCCTGATCATCCTCCGCCCGACCGCTGAACGAAAGGGGCGTGCCCATCACATAGGTGGATCCCGGCGCGGGATGTTCGATAATCGCTGTCGGCGCGGTGTCGCCTACAACTATGGTGACGCGGTCGCTGCTGGAGCGTCCCTGCGGTGTCGTCACTGTCAGCGCGGCAGTGTAGGTTCCAATATCCACATAGGTGTGCGCCGGATTGGGTTCAGCCGCGGTACCCCCATCGCCAAATGACCAGCTGTAAGCCAGCTCGTAGGCCTCGGGCACGAAGGAGAGCGTGCTGGTGAACTGCACCATGAGCGGCGCCCGACCGCTGGTCGGCGCGGCGTCAACCTGGACCGCAGGTACATCGGTGAAGAGAATGCGGCGGATCTCACTAGGACCGTTGGGATTCGGGTTAAGGGCTACGTAGTAGAGGTAGCCGTCCGGGCCCAGCCCTAGATAGACCGGCCCACCAAGCTCTGAAATCTCTTCCATAAAGTCATACGCGAGGGCGTTACCGTCCTCGTCGAAGGTAAGATATCTGATCCAACGCCTATCATAGTCGGCGATGAAGAGCGCGCCCTGATAGGCTTCAGGATAGCGGGTGCCGGTATAGAAGTCGCCTGCCACGATGGCGGCTCCGTTAATGTTCTGATATGCGTAGAGTGGGACGTCAATTCCGTTATCTGGCTCCTGGGCATAGAGTTCACTGCAGATCGTCTGCGTGCCGGTGTAGGTCTCGTAGAGGGAGTGGCGCAGGTTGTCGCTGGCGCCACCCTCGTAGCAGGGCCAGCCGAAGTTGGCGCCGGGCACGGCGGTGTTGAGTTCCTCCCAGCTATACCAGCCTACATCCCCAGCATAGACGATGTTCTCGGTGGGATGGAGCGCGAAACGGAATGGGTTGCGCAGGCCTGAGGCCCATACACGCGAGCGGTTGCTGGTGGGATCGCCGTTGTAGAAGGGGTTATCGGGCAATCCTTGACCAGTCTCCGGGTCGATACGCAGGATCTTGCCCCCGAGGCTGTCGAGCTCCTGTGCGCGGGCAGCCCGCGGGTCGGGATTCAGGTAGGGCGCGCCCTCACCGTTGCTGACGAAGAGGTTGCCATCATGGCCGAAGGCCACCCAGCCAATGCTGTGAGACGGCCCCTCCGAAGGTAAACAGTCGATGATGGGAGTGCCGTCAGGATTGGCGCAGGCTGGTTGAGTGTAATCCTCGCCGCCGGCATCGGCAGGGTCGCCAATGTTTGCGTAGGTGCTGTTCTGGCCTAGGATCACCATTTTGCTGTCGGGGTCGGCGACGTTGTAACCGTCGGCGGCGCGGGCCGTGACCCGCACCAGACGGCTCACCCGTGAACCATAGCCGTTCGGGCCGTCGATGGCGCCGGGAGCGCCCCCAAGCTCGGGTGGATCGTAGGTATAGAGCAGGTAGATATATGGCTCGGTGGGGAACTCGGGGTGCACGGCGATGCCGATCATCCCCCGGTTCCAGTTATTGTTCACCTCGTCCGAGAGATCGATGAATTCGGTCAGCGTCTCGTCAGTGTAGACCAGGACACGACCGTCCTGGTGCGCGATAAACATGCGACCATCGGGCGCCCAGGCCAACGCGGTGGGCTGGGAGAGCCCACCCAGCACCCGTTCGGTGGTAAAATCGGAGGACTGGGGCGCAGGCCGGATGTAGAACCAGATACCACCCTCGCCTGCCGCTGGATCGAAACCGGCATAGAGCGTCTGGGTGATGGTGCCCGCATCGACCGCCAGCGCGGTGGCGCTGCGGCCTTCGGTGCCCTGGTTGATGGGTGCCGACCAATCGCTCCAGGTCTGTCCGCCGTCGATGGACTCCGCGATGTGGCCCGGCCCGGCGACGTAGACGTGATCGGGCATTCGAGGATCGATGGCCAGTAGATTGCGGTTTGGCTCTTCGTAGGTCTGCACCACCGTCCAGGTCGTGCCGCCGTCGGTGCTGCGGTGTACGGTCTGATCGTCGGTCGCGTAGACGGTGTCGGGTCGGCTGGGATCGATGGCCAGGTCGTGGATGGTCCCTGCGGCGCCGCTGAGAACGGCCTGCCAGCTCGCGCCGCCGTCAAGGGTACGATAGACGGCACCTGTGGACGGATCTGTGCTGCGGTCCTGCACACCGGCATAGGCGACGTCCGGATCTGTTGGATGGATCGCCAGGGCAGAGATCTTGCCGTCTTCCAAGACTGCGAGAGAGCTCCAGGTATCACCCCCGTCCAGGCTGCGGATGAGCAAGGCCGCTGCGCTCTGCTCGCCGCCAGCCAAGATAAGATTCGTTGCCGCGGGAGCGATGGCCAGGACCTCGATGTCGGCATCGCCGGGATAAATGGTACCAAAAGTGTCGCGTCCGCCGCCATCGATGCTGCGCATAATCGCTCTATCCGGGTCGTTGACAAGGCCAGCGTAGACGATGCTGGTGTCCTGTGGGTGGGGGGCGAAGGCGCGCACGCAGCCGCCCAACGCTTGTTCCCAGGTCTGCCCTCGATCCTCGGTGCGCCAGCCCCCGTCGCAGTCGGTGGCGACGAAGAAGCGTCCGTGGTTCTGCGGATCGAGGGCAATCTGGTACGCTTGTGTCGTGGCAGCGATGCCTGCGTTGCGCGCGGCCCAGGTATCCCCGAAGTCTAGGCTGCGGTAGATGCCGCTGTCGCGAAATCCGAGGAAGACGGTGCCCGGTGTCGTGGTCGCGTCGAGCGCCAGGCTTTCGATGATGCCGGGCGTCAGATCCCCGACCCGCAGATCCCAGGTCTCCCCGTTATCGTCGCTGCGCGCCAGCTCGCGCCAGTCATCGGCGGCGTAGAGCGTCTGGGGAGCGTCCAGGGCGAGTCGGAAGCCACGGTCGAGCCCGGGCTCGGCAAGACGCAGGTCGGTCCATGTCTCGCCACCATCCTCACTGCGATAAACGTGCTTGGGGTTCTGGCTGCCGGCGTAGATGATCGTGGGCGTTATGGGGTGGACCAGCAGGTCGGTGAATTGCTGGCCAGGACCGTCAGTTGCGGTGAGGGCCTGCGTCCAATCTTGCCCGCCGTTCAGCGAACGGTAGACGGCGGCACGTTGGACGCCGCCTTCGCGATAGTAGCCTCCAGTGTAGAGGGTTGCCGGCGTCACCGGGTTGAGGGCGATGGCCAGCAGATCGCTGTCGGTGACGGTCAGAACCGGGGTCCAAGTGGTGCCGGTATCCTCAGTGCGGTAGATACGTCCGAGGCGTGCCCAGTTGGTCGAAGGCCCCTGGATTACGCCGGCAGCGTAGGCCGTTGAGGTAACCAAGGGATCGACGGCCAGGTCGCGGAAGGCGCCACCGTCCGCGGCGGTCCCGCTAAGGAAATCTGACCAGGTGTTGCCATTATCCTGGCTGCGGAGGATAAGGCCGCGGCCGGCTGGCGTCTCGCCGCCGGCGTAGACCAGCGGACCGGCAGCTGCCAGCGCGCGCAACGTGCCGCCGGTCGCCGTGTAGACTGGCGACCAGTTGTCGGCACCATCGGTGCTCCTGTAGATGCGGGGTTGCGTCCCCCCGAAGGGTCGGCCCACGGCGGCGTAGAGCGTGGTCGGGGTGCCGGGTTGCACAGCGATGACGCTGACCTCTGCTAAAGGCCCGCCCAGCGGCTGCCAGAGATCGGTGAGCAGGACGTCGATGTCGCGGACGGTGCCGCCAGCAACGGTGACGGGGCTAGGGCGACCGTTGCCCTCGTAATCATACCAGGCGAAGGGCTCGGTGCCCTCGTCGAAGCTGTAGTTATTGTTAATGTCGACGTAGGCAAAGACGTAGTAGGTCCCGCTCTCCATATCGGAGACTAGATAGGCGCCACTGTCGAGGGGCG
>PWVB01000242.1 GCA_003562365.1 Anaerolineae bacterium
CGCAGAGCTGTTGCCAGCGGTGTGGAACGGAGTGCAATTGGTCAACGGAGTTGTGGTCGAAAACCACCAGGAGGAAGCCGCCGCCTGAAATACATTTACACACCTATTGACGGAAGCTCCTTCCACGCGTTCCTGCGACGAGAGCGCAGTGATGCAAGCAGGCTGGCCAAAGAGCTGCTCGGTGATGACCAGCGACGCGCCTTGCAGGAATCCCCCGACCAAATGGTGCGGCGCGTGTGCCGCGAACTCGGAACCAAGAAGCAAATCATCGTCATAAATGATGAAGCTCACCACTGCTACAGGCACCGAGTGAAAGACGCCACCGACGATAAGCTCACGGGAGAAGACCGCCAGGAAGCCAAAAAGCGAGAAGAAGCCGCGCGTGTCTGGATATCCGGCATCGAGGCCATACAGCGCAAAGTTGGCGTGAAGGTCGTCTATGACCTATCAGCGACGCCTTTCTTCTTGCGGGGCTCCGGCTACCCTGAAGGCACGCTGTTCCCCTGGGTTGTTTCCGATTTCTCACTCATTGATGCCATCGAGTCCGGCATCGTCAAGGTACCACGCGTTCCGGTGTCTGACGACAGTATGGTAGGTGAATCCCCCACGTACCGCGACCTGTGGCTGCGTATACGCGATGATCTACCCAAGAAGGGACGCGGAACGGAAGCAATCAGTGGTGAGCCCCGACTGCCAGCTGAGCTCGAAGGCGCATTGCACAGCCTATACAGCAACTATGAGAAATACTATCGCCAGTGGCAGAGCAACGAGCATGCCCGGAGCCAGGGTCTGACGCCGCCGGTTTTCATCGTTGTGTGCAATAACACCAACGTGTCGAAGATGGTATTCGATTACATCGCAGGCTGGGAACGCGAGATGCCCGATGGCACGAACCGTGTGCAGGCCGGCAAGCTGGATCTGTTCCGCAATGATGACGGCCAGGGCGGCTGGCTGTCGCTGCCTGCCACCATACTCATTGACAGCGAGCAGCTCGAGTCCGGCGAGGCGATGAAGCCTGAGTTCAAAAGAGTCCTGGCGCGGCAGATAGACGAGTTCAAAGCAGAGTACCGACAGCGTTTCCCGGGCCGCGATCCCGATACCCTAACCGATGAAGACTTGCTCCGAGAGGTGATGAACACGGTCGGCAAGCCGGGCAAGCTGGGCCAGGACATCACCTGCGTCGTATCAGTGTCAATGCTGAGCGAAGGTTGGGATGCCAATACGGTCACCCACATTCTGGGCGTTCGCGCTTTCGGCACCCAGCTGCTGTGCGAGCAGGTAGTGGGGCGGGGCTTGCGGCGCATGAGCTACGCCACGGACACCTGTACTGTCGCCATTGGCCCCGAGAGCCTTGAGTTTAAAGGCTTTCCTGTCGAGTATGCCGAAGTGTACGGAGTCCCTTTCTCATTCATCCCCTGCTCCGGATCACAGCCGGAACCGAAGCCGGGGCCGATGCCGACACGGGTTCGCTCCCTGCCTGAGCGTGCTGACTGCGAGATCACCTTTCCACGGGTCATGGGTTACCGACAGGATATGGCCACTAATCGGCTCACGTACGAGTTCACGAGCGACTGTCACCTTACGCTTTCAACCGAAGACATCCCCACACGAACGGAGAGCGCGCCCATTGTGGGAGAGCGTGTCATTCACGAACTCGATGACCTGCGCGCCCGGCGTGAGCAGGAGGTCGCGTTCTTGCTCGCCAAGCTCACATTGGAGAAGTACTTCCGCCATAATGGCGAGCCGCAGGCCAGCAACTCAGACAAGCACAAATTCGCCTCGGAAGTGCAAAGCTGGCTGTTTCCGCAAGTGCTGACGATTGCCAGGGACTGGCTTAGCCAATGCGTGACCTGCAAGGGCAATGCCTTCCCGCAACTGCTACTGCTGCTAACATATGCAAACGATGCAGCCGACCGCATCTACCAATCCATTGCCGGCACTGAAGAGGGCCAGCAACGGCTGTTGCCGATTTTGCGGCCGTATGATCAGGTCGGCTCGACACGCTATGTGGACTTCACCACCACCAAGCCGACCTACCTCACCAATCCGGGCAAATGCCATGTCAGCCACGTCGTAGCTGACACCGGCTCATGGGAACAGAAGCTGGCTCAGACGCTTGAGGAGATGGCCGAGGTGCTGTGCTATGTGAAGAACCAGAGCCTGGGATTTCATATCCCGTACACGATTGAGGCCCAGGAGCACAACTACGTGCCTGACTTCATCGCCCAAATTGACAGTGGCGACGGTAAGCCACTGAACCTGATCATCGAAGTGACGGGCGACAGAGACAAAGAGAAGGCGGCCAAAGTCGCCACTGCCCGCAACCTCTGGGTACCGGCGATCAACAACCACGCTGGCTTCGGCAGATGGGAGTTCATCGAGATTACCGATCCGTGGGATGCGCAGAAGTTGCTTAGCTCATCCATCGGGAGGGATGCATAGTGAGATCGGCTTTCAACATCTACTGTGATGAAAGCTGCCATATGGAGAATGACCGGCAGCCGGTCATGGTGATGGGCGCTGTCTGGTGCGCACTAGACAAGGTCCACGATATCAACAAGCGCCTAAGGGAGATCAAACACAATCACCAACTGCCAGGCCATTTCGAGGTCAAGTGGACAAAGGTCTCCCCAGCCAAACTACCTTTTTACCGGGATATAGTTGACTACTTTTTCGACGACGACGATCTGCACTTCCGCGTTCTGATCGTGTCAGATAAGACCCAGCTTGACCACGAGCAGTTTGGCCAGGACCACGACACCTGGTACTACAAGATGTATTTCGAGATGCTGAAAGTCATACTGCAGCCCAGCCTGCAGTATCGCGTGTACCTCGACATCAAGGACACCCGTTCCGGCGCAAAGATTCGCAAACTGCACGAAGTGCTGTGCAACAGCCTTCGCGATTTTGACCGCAGTGTCGTTCCCCACATTCAGACAATCAGATCACACGAGAGCCAACTGATGCAGCTTGCGGATCTCCTGATTGGTGCAGTCATGTGCGCAAACCGAGGCATTAGCCCGGACACCAGTCGAGCGAAGGTTGCTCTGGTCCGGCATGTTCGTGAGCGATCGGGGTACTCACTGACGAGGAAGACACTGCTGCAAGAGCGCAAGTTCAACGTCTTTGTTTGGCAAGCGTCGGGGGCATGGCGATTATGAATGAGCGTAAGCCGAACTGGCTGCCGGAAACAGTAAGTACCAATGGCGAAGCCATGGAAGTCTTTGCCCGGCTCCACAACATTTTCCGCCAGGACTTCGTAATAGGACGGCCAAGCTTTGAGCAAATACCAGTGTGGTGGGATAGACAGCCCGATGACCTTGGCTATGAGAAAGCCTTCTGGCACCTTGTGACGCGGAAAGAGAACACTACTGGTGATCGTCTACTGGACCCTCCAAGGGCGCGCAAACTGCCTTGGTGCGCCCCAACCATCGCGCACAGTGCAGACGCCGCAGTTCTGGTATGGGACTTTGTGGAAGGAAGTGGACGACTGCGAACTTATGTCTGGCTCCAGGCGTGGGATTACTGCATTGTGCTGGAGAAGCAAAGACATCGGAGGGGCACAGTGGCCTTTCTGGTTACCGCCTACTCCGTGGATGGGCCGAGCACCCGAAGGAGACTACGGAAGAAATACAATGCCCGGGCCACGTAAAAATGCATTCGCCGCCCTGGATTGGTTACCTGGACGGCGAAAGATCTCCTTCTACACGTGGCAGATGAGGCTATCAAAAGTATAGCAGATGCTGACCGTTTGTCAATAGCCATTTACACCAACGCAATCGGCATTGACAGCTCCCGTGCGGAGCCAACTCAGGCGCATCACGTTGCCAGCCTGACGCCCAGGGAATGTGATAAACGATGGCACGCAAGAAGAACAACTCCAACCCCGTCGATTCCATCAAGCATCCCGACAAGCGGATGAACATACCCACCGAGGAGCTGCGCGATTTCGTTTATGAGCATGAACAGCAGCCTGATACCATGCTCTACCCGCGCGATCCCTCTCTCGATCCCCAACTGGTGTGGCGGGGCAAAGATGAGCAGGACCGCGAAGACCTCGCTGTGCCGGCGGTCCCCGTCTACATCCAGGAGAAGATCAAGCCTCAGGCGCTCATCGAAGACTTGCGCACCAACGGCAACCGCCAGCCTTTGCCCGACCAGATGGCCCTCTTCGCCGACTTCAACGGTATCGAGTTCGAAGAACTGGTAGACTTCTATCAGCACGAGCAGAACTGGGCCAATCGCCTCATCCTCGGCGACTCCCTGCTGGTCATGACCTCCCTCGCTGAGAAGGAAGGGCTCAAGGGGCAGGTGCAGATGATCTACGTGGACCCGCCCTATGGCATCAAGTTCGGCTCCAACTGGCAGGTAAGCACCCGTAAGCGGGATGTGAAGGATGGCAGCGCCGGTGA
>PWVB01000438.1 GCA_003562365.1 Anaerolineae bacterium
CTCTCGTCTTCCCAGCCGACGATCCCCCGCATCTCTCAGGCCCGCCCCAGATGCCACGTTGATTCTTCATTGCTGCGATCGGTGACGCCTGCTTGACCCTCGAGACCACCTTAGTACAATCAGTGTAGATTGTCCGTGACCACCTAACAAGGAGCCTGATTGTGAAAATCCGCACCCTCAAAGCGTGCCTTATCTGCCTAACGCTCCCCTTGGCTCTACTGGCCCCTGTTGACCCAGCGTTGGTGTCCATCGCTGAAAGCCAGATGATAGCCTCACCGGTGCACGAGATCGGGCTGAATCCAGTGGAGATCACGTACACCCCGCAGACCGTCCACCTTCCGCTGATTCGAAGATCCGGATGGATAAGAGCGCCATTGCGAAACGGCGGCTTTGAGGCCGACTGGGACGACGAGCGCTCAACAGACTGCCTGATCTTTTACACTGACGGTACCATAGAGGCCACGACGCGCGATAACGTCCTAACTCCACCCGGATGGCTGACCTGGTATCGGCACGGCAGGCCGGTGGACCATGACCCTGACAATGGCGACGGATGGCAGCAGCCGGAGGTTCGCGATGCCCGACATACTGACCCGCCCCGAATGCAGAGTGGAGAGAAAGGCCAGCTCATCTTCAAGACCTATGGCGTCTTCGACGCTGGTTTTCTCCAACGAGTAGCAGTCGAGGCAGGCCAATGGGTTAGGCTCAGCGGCTGGGCCCACGCCTGGTCCAATAATGGTGGCGCGCCTGTCGATAATGGCTACGATCCGCGATGGAGTGAGGGACGCCGCGTCGGATACAATCACTTCTTCGCCCTGGAGGGCACCGATGGGCTGGACGGCGGAGAGCTGAACTTCACCTTCTGGCTCGGTCTCGACCCTCACGGAGGCACCGACCCTTACGCTGACTCTGTTGTCTGGGGCAGCGGCGCGCACATCTACAACGCCTACCATCCGGTGCCCAGCGTTGCCGTCCGTGCCGAGGGCTCCGCTGTCACCGTCTTTCTGCGCGCCCAATCTCTCTGGCGATTCAGGATCAACGACGCCTACTGGGACGACATTCTCCTGGAAACAATGCAATAAGGCTGGACAGAATGGGTCGTCCAGCGCCTTCCAGCATGGTAAAATCATAGTAGCAGTCTAGACCGGTTCAGAAGGGAGCCAGCGACCGCGATGCCCACCAATCTTCCGCCCCACTATTTCGAGGCAGAGGAGAATTATCGGACGGCTCGGACCATCGAGGAGAAGATTGCCTATCTCGAGGAGATGATGAGCATCGTGCCCAAACACAAGGGCACTGAGCATCTCCGCGCCGATCTGAAACGTCGGTTGTCGCAACACCGCGCCGAAACCAAGACCCAGAAGACCACCGTCAGTCGTCAGATCTCGCCTTTCCACATCGATCGTGAGGGTGCCGGTCAGGTGGTGCTGGTCGGGCTGCCGAATGTCGGTAAGTCGGCACTGGTAGCTACGCTGACCAACGCTAAACCTGAGGTCGCCGCACATCCCTTCTCCACCTGGAGCCCTACGCCGGGTATGATGCCAATTGACAACATCCAAGTCCAGTTAATCGACACACCACCGCTCAACCCCGAGTTCATCAAGCCGGCAATGATGGACTTGATCCGCCGTTGCGACCTGCTGGCCATTGTCATCGATCTACAGGCTTTCCCAATCCAACAGCTGGAGGACACAGTTACTTTCCTGGAGGAGCAGCGCATCACACCCGCGTGCCTACGCGAACGTTATGTCCACCGTTACGATCTGACCTTTGTGCCGACCCTAGTAGTTGTCAACAAGGTCGATACACCGGTCATGGACGAGGACTTCGAGATCTTGTGCGAGCTAAGTGACGAAGTATGGCACTTCGCGCCTGTTTCAGCAACCACCGAGCGCCACGTCACGGCGTTCAAACAGGCAATCTTTGAGCGCCTTGAGATCATCCGCATCTATGCCAAGCCACCGGGTCAGGAGCCAGATATGAAGGATCCCTTTGTGATGCGGCGGGAGGGTACAGTAGAGGAATTCGCCGGAAAGGTCCATCAAGACTTCCTCAAAACGCTGAAGACAGCCCGCATCTGGGGCGAGGGCGTCTACGATGGGCAGAGCGTAGGTCGCGACCATGTCCTGCACGACGGGGACATTGTCGAGCTACGCACCTGACGTCACACTCACACGCGAGGCGGTCCTATGCGAGGTGCCACGCTGTTACGCAGTATGTTCTACATCGTCCTGCTGGCGCTGGCGGTGCTGGCGGCTTTCTTTCTAATCCCGACGACTGTGCGCTATCATGTTGTCGAACGCTATACTTTTGCCGGAGGTGAAGGCCAGATCCCTTTGGCGCTGGGCGTAATCGTCCCCCGGAGCGGACCCTACCAGACGGTAAGCCCCGCGGCGGTGGAGTGGGAAGGTATCCTGATGCGCCACACCGAATCGACGATCGAACTGCTTTTGCTGGAGGGGACGCTGGGCAGCGATGGACGGCAGACCGCCCAGATCTCCTATGACGTTATCCTCCGGCAGGGCCCAATCCAATGGGAGGCGCCGATCCTGCCGCGGCATCTGCAACCCCAACCCAACATTGAATCTGATGCCCCGGCGCTACTGGCCAGGGCTGCTGATCTGGCAGGTTCGGAAGAGACGGATGACGCGCTCAGCATCTTCAATTTCACCGCTGGGCATCTCAAGTGGGCGCAGGGGACGCGACTCGAAGTTGCCCCCTCCGCGCTGGATGCGTATAGGAGCGGCACAGGCAATTATGCTGAGTTCTCAAATCTGATGGTAGCACTGTGCCGCGCCGCCGAGATACCTGCACTGACGGTCCGCGGATTGGCCTTTTCCCCCTTGACCCCTCCTCTGACGACCGTAACTGCGACTTGGCGGTCTCCAGCCGGGCCGCACGCCTGGGTGGAGGTCCACACCGACGCAGGCTGGACGCTGGCTGATCCCAGTTGGGCATCGCGACTTCCCTTCCGGTGGATGTGGTTCGGACGCACTAGCGGTACTCACCTCTCGTACGGCGAGACAATCAGCTACAATGAACACTACGCACGGCTCAGCGACTGGGTAGCACAGCGTGGCAATCTCGCCGCGGCGATGTCCGCGCCCCTGGCCTTCGCCGCCGCTGCCGACGTCAGCAGGGAGGGAGATATCGTGGCTGATGATGCCAGGCTGGCCGAGCAGATCACGCTCACGCCGACAGTCACGGTTCGCAAAGGCTGGGACGGACGTTGGGGGGTAGCCCTCTCCATCTATCTCGTCCTAACTGGCCTGATCCTCGTGGTCGAGCGGAGTATCGCCAGGCACCGCGTCCATCCCCAGGCTGTTTCCGGCGGACGATCGGGCTGACGCAAATCGATCAAGGTGGAGAAGAGGCCGGATCGCTGTAGCCGCAGAGCGCCAAGGCGGCTAGTCCAGTGTTGATGCCCAGGACTGGCCCGGTGATGTTGATCAGCAACTCGGTTGGGTCGATCTCCGGCCGAATCCGCTCGGCCAGCTCTTGGGCCTTTTCCGGCACATTGCCGTGCAATATGGCGACGCGGAGAGGCCAATTCAAGTCGAGGCGATCATAGAAACCCTGCACCAGCGCCTCAATGCCCTGTGTGCGAGTCCGGGCGGCCCGTTCCACCTCGACGATGCCGGTTTGGTGGTCAACGTAGACAACTGGCCGAATCCGCAATACAGTTCCCAGCAGGCTGGCTGCATTGCCAATGCGGCTACCCTTATGAAGGTACTTAACCGCGTCTATATAGACTAGCTGCACCTTATGTGCACGAGCCGCCTCCGCCGCAGTGATCATAGCCCCGACCAACGTCTGAGCGTCGTCCGCCTCATCAACCGCCCGCTCCCTGGCTCGAGCCGCTGCCAGAACCTGCCATCCTAACGACATTGTCGGACCCCTGTTGTCGGACCCCTGCTGTCCACGACGTGCACGGGCAACGAGAAGGTCGCTGAGGCTTGCTGCGCAGCATTGTAGGTCCCGCTCATCGCGCTACCGACACTGACATCCTCTTACCCTGAAAAGGGGAAGGTTCCTACAAGGAACCAGAAAGGTTGGAGTTTGATGACACAGACAGCGTATCACCAGAGGCTCCAGCGGGCCGTAGTACCACTTCCCCAGTCTGGTGGTTTGACCGGCCGTGTCAGACGGCCTTTGCGGTAGCGCATCTAGCCCTAGCGCAGCGATGTTGCGAGCAGCGTTTGGATCGACATTCAGCTAATAGCCGCAGCGCACTCATCGAACAGGAGAGTGATCGGGACGATTGGAGCGCCAGCTATGACCATAGCCAGAACAGGCCTTGGACGTACCACGGGGGTCGACAAAGACCACGGGAAGACCGGCGCGGGCGGCTTTGTACGTCACGAAGTCAATCCATTGCCGGAAGGCCCACCAGCTCATCCTCCGATGAAA
>PWVB01000198.1 GCA_003562365.1 Anaerolineae bacterium
ATATCAGACTCTTCGGAGCAATCTGCGTCGAAACGTGAAAATATGGCTGCAGAAAGGCAGCCTTCCAAACCGTGTCAAGTTGGCACAGTTTGGTAATCCAGGAGATAGGTGTGATCTTCCCCCGCTTTAGCGGGGAGAGTCGTCACCACCGATTTATATAGTACGCTTTCTAAGACTATGCAAGGAGGAACGCGGCATTCCCCTCCCCGTTGAAACGGGGAGTACCCTGCCGCAAATACCTATGGAGAACACAACGGTTCGCGTCGCGATGATCGGCGCGGGAAGCATGGCCAATCAAGTTCATTATCCCTCGCTGGCGTCCTTTGACGACGTTGAGATCGCGGCGATCTGCGACATTGACACCCAACGGCTGGCTCATACGGCTGACGCGTACGAGGTTGAGAAGCGTTATGTAGACTATCGGGCTATGGTTGAGGCGACGGCGCCCGACGCCGTCTATGCTATCGGACAACCTCACATCTTCTACGATATTTGGACCTGGTGTTTGGAGCAAGGCCTAAACCTCTACATTGAGAAGCCGCTAGGGCTTACACTCCACCAGGCCCGCTCCCTAGCGCACCTCGCCAAAGAGCATAACTGCCTGACGCAGGTGAGCTTCCAGCGCCGATCGTGCCCGATGGTGGTGAAGCTGCGGCAGGCATGTCTTGAGCGAGGGCCCATTGTGCACGCGATCTGTCGCTTTTATAAGTGTGCCATCGATCCGTATCTCGCAGCGCGCGATCATATGTTGGATGACGGCGTACACGCTATTGACACGCTGCGGTGGATGTGCGGCGGTGAGGTGATCAGGGTTCAGAGCGTCATCCGGCGCGTGCTTGTCCCGGACATCAACTTCTTCTCCGCGTTGTTGGAGTTCGACAACGGCGCAACGGGACTTATGGTCAACAGCTGGACCAGCGGTCGGCGCATCTTCGATGTGGAGATGCACGCACCCGGCGTCTGCGTCGAGGCTGAGCACGAGGGCAAGGGCTATCTCTACGCCGATGGGGATACAGAGGGGGTTGAGTACGACACCCGTGAGGTGGCCGGGAGCGACGCGTTTCACGTCTATGGTGGGTTCCAGGCCAAGAACCGTGAATTCATCGACGGCTTGAAGTCCGGTAAACTGCCCAGCTCTCATTTCGGCGATGCGTTGAAGACGATGGAGGTCGCCGAGGCCCTTCTGGCACAGGCGACCCTGGCGGGGGTCTGATTTCGACTCCAGTGAACTCTATGGTTGACTTGGAGCATCGTGAGATCTTGCCAAAGAAAGCACCGGATTTTGATGACAGATGAACTGATAAGGATGCTGCGGAATCCTTCCACTGGAAATTCGCTGGTTTATGACGATTGCAGGATGCTCGACCCGCACACGGGGGAGACATTTCCTATTAGAAACGGTATCCCGGTGATTCTGCGAAAAGATGATGTGTTTGGTTGGAATCGGAAACAACAGGTCGGCTACAATCTATTCAGTCCTCTCTATGACCTGCTCTACAGATTCAAGATTGCGCAGAGATGGTTGGCTGAGATTTCCGAGATAATGGAAGTCAGGTCCGGTGAGCACATCCTGGAAACATCAGTGGGGACAGGACAGCAAATCCACAATATCAAGCGAAACGGGATTGATGCGAACTTCTTTGGAAACGATATCTCATTTGGAATGCTACGCAGATGTCAGAGGAACATGGAAAAATGGGGTGTTGAAATAGGTTTGGTCCAAGGAAACGCCGAGGCACTTCCGTTTGAGAGCCAGCTTTTCGACGTTGTGTTTCATGTTGGTGGGTTTAACTTCTTCAACGACAAGACGTCAGCGATCGCGGAGATGATCCGCGTTGCAAGACCATGCGCAAAGCTTTACATTGCCGATGAAACGGACACCATAAGAGACAAGCCTGGTCTTCTAGGACGCATCGCCGATTGGTATCTGCCAAGTCGTGAGATATTTACGCCTCCTGTTGATCTCATCCCCGATGATATGCTAAACGTCAAGACCCATAACCTCCTGGGTGATAAATTTTGGATGGTTGCATTCCGAATGCCAGAAGATCAATCACCATAGGCGCGAGTCCGGCACATCCAGCCATGCACCGTTATTGGAGATGGAGGCTTCGCTGATGAGTCCGGGCAGCGTCATATCCATCGCTTCATGCACGCCGATAGGACACGGCGTGCCGTGGACGATGCTTTTGATGAAGTCCAACACCTCGAAGTAATCTCCCCCGCCGTGTCCCGCCTTGCGTGCTGCCTCCGGCGGGTTCCGCCACATTTCTGGCAGGTAGTCGGCTTCTAACTCCTCAAGCGAGATCCAAGTGTGCGGATCGGGACAGACTGCGTCAAGCCAGATCTTGTTGGCCTCCAGATCGCTACGAGCCGATTCATAGCACCCGTGGGTACCCTGCAACTGGTAGTTGGTCATTGCGTGCGGGCGGTTCGAAAGCATATCAACCCGAATTTTTACCAGCCCGTCTTTCGCTGTCTTTCCCAGCATCACGACGCTGTCTTGATTCTCGTAGAGGTTGCCTCGCGGGTCGCGATAATGGTGACCACTGCCCTCACAGGCAATACGCACCACGCGATCCTCCATCCACTGCAGGACCGGTCCCAAGCTGTGGGTAGGATAGGTGATCCCGTCGATGCCGGTCTGCCACCTTCGACGCCAGGGGGTCGCCTCGTTCAGAGCTTTAAGTTCGTGCAGGTACTCGCCCTCAGCGTAATAGAGCTCACCGAAGAGCCCTTGCTGAACAAGCTCTCTGACCAGTATGTTGGATTTGATGTAAGCGTAATTCTCTGCCATCATGTAGACTGCGTGGGAACGGTTGGCGGCTGCGACAACGGCCTGGCACTCCTCAAGGGAGACCCCAGCCGTCACCTCACACAGCACGTGGATGTCCCGTTCCAAAGCCATCACCGTCTGCTGTGCGTGAAACTGCATCGGTGTACCGATGACGACGGCATCGACGTCTGAGCGATCGAGCATCTCCTCATAGTTGATGTAGGCTTCCTCTGCGCCCATTTGCTGGGCGGCTTCGTTGAGCCTGGCTTCTTGGATATCGCAGACAGCGTGAATCTGGGTGGCCGGGTGGGCGCTAAAGGCGGCCCGGAAGCTCGCCCCGCGCCCGACTGCGCCGACGATCCCGATCTTCAAGGGGTTGGGTGTGTCCATAGTTTTCCTTTCAGTGCTCGTAGGATGAGCATAGATCTCTGTGACTAGAGCGCAAGTTGGCGCCTACCCTTGACCGGTTAGCAACTTCATAGTGTAAAGTGTGATCTCCAGGATGGCGTGAAACGCGATCCGGTGCTATCATGGCGTGTAGAGACCGAAGAGAACTGGATAGATGATGAATCAACTAAGCTACTGTAATATACTTTAAACTATTATAATCTTGTGCTATAGTCCGGGGCGGAGGACTAGACGGGTTGTGGTTGTCAGAGTGACTGAAGAGGTACTAGCTGTACGGGGCGTTCCCTCGGAACAGGCAAAATGGCAAACGCTTGCAGAGAGTGACATAAGACCAGCCGTAGTATCGTTGGCAGCTGCGTTGAAGCAGGAACCAAGCGTAGAATCTCAGTCCAGATTGTAGTCGGCGATGTCTGAGGTGTTGCACCGTCGGAGATAGTCTGACCTTGGGTGACCGGAGAAGCATCTGTGAGTATGGTTACAGTGCGGAGAGGGAACAAGACGCCGCACAGAACACCCCGCGGTAAGCATTGAAGATGCTGGTCGGTGTGGATTCACATATAGTAGAACGCGCGTGGAGTGGATGACAGACTCTTAGGAGCACTCTGCGATGAAACGCGAAGATACGGCCGAAGAAAGGCGGCCTTCCAAGTTGTGTCAGCCTGGCGCAATTTGGTAAATTAAGGAAGATGCGTTTCGGAACTTTCGACGATGCCAACCGGGAGTACGTGATCACGCAGCCGGACACACCGCTGCCATGGATCAACTACCTGGGCTCGCAGGCTTATTTCGGGCTGATTTCCAACACCGCTGGTGGTTACAGTTTCTATCGGGATGCGCGGCTGCGGCGCATCACGCGGTACCGTTACAACAACGTACCGCTCGACGCCGGCGGACGATATATCTACATTCGGGACCGACAGGGTGGGGCGTTCTGGTCGTCCTCCTGGCAGCCGGTCCGTCGCAATCTCGACGCGTACACTTGCCGTCACGGAATGGGCTACACCGTGATCGAGTCTGAGAAAGCTGGCATTAGCACGCGAACGCGCTACTTCGTACCTCTGGATGAGACGTTGGAGATCTGGCAGTTCTCGATCAGCAATCAGCGGGATGTAAGTGCCGCCCTATCCATCTTCTCCTTGGTGGAGTTCTGTCTTTGGGATGCCTGGGACGACGCGACCAACTTCCAACGTAACCTCAACATTGGTCAGGTGGAGG
>PWVB01000307.1 GCA_003562365.1 Anaerolineae bacterium
GGCTGCATCAATTCGGAGTTGAAGTTGTCAGACAGAGAATGGACATGTGACTGTGGTGCAATACACGACCGCGACTTGAACGCGGCTATCAATCTACGCAATCTGGCATCAAAAACTACCGCCAGTTCGGCGGAAAGTCACGCTTGCGGAGAGGAAATAAGACCAACGGCAGTATTGTTGGCGGCCTCGTTGAAGCAGGAACCAAGCATAAAATCTCACGGTAGATTTTAGTAGGTATTGGGGAACGGTCAAATATCATAACGGTAGTGTTGAGCCAACGTTCTCTCGCTCCTTGCAGATTGCCTGGAGGAACGAGTCCCGCTCGGACCGAGAGCGTCAAGATCAACAGCCGCCGTCGATTTGTTCGATGCGCTAGCAGCCGAGAGACTGCCACGGAGCAAATACATGAGGATTGAAAAGATTCTGGAAGAATTTTCATGCCCGCGCCGCAGGCCATTTCCCCGTATCGCCGTGGAAGCAGCCGTGGAGCAACAGGAAGCCATCACACCCCATCTGCTGCGAGCACTGGAAGACGCACCACATTTGCTCCGGCAGCCGGAGGCAAATGAGGGTGGGCTGCTGGTCTTCTTTGCCTTGTTTCTGTTGGCCCAGTTCCGAGAAGAGCGCGCCTACCCATTGCTGGTGGACCTCGCAGCCATACCGGGCGAAAGCATTATGGACTACTTCGGCGATTTCATCACTGAGGACCTGGGGCGCCTACTGGCCTCGATCTCCGGCGGTAATATAGCGCCTATGAGGCGTTTGGTGGAGGACCCTCAAGTCAATGAATATGTACGGAGCGGCGCTCTGGTCGGTATGCTCACCTTGGTTGCCGAAGGGATCGTGCCACGAGACGAGATTGTCGCATACTTTCGCAGCCTCTACCGCGGTGGCCTGGAGAAGCAAGAATCGTTTGTCTGGTCTGCCCTCGTCAGTGAAAGCTCCAAGCTATATCCCGAGGAGCTGATGCCCGAGATCGAAAAGGCTTTTGCCGACGACTTAGTGGATACCAGCTTTATCGACCTACCTTGGATCGAACGTATACTCAACAGAGGCCAAGCTGCCACATTGAAAGCTCTCCAGGAGAATCAGCATTATAGGCTCATCAATGACACAGTGGAGGCGTTGGAATCGTGGCTTTTTTTCCATGAAGAACCGCCACCCCCTCCGGCGCCCTCGCTGAGCCCGGCTTCTTCCGGCGAGAAAGTGGGCCGCAATGCCCCCTGCCCCTGCGGCAGCGGGCGTAAATACAAACACTGTTGTGGCCGTCCGGGCGTTAGGTCGTGACGGTCAATCGCATAATCTCGATTTCCTTGCTGCCAGTTCAACAGCAGGGACTAACAGCAAACAGGCTACCCACGTTTCTGTGAAGGGCATAGGAGTATCGACCGTGGAGACGACCCAACGAGTCGCGCGCCTCAGACAACAGAGTCTTGACGCAGCACCCTCAATCTCAGCCGAGCGGGCTGAGATACTGACGGCCTTCTACCGGCAGGAGAAGCGGCTGACCTCGATTCCGGTCCAGCGCGCGCGGGCTTTCCATTACCTGATGGCCCACCGCACGATTTGCATCCAGCCGGGAGAGCTGATCGTCGGCGAAAAAGGCCCACGCCCCAAGGCGGCCCCAACTTTCCCCGAACTCTGCTGCCATACGCTGGAGGATCTGGCCATCCTCGACTCCCGGGAGAAGATTCCCTTCCGCGTCAGCCCTGAGGCTCGTCAAAGCTATGTCGAAACCGTCATCCCGTTCTGGCGCGGTCGAACGATGCGCGAAGCCATCTTCCGGCAGATGTCCTCCGCGTGGAAAGGCGCTTACGACGCCGGGATCTTCACCGAGTTTATGGAGCAGCGCGGGCCTGGACACACGACATTGGATAGCAAGATCTATCACAGAGGCATGCTTGATCTTCAGGCCGACATCCAGGCCCACCTCGAGCGCCTCGACTACTTGGGGGATCCCGACGCCTATCACAAGCAAGAGCAGCTCAGGGCAATGGCCATCGCGGCAGACGGGATTCTCCAGTTCGCCACGCGACACGCGGATTTAGCGCGCGCGCAGGCCGAGGAAACCAGTGATCCGCTACGCAAGCAAGAGCTGCTGCGGATCGCCGAGGTCTGCTATCGGGTGCCGGCTCACGCGCCGCGCGACTTCTGGGAGGCGCTTCAGGCCTACTGGTTCATCCATCTGGGTGTGACCTCCGAGCTCAACCCTTGGGACGCCTTCAATCCGGGCCGGCTCGACCAGCACCTCGAGCCCTTCTACCGTCGCGGACTAAACGAGGGCACGCTAACGCGCGCGTCAGCGGCGGAACTGCTGCAGTGTTTCTGGATCAAGTTCAACAACCAACCCGCGCCACCGAAGGTGGGCGTCACGGCAGCGGAGAGCAGCACCTACACCGACTTTGCACAGATCAACACCGGTGGGGTGAGGCCCGACGGCACCGACGGCGTCAACGAGGTGACCGACCTGATCCTGGACGTAATTCAGGAGATGCGCCTGCTGCAACCCAGCACCTCGATCCAGGTAAGCAGGAAGAACCCCGATCGCTTCATCAAGCGTGCGGGCAGGATCATCCGCACCGGATTTGGGCAGCCCTCGGTTTTTAATGCCGATCTGGTGGTGGAGGAGCTGCTGCGTCAGGGCAAGTCGATGGCGGATGCCCGCGCTGGTGGCACCAGCGGCTGCGTCGAGACCGGCGCCTTCGGCAAGGAGAACTACAACCTCACCGGCTACTTCAACCTACCCAAAGTGCTGGAACTCGCGCTCCACAACGGCCAGGACCCGCGGACCGGCAAGCAGCTGGGGCCCAAAACGGGCGCCCCCAGCACCTTCACCAGCTTCGAGCAGCTCTTCGCAGCCTTCCGCCGACAGCTTCAGCACTTCGTCGACATTAAAATCCGAGGCAATAATGTCATTGAGCGGCTTTACGCCCGATATATGCCAGTCCCCTTTCTCTCGCTGCTGATCGATGACTGCATTGCCCGAGGCAAGGATTACCACGATGGCGGCGCCCGCTACAACACCAGCTATATCCAGGGCGTCGGTCTGGGCACCATCACGGATGCGCTTGTGGCGATCAAGACCCACGTATTTGATCGGCCTACCCTGACTACGGACGAACTGCTCGCCGCCCTGGAGGCCGATTTCGAGGGCTACGCGCGGTTGCGACAGCGCCTCCTCAACCGCACGCCCAAATTCGGCAACGACGATGAGGATGCCGACACGCTGGCGGTGCGCGTCTTCGACGCTTACTTCGACGCCCTGGACGGGCGGCCCAACACCAAAGGGGGCACCTATCATATCAACCTGCTCCCGACGACCTGTCACGTCTACTTCGGCTCGGTCTGCGGCGCCAGCGCCGACGGACGCCACGCCGCCAAGCCACTCTCCGAGGGGATCTCGCCGGTCCAGGGCGCCGACCGCAATGGCCCTACGGCAGTCATCAGATCGGTCGCCAAACTGGATCACGCTCGAACTGGCGGGACGCTGCTGAACCAAAAGTTTGCACCGCGCTTGCTGGCAGACGAGACCGGGCTGGACAGCCTGGTGCAGTTGGTGCGCACCTACTTCCGGCTGGATGGGCACCACATCCAGTTTAACGTGGTGGACGCCGCGACACTCCGCCAGGCGCAAGCAGAACCCGAACGCTACCGGGACCTGATCGTCCGAGTGGCCGGCTACAGCGATTACTTTTGCGATCTTACCCCGGCACTCCAGGAGGAGATCATCGCCCGCACCCAGCACGAAAGCTTCGGCCTCGGGGCGCCAGGATCAGAGGCCGATTAACGGTAGATCATAGGGAACACACTCATGACAACGAACGGAGTCTCTCAGGAATGAACAATCTCACCCCCCTGGACATTGCGGACTTGAAGCAGGCAGTGGCGGCGGAGCTGGCACAGCGGCGCTGTGCCGGTGCGGATCCCAGTTTCGCCGAGGAACGCGGCGGCCCAGAGGCACTCTACGGTCTGACCGGCGCGGTCAACATCCACGCCGCCCTGGGTCTACCTTTGGGTGACCGAGCGACGCGCACCAGGTGGGCAGCCCGGATTCTGGCCTACCGCGATAGCGATGGGCACTTCACGACCGGAGAGGGACCCGGCCACGCACTGCATATGGTGCTGGGCGCGCTGAATCTTCTGGGCGAGCCGATCCCCGGCGATATCGGACCCCTGGCACCCCGCGACCCGGGAGCACTGGAGGCCTGGATGGAGGCCCACGACTGGCAGAGCACCCACAAGGAGTTGTGCGGGCAGACCATTCCTCTGCTGGCCAGCAGCGGAATGGTGAGCAGGCCATGGACGGCACGCTTCACACAGCGCATCACGGAACGCCTGCCGGAGGCCCGTCCGCTGGAGACCTGGTGTCAGCCTGACGATCCACCCTGGCGGGTGATCAGCTGCCTATACCACGTGCTCAGCGCTTTCGATGCCGGACGGCTGCCCTACCCAAAGCCGGAGCAGCTGGCACGGCGGCTGCTGGACTTACACTGGGAGGAGGCGCCGGACACCGAAAGGCGCACGGTGTGTACCGACGGCGACTGGGCCTGGCTACTGTTGCGTCTCAGCGAGGCACTGCCGCACCACGCCGAAGCTGCGCTGGACGCCATCCGCCGAGTCTCTGTCCGCCGGGTGCAGGCCTGGCAGACGGACTGCAAACCAACACTAAGCCGCTCCACGCACCACCTCTACTGTTATATCTGGGTCACCGCCGTCTTCCAATCCTGCATGCGCGATCACTACACCGGCGGCTACCTCCGCGACACGCTGAACGATCCGGCGCTGTTCCGCCTGTGAGAGCGCTCTACGGGGCGAGCCGTCTTGACTTGATCTGAAAACTGGCGGTGCGCACACCGGCGCGAATCCCGAACCACCGACTCAGCGGGCGGGCTCGGGAAGGCTGTGCTTACCAGCGGCAGCTCATGCCGTCACACTGCGGTCGGGGAAGACGGTGGCAACGAAGCCCAATGAAGTCTCAACGCCGCGCACGTCATAGACGGCAGCATAGGCATTACCAGGCTGCTGGAAGTAGCTCAGGTCGACACTATCGCCCCACCAGCCGCGCAGGACGTCAGCAACAGGATCGGCGACCCAGGCTTCGGGCGCTGTGGCGTTCAGAATGCGCACGCCGGGCGCATATGGCGCCTCCGCTGCCAGGGTCAGCACACCGACCGCGTCGCTGAGCGCCATAACCGTGATGCTTCCCAACGCCCACGGTCCCAGTGGGCCCACGCGATGGAGCGGTGGAAGGGCGGCATCATCGGCGATGGAGGCCAGGCGTAAGTTGATGACATCGAGGGCTTCCACCTGGCGCTGGTGGTATTTGGTGATCTCCTCCATCAGGTACTTCGACAGACCGTAGCCGTCGCGATCCAAACAGGGATGCTCGTCGGGAATCGGGAGCGCCTGCGGGCGAAAATGCGGGTCCTGCATACCAACGGCGGCAATCGAGCTGGCCATCACGAACTTCCGGCATCCACGGTCCATCAAGTAACGCATCAGGCAGCGCGTGCCTTCAACGTTGACCAGGATCCCATCGCGCTCCAGACAGCCGCCGGTCACCGCTGCTAGATGGATGACCACATCGATAGCATAGTCATCGAGGCGGCGGAGGTCCTCAAACTCGCCGAAGACACCGCGCACCCAGGGCGTGTCGATGCCGGGGTCGCGGCGACTCATACAGACAACTTCGTGACTCTGCGCCATCGCGCGCGCCAGAGCCCGACCGATAAAACCGCTGGCACCGGTGATCAGTACGCCGCTCATACCGCCCCCCAATCGATGACCATGCCCAGGGCGCTCGTGTCACCGCCGTTGATCTGGGCGTAGACTGCCGGCGCCTCGGTGTAAGAGACGCGATGGGAGATTGTCCGCTCCCAATCCAGCGCCCCCATCGCGATATTCTTCAACACCGCGCGACGACATGGCTGCATCCCGTCATCGCAGGGAAAGAACATCTGGAGCCGCTTGCCGTGGGGCACCAGAAAGTGAAAGGAGACCGGGTCGGCGCCGTAATTCCCCTGCCAGACGAACTTCCCGTGGGTGCGGCAGAGCGGAATCGCTTCGTCAATACAGGCCGGAACGCCGGTGCTCTCAAAGACGACATCGGCGCCGCCCGGCGCGATCCGCTGTACCGCGGCGAGGACGTCCTCCGTCGAGCCATCGATCAGATGGTCGGCCCCCAGCGCGGCGGCGACAGCGAGGCGCTCAGCATCGAGATCCACAGCTATGACCTCGCAACCCCGGTGGGCACAGGCTGCCACCACACCCAGCCCAATCAACCCCGTGCCGTAAACCACCACGGTCTCGCCCATACGAGGACCTGCCATATCCACGCCGTAGAGCGCCACGGCGGGCATCACGAACATACTCGCCACATCCATCGCCACGCCGTCCGGCAGTTTCGCAACACCGTGGCTGGTATGCGGACGGGCTACGATGTGGGAGGCGTGCGCACCGGAGACGCAGCTCACCGGTGTGCCGTCCTGCAGAGTCATCACCCCGGTGTTATTCCCTCGGCAGTAGACTTGATCCCCCACGGCCAGGTTCTCAATGTCAGCTCCTACCGCCTCGATCACGCCCGTCGCCATATAGCCGGTGCACAGGGGATAAGGACCCCAAGAGATCTTGCTGCGGATCAAGGCGAACTCGGTGCCGATGCTTACACCAGAGTACGCCGTGCGAATCCGCACTTCATCGGCGTCCAACGGCTTAAGGTCTACCGCTTCGATCGAGAACTGCTGTTGTGCGTCGCAGATCAACGCTTGCGCTTGCATACTACCTCCTATCAACCACCTGTCTCACTGTAAATGTCGCACTCCTGTGCTATCTGAGATTCTACGCCGCCATCCCGGGGGTGCAAAGCTCCAGAACCGATGTTGATCCGATTCTACGTTGCTCATCCCGGCTTTGCTTTTATAATGCCTTCGATTGCCGGGTTCGACTATCCAAAGGGGAGCAAAAATCCATGACTGATATCATAGCCGATCATCGCGTCTCGGCTACATTGACAGACGAACGCGCAGCACGTGACCGGGCATCCCGGAAAGGTGTGGTGATGCAGGCGCCGCTGCAGTTCCGTCAATCGGTGCGTATCCGGAGACTGGCGCAGCGAAGCCGCGAACTGGCCATCAGCGGCAAGCGGCGCCTGGGTACCGAGGAGGCACCCCTGGGCGATCACGCCTGCTGGATCCACATTGGCCCCTTCCCCGAACTCGACCAGATGCCGTCCCGGGTCAACGGCTACGAGGCAACCGGGGAGAGCTGGGGGCGCGACTACGCCTTCCTCGTGGACCATTTCCCAGTGGAGATCCATCGGGACGAGCGTATTGTCGGCGAGATCCATTGGGAGATGCATATGGTGCGGCAGTATGAGTGGCCGGAACGCGTGAAGGAGGTAGGTCGCTGGGCAGCGGAGCTGGGTGCCAGCGGCTACAGCAGCCTCCACACGTGCCCCGACCTGGCCATCGGCCTCTCCCAAGGATGGGGCGGCATCCTGAAGCGGATCAAGGAGAGCCGGCAGAAGTATCTAGATCTCGATCACCCGGAGAAAGCCTCTTATCTCCTGGGCATGCAGCTGATCTGCGAGTCAGTCATCCACTTCATTGAGCGCCACGCTGAGCAGGCCCTCGAACTTGCTGCTGCAGAGACCGACGCCTGGCAGAAGCAGACCTATCTGCGCATCGCCAGATGCTGCGCCCACATTGCACGTCATCCCCCGCGCACCTACTACGAGGGGGTGCAGTGGATTCACTTTGCCGTGATGATGGACCGCGTCGTCGGCCACGGCAATGGCTACGGCCGCCTCGATCTCTATCTGATCGATCTTTACCGCAAGACCAAGTCCGACGGAGAGCTATCCGATGAGGAGGCTCGGGAGTATCTGGCGGAGATGTTCCTCAAGCTCCGCGGGCAGTTTTTCAGCCTGGGGGGGCGCGATGCGGCGCTCAAGGACGCCACAAATGAGATGAGTTTCGTCGTGCTGGAGGCCTACGACCTCATTGGCGACTACAATAACCTTGGGGTTATGTGGCATCCGGACATCGATCGCGACTTCTACAATTACGCCTGTGACGTATTGGCGCGCCACGGCGAAAGCATTCCGGTGCTGGTGAACTACGACTTGATGCGCGAGGCCGAACTGCGCTCCGGCATCCCCGAGGAGGATGCCTGGAAGGTAGTCTACAGCGGGTGTCAGTGGTTCTGCATCCCCGGTAAGGAGTACTGCGACCAGGACGTCAACTCGCTCAATATACTCGCACCGATGAAGCGCACGCTGGCCAGCGCCGCTGCGTATGAGATTGGCGACTTCGAGGGCTTCTACGCGCTTTTTGAGGAAGAGCTGACCGCGACAGCGGAAGCGCTGCGCACGTGGAAGAACACACAGTACGAGCTGTTGGGCAGCTTGTGGCCCGAGATGTTCACCTCTATGAACAGCCACGGTCCTATTGAGCGCGGTGTCGATATGGTCGACAACCGCGGGGTAGACTATCAGTACACCTCAGTCAACATACTGGGCATACCTAACGTCGCCGATGCTTTCCATGCCATTAAGAGACTGGTGTTCGAGCAGCGACGCTACACCCTGGCCGAGGTAGAAGCGGCAATCGAGACCAACTGGGTGGGCCGAGAGCCGATGCGCCAGCGGTTCCTCAACGAAGATAAATTCGGCAACGACCAGGACGACGTGGACGCGATCTTCGTGCGCATCACCGAGTCCTTGGCACGTATCCTGGGCAGCCTGAAGAACCTGCGCGGTCAGGAGTTCCGGGCCTCGCTTTTCCACTTTCAGGGACACTTAACACCCGAAACCATCGGAGCCACTCCGGATGGGCGGCTGGCAAAAGAGTATCTGGCCCACGGTATCAACCCGCAGGTAGGTAGGGCTACCACGGGCCTGCTGGCCACTGCCAATTCCATCGCCAAGGTCGATCAGCGCAAGTTCCAGGGAGGGCCAATGCAGGTTGAACTGCAACCGAGGTTCTTCGACGGCAAGGAAGATATCTGGACCTATATCCGAGACTTCTCCGAGGTCTTCTTCAGAAAAGGCGGTATCCAGATCAACCTGAACATTATGGACCTGAATAAGCTGCGAGACGCTATGCAGCATCCAGAGAATCCCGACTACCAGAACATCATCGTTCGGGTAACCGGCTACGCCAGCCGTTTTATCTGCCTCTCGCGCGCCTACCAGAAGGAGTTTGTCGAACGTATGAACTTCGAGGGCTTCTGATTGTGGCAACCTTAACTTGCCAGACCATTGAGATAAGCCGGGGGACTACTCACGACGGCCCCGGGCTAAGGACCACGGTCTTCCTGAAGGGATGTCCGCTGCGCTGCCTTTGGTGCCAGAATCCGGAAGGCATACCGGTAGCGCAAGGGGTCTGGTGGGAGGCCCGGAAATGCATCGGCTGCCTGAGCTGTGTGGCGGCGTGCCCCACAGGCGCGCTCCAGGCACCCCACGGAGAATTGGTTCGGGATCCCACGGGCTGCACAATCTGCGGTGCGTGTGTGGAGGCCTGCCCCTCACGGGCGATGGCCCTCACCGGGCGTGAATGGACGTTGGATGCGTTGTTGCATGAGGTTCTGAAAGATAAAGAGTACTATCAGGCCTTCGGCGGTGGCGTGACAGTCTCCGGTGGCGAGCCATTGGGCCAGGCCACCTTCGTCGCAGAATTCCTCCGCCGTCTGCAAAAGAAAGGTGTCCACACTGCCCTGGACACCTGTGGCCTGGCCCCGGAGTCGGCCCTGACCTCGATCTTACCCTACACTGATCACGTGCTCTTCGATATCAAGTTGCTCGATTCCGAGCTACACCAGCGGGTCACGGGACACGGAAACGATCACATCCTCAGAAACCTATCGATCGTGGCAGAGACGCTCCGGATGAGAAATGCTAAGCCGCCTTCAAACGGCTATCGCACTCTGCAGCTCTGGATCCGCACCCCCTTGATCCCTAACACCACTGCCACACCGGAGAACATCGGGGCCATCAGCACCTACATCCATGAGCATCTGGCAGATGTGGTCGAGCGATGGGAACTCTGCGCATTCAATAGTGCCTGCAAGCAAAAGTACGACAAGCTGGGCTCCCCGTGGCCCTATGCCGACTATGATCTGATGGACCAGGCGACCATCGACAGCCTGCGAGAGGTCGCCCTCTCAGCGGGAAGCGACCCCGACACACTGGTGGTTTCGGGCCTTACCGCGAGATCGTAAAGACCTTGCCATATGCCCGGTGACCGGCCTTCTGCCCCACGCTTGAGCTCCTGGGCGCAACCGGATATTTGCCGGACGGATAGATCGCACAGGGCTCGTCTTTCCCGAGACCGATCCGGGAAAGAACTGAGCCAAAATATGACGCAAAATGTCATAAACAAGCGGTAGACTTAGGACGCATTAGAACAAAAGATCTACCCAAGGAGAATGAACATGGACAACAAGCTCATAGCCGTCTGTGGCATCATCTGTTCGGAGTGCGACGCCTATCAGGCGACCCAGGCTCAGGATCAAGCAGCGCTGGAGCGCGTGGCAGCGGCGTGGCGCGAGCAGTTTAGCCCCGATATCACTGTGGATGCGGTAATCTGCGACGGCTGTCTGGCAAGCGACGGGCGACGATGCAGCTACTGTTCGGAGTGCTCTATCCGAGCCTGCGCCCTGGATCGCGGCCTCAGCTCCTGCGCCTACTGCGCCGACTACGCTTGCGATATACTCCAGGAGTTCTTCGGTCACGCGTCCGAGCTGCGCGAGACACTCGACGCGCTGCGGGCCGAGCACCTGGACACGGCTGCAGACTGAGACAAGGTACGCGGCGAGCACGGCCGGGAAGAAGGTGGGGATGGTTACTGTAATCGACCTGGAACCGGCGTACGAGGAGACCTACCTCTGCTGCCTTAAAGATTGGGCCCGAGATCCGGAGGTGATGGCTCACAGAGCCCGTTGGTGCCGCCAGATGGCGACCAAGGGACTCCGCGTCAAGCTGGCGCTGGATAATGCAGGTCTCGCGACGGGTATGATCCAGATGGTGCCTGCAGAACAGAGTCAGATCGAAGGAGAGCAGCTGGCCTTCGTCCAGTGCATCTGGGTCCACGGCTACGAGGAAGGTATCGGCAATAGGCAGGGCCAGGGATACGGCCGTGCGCTTCTCATCGCCGCCGAGGCTTCGGCGCGCGGTGCCGGACAGCAGGGTATCGCAGCCTGGGGCATGGACTTCCCTCACTGGCTTCCGGTCAGCTGGTATGAACACTACGGCTACGTCCGCGCTGACCAAGATGGACCCGCGGTTCTGGTATGGAAGCCGTTCACCGCCGAAGCTCGACCTCCGCGATGGATACGCCAGCGCAAGGCGCCCACCCTGATAGCAGGTAAGGTGGTGGTCAGCGTCTTCGTCAACGGCTGGTGTCCCGCAGGCCCTGAGAACGCCAGAATTGCGCGGGCAGCGGTGTCAACGCTGGGCGACGATGTGCTCCTTCGAGAGATCGACACTTCTGACCGCGCGACTTTCCTGGCGTGGGGCATCGATCAGGGCATCTGGATCGACGATGCACCCTTCCGTCCGAACGGTCCGCCCTTCGATGCCGAGACGCTGCGGCACGCCATTTGCGAGCAGACCACCCACTGGCGTGACATAGAAAACGACGAACAAACCTAATGAAGGGAAAGGTCTATCTGTGGTAGGTACAAGCAGCGCCGTTTCCTCGACGGCGCTAGTGCCGCGCGCATCGCCGAAGCGGCCGTCCGCTTTTCGGCAACTGGCAGAGGAGAAGCGACACTGATGGCACAGATCTGGGAAGTCAAGGTCAGGACCCTGCCCCCTATGCCAAGAGCCTAGATCCGTGGTTAGAGCCCAAGTACAATATGAGCCTCTACCGGGGCTGCATACACGGTTGCTACTACTGGACACAACCAGCAAGTGCTCACCCACGGAACAGCGAAGCAAACCGCGCTTCTCACCGTCCACTGTGCCCACATCGCCGGTCACATCCTGGCTATCGATGATCTGCCGGCGCTTATCGAGTCTTCTTCAGCCTTGGGCCTTGGCTACGCCTTTCCCGACCAGTTGTCACGGGCCACGGTATTTGAACGGCGAATAGCCAGAATAGATGGAGGATTGGGAGAAGCGGAAGAGGCCCTTGCGGGCCTCGGGAGATGGAAGGGGTGCGGCTAGAGGTACTCCAGCGCCAGTTGGCGAAGGGCGGCTTGGTTGGAGATGGCGAGCCAGCGGGCGCGGAAGCTGATGACATCGTGCCTGCCAGCCTGTCAGTGTCCCCGGTTCTCCATCCAATCTGGCCGACATTTTCGCTATTCTGAGCAGACAAAGTGGCCGATAACAAGGCTCATCGGGATGCAGGAGCGCGTCATCCTCATCGAGGGCCAGCTGACCGTGACCTCTGCGCCAATCCGGGGAACGTGCGTCGAAGCCCGGCTCACCTTACAATCGCCGGCGGCAGTCACAGCGGGCCTGGCAACGTCCCGCCACCGGCGTTCGTCACCGGCATCACCACCGACAACGACGCCACACGCGTTGTGTGGATTTTCTTCGCGCAGGTCCCTAACAGGCGTCCACCGCGCCGGGCTCCCGCCCAAAGGCCTGGCTGCGGTCTTTGGGCGGGAGAGTTACTGCGGCGGGCGTCGACCGCTACGGATAGAGTCGGCCAGAAAACCAAGTCTCCGCAGACACCCACGAGTTGTGGCTGCTCGACCCCCATCCCTGGTTGACGTGGAACTCTCTTTGGTACTCGGTCGAGCACAGGAACCAGCCGCACGACTCTCGCGAGCGAAAGCGATAGCCGAAGGCCAGGGGATAGTGGTTGAACCAGCCCGTGCCGACGACGACCGGCGTCTTCCAGAGCGTAATCGAGCGCGCAGCGTTGACCCGGATCTCGTCTCGGGATCTTCCCACGCGACTGTGTACAGTGCGTATGCGCGCCCACGTCCGCCCAATGAGGTAGTCGTTGGCATCTTTCATGTTCCAGGGATGCGTCGCGGCATTCCCCCTCCAGGGCCAGGGGGCACAGTAGGTACCCACAGTCCCGCGAATCTCCCAGGTTATGTTCCGAACACCGCCATCCATAGACTGCGGTGCGCACGCAAAGGATCCGCTGACGGAGCCGTCTTCGCGATAGATACCCTCACGATGCGACCAGTCAGGATTCGGATCCGGGGGGCAGGCTTGATGACTCACCCAGCCAAAGAGCATCGCCCAAGCGGTAGCCCCGCAGCCACTCGCGCAGTTGCTGTCGTTCGGATGCTCTCCGATGGCTAGCTGCCGGTAGTAACGCTGGTCAGCCTCGGCGCCGGCCCAAAAAGTTCGCCAGCCGCTCCAACTGCTGGTAGCGGCGACTTGAGCAGCCAAGCTATCCTCCCCAAGGCGCGCCACCGCTGACCCGCCATTGCTGTCCGTCTGGTTCCTAATCAGCATCGGGAGATAGACGCGCGCCAGCTCCACGATCTGGAACCTGACGGTTTCCTCAACATCGTCGTCGTAGCTGACCGTTACCGTGAAGGGCGTGAACCCCAACGGCACATCGGCGGCGACGGTGATCTCAAAGAGGTCGGATAGGCTGTCTTCCTGGGGGATCGTCTGCGTAGTGATGTAGCTAACGCCCGGCCCCTCAAGCTGCAGGTCCGCGACTTCCCATAGCAGCGCCATAGGATAGATGTCGGCCTTCCTTAGCACGATGCCGTACTCGAGGTCTGTCTGCTCTGTCTCCCACAACCCGGCGGCATCTCGGCGCAACTGCTCGAGGAAGACAGCATAGCTGTCCGCATATCCATCCTTGAACTCGCTCCAAGATGACCAACCGGAGATCTCCAGTCCGGGAGGCGGGCCAACAGGGCCCGTGATCACGGGGGTGCCGGTGGTCATGCCGGCGTCAGCACCTGATGCCTCATCGAAGGCCCCGGCGGCTCGGGTGAGCGTGCCGAGTTCAATGTCTTCGCCAGGTGGCACATCGAAGACCCAGCCGGTCTCTGTGATCTCCAGATCCTCATCGAGCCAGTCCAGCTCCATCCCCTCGATCTTGGGCGGCAGGTCGCCCAGCAGCGCGATGAGGGCACCGGTCCAATCTTGCGCGGCGTAGGAGAGCGTATCGAGCTTGTAGAAGCGCTCGGGGGGGTAGCCGGTCCGGCTCTCCATAGCCTCCAGGGCGTAGGTAGGGGGCTGACCCGCAAAGCCCCAGTGGGCGATCGGGAAGTCGTGCTCGCCTGCGGTGGCGAGGATGAAGCCACGGAAGATGCCGTCAGGCCAGCTGAAGTCCATACCGGGCTCGATCGCGAACTCCCAATAGGAGGGGAGATCCGGCGCATCAGGCCGGTAGAGCGGGCGCACCCACGCAAAGAGCCCCGCGTTCTCCCACCCAGGTGCCATGTCCGTGCCCCGCACCTCCTCGAGATGCTGCGCCGCGCGGCGATGCACATAGAGGGGGATCTCGCTGATGTGAACGCTGCCGGCGGGTGGCGGTGCAGGCAGCGTGTAGGCGACGCGCAGCGTCGGGTAATGCTTCTGATTATCATTCTCCTTGGTGGCGAAGAGACGCAAGTAGGCGTCGCCCTTGTGGGGCGTCAGCGCAAAGCCGAAGTTCTCGCGCGTGCCACTCACCCACGCTTGCACCAGCTCGGTGATCTCCCACTCGACCCACCCATCGGCGGCGACATCCTGCACGGTGGCAGCAGCCGCGCCGACCGGCGGTATTGTCGCGTAGGTCACGTCAGCCTCGTGCCACTTTCCGTTTAGCGAGGCCAGGTCGATGTGGCCGGACCCGGCGCTCTCCTCGACCTGCGCTTGGAAGGTCGCCTCGGCAATCACAGCCTGCGCTGGAAGCGCGCTTAGGTCGAACTGCACCAGCGAAATGTACACATCATCACCTTCCACGCCGACGACCATGTAGGGCCTGTCGCCGAAGTTCGCGTCAGGCGCCGTGGAGGCGACATAGGTGTCGGCAATTGGGGTCAGGTCAGTGGTCGTGAGGGTCTGGAGCTCCACGCCGCGCGCCAGATCCGGCGCCGGCGCAGGCTCCCGGTGTGATACACCGGGGCCAAGCCTCGCGCTAACGGAACCAGATATCAGGCCAAACATCGAGGCTAGCATCAGGAGGCTCAACAGCAGTCTGTGCACTTTCATCTGGGTGTCTCCTTTGGCGATATGCGCACTGCCACGTTCACGGCGAAGCCGTTGCATCCCCAGCCTAGGAGAGAGTGCCTTGCGGGCCCTACACGCGCGTTAGCCCTCCTCCGGCGATGCCAATGCTGACGTCCTAGTGGGCGATGTTGCGTGGAACAACTGTTGAGTAGAAGAACCGCGCCACCCGCAAACAAATCGACCGCTGCCCTGACTCCCGTTGTACAGGAGCCGACTCCACCACCGTCACAGCGGAATTCATCGGATCGCAATTGGCTGACGATCTGCACTCTAGACTCCACTACACTATCCTTGCACTTTCACAGGTTCAATAGCCAATCGGGCGCAGATCTGATCCACAGAGTGCCCCGCTTGAAGAGCGTCCACCAGCCACTGCAGCATGTTTCGGTGATGCTCTTGCTGAAGCTGTCGCTGGACGTCGCCACGGGCAAGCGTTACCTCCTGTGCCGCGGCGAGCTGTTCCTCAAGAAAGGAAGACAAACACGCAGTGAAGCCCAGAAGCGGAGCATGGCCTGCTTCCTCACTCACATACCTGCTTATGGCAGTACATCCGGGGCTCCAGGGGACAGCGCTCACCCAACAGCACGTACAACCCGCTGAACAAGCAGTGTCCGCTGACCACCTTCTTCTCTGTGTTGGAGTA
>PWVB01000182.1 GCA_003562365.1 Anaerolineae bacterium
CGCCCTCTCGCCGCGCGGCGCCTGCCATATGCAGGGCGACATGTACGCCGTGGACATCGGGCAGGGGCCGGCGGTGGAGCTGGGCATCACGCCCGGTGATCGCTTCGACGACAGCCGGGAGAAAGGCCGCATCGCGGCGCGCCAGATGGCCTGGCGCAGCCTCTACAATGCGATGACGCTCTGCCAGTTTCAGAATCCCGGCGTCCACCGGATTGTGGGCGCCATGAACGCCATCACCGGCTGGGACCTGGATGCGGACGCGCTGATGACCATCGGAAAGCGCATCCTGGCGCTAAAGCGGCTGATCAACCTGCGCCGGGGCCTGACACGCGACGCCGAGCGCCTCCCGCCGGTGCTGCTACAGCCCTTGGATGGCCCCACCGAAGGCCACGTCCCCGACACGTCGGCGCTGATCGAGGGGGCCTACGGGGAGCTCGGATGGGACCTGGAGGGCGGTGCCCCCACCGCGGCCACGCTGTCGGCGCTGGGGCTGGAGCTGTAGCCCCAGGAGAGAGCGGGAACGCCTAAATCCGCGCGGTCCAAGCCGGGTTAGCGTACTTCTCGGCTAAGAGCACGTCAACCCGGGCACGTTCCGAGGACGCAAGCGGGCCGGGGACCAGGGTGAGATTAAGCGCCGTCTCAAATCCCGCGACCACCGCCAGAGCGGCCTCCTCCCAGCTCACCCGCCGGCCCAGCGCGTCGTTGAGCGTCAGCGCCAGCGACCGGATCCGGTCCGGGTCGGGGCGCGTCGTTAGATAGCGGCTGATGGCGGCGATGTCACCCGTCAGGGGCAGCGAGCCGTGCTGGAGGATGCCGCCGCGGATCCGCATCTGCGAACTGCCGATGAGCTTTTGCCTCCCGACGGTGACCTCATAGTCCGACGGGATCTCAAAACAGACGGGCGTTCGATTCCCGCCTCGCTCGCGCGGCGCCGCACTTCCGCCGGCCTCGGCATATGCCAGGCCCAAGTGCGTCAGCCCGACCAGCAAGGCTCCACTGATGCCCCGGTAGCTCTCGGCGATGTTAGGCGCTGCAAAGCGCGGCTCCCGGTCGCCGGCGATCACGGTATAGGTGAGCTCCTCCCGGTTAAGCACCGCTGTGCCGCCGGTCATGCGCCGCAGCAGCGTGATGCTGTCGCGGCGCAGCGCTTCAGCATCGGCATCGGTGTGGGGCTGTCCCCGTCCCAGCGTGAGCGCCGGCGGCGCCCAGCCGTAGAGCCGCAGTGTCGGCGGCGCCTGACCGGCAGCCACGGCGCGCAGCAGCGCCTCATCCAGCGCCATGTTCAGGGGTCCGGGCCGCGCCTGCGGCTCGAAGAGCAGCCGCCAGGTGGCCGGGGCGTAGGTCATGGCAGGATCAGGTCCCCCTGAATAACCTGCCAGACGTCGTCGTCCACCCACGGCGTGATCCGGTCGCCCTCCCGATTCCCCACCACCCGATACCCAATGATCCAATCATCGTAGCGCCTTAACGGCTGGAGCACCCAGTCGGCGACGCGGGGATCGTTCAGTTCGATCAGATAGACCGGATGGTTCGCCAGTTCCGGCTGCGCCGCCGCCCAAGTCTTGTAGTAAGGCTCCGGCCCGGGAGGGTCAAAGGAGCCATCGGCAAGATAGACCACGGTCATCTCCGGATGAAGGTCCTCAGCCCAGGAGATGTAACGCAGCACCCAAGTCTGGACAAACCCATCGGTGTCGGTAGGCGGCGTCAAAAGCCAGGGCCCTTCCTCAAACAGCGGAAGAAGATCACGGGCCCAACCGTGCCACTCAGTCTTATGGCTCTGATCTGCCAGCGGGTAATTATTACGGAGCACCAGCAGGAGCCAAAGACCGACCAGAGCCCCTGCGACGGCGCGCAGCATCGGCATCCAGCCGGGATGGTCAGAGCCGACACGGTCTCGCAGCCAGTGCCAGAAGGCCTGCAGACCGACGGCGATCAGCGGAGCGAAGAAGACGTAGACCGGCGTTAGAAAATCGTCCCAATCCACTACAGCGTAGGTTGACACAAAGAACCAGGTGCCGGCCAGTCCCAACAGACCGATCATAGCCTTACGGGGCCACCTCCTCAGAAGCGTCATGGCCCCTACACCGCCAGCCATCACGCCCACCGGCCAGAACTGCAGCATCAACTGATAGCCGGAGTCGGCCCAGCGCTGTAGCCAATAACGTGCCGGCAGCCCAAAGGAGATCCCCCACCAGCGCCTTCCGAGCCAGAAGTCCACCACCCCTTGCCAATCCTCAGGACAGAAATTGCAGAAGGCCGCCGGCGGGTCGGCAAAGGCCCGGGCCGGAATATAGAGATACTGAGCAGCCACGCCAAGGACGATACCCAGGGTAGGGAGCAGCGTCTTGAGCCGCAAGACCATCTGGGCATCGGTCGCCAGCACCGCCCACAGCCACATAGGCAGGAGCACGATGGCCGGAGCGTTGATCCCAAAGGCCATCGCATAAAGCAGCACCGATAGGAAATAGCAGGACCGACGCCGGGTGTCCATAAACCTCAGAAGGGCCAACCAGGTAGCAGCCACAAAGACGTTGTAGAGGGGATAAAGCTCTGTATAGGTCGCCTGATACCAGAATCGAACCGCCAGAGCCAGTATCAGCGCGCCCACTGTAGCAGCCGCCACAGAATGCGTCAGACGATAGCTCACCCGCTGGACCAGCAAGACCACGATGGACGCCGACAGGGCACTGAGCAGATTTAGACGAAAAGCCGGATTGCCGAAGGGCAGAAGGTGGACGAAAAGAGCGCCCAACCAATTGTAGAAAGGATAGCCCGGCGGATGGGAGATCCCCATCACCAACGTGGTAATCTGAAACTGAATGGAGTCCAGGTAGGGGCCGACACCGGGATGGAGCGTCTGAACGTAGAGCAGACTGCTGAGTAGAACCAGAACCACGCCAGTGACCAGCAGCCACCGACGGCTGACCGGATCTATGTCAGGGGCGACACGGAACGACGCCATCGCAGAACGCCGACTGACCTCCACTGGGCCCTGGAATCCTAATCCGCTACCAGCTGCAGGAGGTCGGGCCCGTAGGCGCTCTGGCGCCAGGGGCCGATTCCAGGCACCTCCAGCAGCTCGCTCATATCTTCCGGCGGGTGCCTAGCCAGCTCCCAGAGGGTCGCATTCGGCAGGATGACGTCAGAATCCACCCCGCGCATCCGGGCCACCTCCTTACGCCACGCCTTCAGCGTCTTGAAGCGGTACATGATGTGGTCCGGCGGCCGTCGCTCGAACTGCTGCGCCGGCGGCGTCGGGAACCGCTCTGCCTGCAGCGCCTTGAGCAGACTCGGGCCAAAGCGCCGCACCTGCCAGGGCGTCAGCCCGGCAGCCGCCAGCTCATCGCGGGTACGCGGTCGGATCCGTGCCAGCCGTAGCAGGCGGCGGTTGGAGATCACCTTCATCGGCGGACGGTCCATCTGCTCAGCAACGTACTCCCGCCAGAGGTAAAGCTGGTAGAGGACGCTGAGGTCATCACGATCGAGATCATGCGCCCCCTTAATGCGCCAAAAGTGCTGATCGGTGGTATCGGCGTCGGGGACCTCGACCGTCGAGGTCAAATAGGCAAAGACCTCCCGGGCCTCCGCCCAGCGCCCCGTCGCCTCAAGCTCGGCCTTCTGGATCTCCCGCAGCGGCAGCAGATAATGGCTGTCCATCCAGGCATACCGCAGGGCTTCAGGCTCCAGTGGGCGCTTGCCCCAGTTATAGCGCTGGTAGCGCTTGTTGACCTTGACGTCAAAATGGCGGGCGAGGATATCGGCCAGCCCCACCTTAGGCCAGCCCAGGATGCGGGCCGCCCACATCGTGTCGAAGATCCTGCGGGTCTCGAAGTCGAAGTCCCGCAGCAGGACCATCAGATCGTAATCCGCCGCGTGAAAGATCTTCTCGATCTCGGTGGACGCAAATAGAGGCGCCAGCGGGCTCAAGTCCTCCAGCGCCAGCGGGTCCACAAGATAGTCAACGCCCGGAATGGAGATCTGGATCAGACAGACCTGTTCGTGATATGCATAGAGGCTGTTGGCCTCCGTGTCTACCGCCACCACCGGCTGCTTCATTAAGGCTGCAGCTAAAGTGCTGAGATACTCCGGGGTGTCCACCACCTGCGGGGATTCGTGTGTTGGGTCAGATTCGTGACGTGATTGCATACGGATACCGTATTCCCATCCAGACTAGGTCACGCTCAGTCCCAAAAGATTGAGCGCAACAGGATTTTGCCCATTATCGCGCGTCATCGCGGAATGTCAACGCTGCGCCGGGCCGAGCAGACCGTACAGGGTTGGCCCGCTTGATTCTGATTCACAGCCGTACCTGGTTTACCAAACTGTGCCAACTTGACACGGTTTGGAAGGCTGCCTTTCTGCAGCCATATTTTCACGTTTCGACGCAGATTGCTCC
>PWVB01000461.1 GCA_003562365.1 Anaerolineae bacterium
CGTCCGCCTGCGGCGCAGCAACGAGATCGTCTACGAACACGCCGTGGGCTTTGCCGACCGCGCCAACCGCATTACTAACAGGCTGGATACCAGGTTCGGAATCGCGTCCGGCACGAAGGTCTTCACGGCGCTGGCGATCGGTAAGCTGATCGAAACGGGACGACTATCCCTAGATACACGCTTCGCAGATGTCGTCGACCTGGGCTTCCCGCGGTATGCGCCCGAGATCACGATCCGCCACCTCCTAACCCACACATCGGGCATTCCCGACTACTATGACGAAGAAAAAGTCGCGAACTTCGACGGCTTTACCGTCGGCGTGCCGTGGTCTGAGCTTCGCGGGCCGCGCGACTATCTGGCGGTCTTTCCCGACGAGCCGATGAAGTTCTCGCCGGGCACACGCTTCTCCTATTCTAACGGCGGCTTCATCGTGCTGGGCATCGTCATCGAAGAGGTGACAGGGATAGCCTATCGGGACTACGTCGAGAGCGAGGTCTTCAAACCAGCGGGTATGATCCGCTCCGGGTACTTCGCCATGAACAAGCTTCCCGAAGGGACGGCCCTCGGCTATGTCGAGGAGGACTCCGGCTGGCGCACCAACGTCTTCGACCTGCCCATAATCGGCGCGTCCGACGGCGGCGCTTTCACGACTGCCGAGGATGTCAGCCGGCTGTGGGACGCCCTCTGGGGTTACCGGATACTATCAGAGCCAACCCTGCGGGGATTCACTGCGCCCTACGTGCGCGCGGAGACGTTCAGGGAAGGCACCTACTATGGACACGGCATCTGGTTTCAGCAGAGGTCCAATGTGTCAGACTACCTGTTCATCACCGGCTGCGATGCTGGTGTGTCGTTCCGATCGGAGTACCATCCGGCAGATAACGTAGAGGTAACGGTCATCTCCAACACCACTAACGGCGCGTGGCCCATCGTGAACTGCGTAGAAGCCCTCATCGGAGGCTAAGCGCACGCCGACCACCGGTGGCAATTGGTCTCACCGCGCGCCTAGCCGTCGCCACGACGCTGCAGGTCCCACTCCTCGTCGACGATCGCTCGGAAGCGCCGGGCGCGGGTATCGGGACGTTTCGCCGTGTTGAGCACGCCCAGTAGCTGTTTGCGCCGCGGCGAGTCGGTGAGCGAGGCGACGCGGGCCGAGACGGAGGCGTTCAAGTCGCATCTGATTGTGTGAGGTGCGGTCAAGTGGGCGTACGGTGGCTTATCTCCGCGACCTCGGCGTCGCCGTCGGCATTTCCTCGCACCCTCCGGAAACCCGACTGCCGACCCCGATGCGGATGAAATCCTCACCGAGGGCTTGGTTCGAAGAGGCGGATCGCCAGGTCACCCGAGCAGTGACCCGGCGCGACCCTCCGCACGCCTAGGGCCGTCAGCGCCTCCACGATAGCGCCAATGCGCACAGCGGACTCGTTCCCCAGATGGAACCCGCCGAGGACGAGCTCGACGGGCAGTCCTGTCAACATCTTTGCTTCACGTACGATGCTCACGATCTCAGCGTGCGCACAACCTGTGATGACCAGCAACCCATCAGGTCCCTGGACCAAGAGCCTGGCCTCCTTGGGCTGGGTGCCCAGCTCCTCCGTCACGCTCGCGCCCGCGCAGACCTCGGTTGGCCCGGAGACCGCGACGACATCCGCGCCCGACGCGAGAACTGCGTCCTTGAGCGCCTGCGGGAACAACGCCGGCAAGTAGACCGTCACGTAGGAGTTCTCTGCCGGGAGGGCAGCCAGCCCACCCGTATGGTCCTGGTGGATGTGGGATAAGACAAAGGCATCGATCTGCCCTGTATCGATCCCCAGTGCGCCCATATTGCGCAGCAGCAAAGCCCCATCCCCGCCGGTATCGAACAGGATTCACGAGACACGCGAAGCCCCAAGCCGTCTGGCGCCGCGGATCTTCCTGACGGTTATCGTAGAGTACGGTGATCGTCATCGCTGACCTCGATACTATCGGTGGTGCTTCGCGGGCCGGTCTCTCCGTTGGTTGAACTGTGGACGGCTTCACCTCCACCACAGTAGGCGTCGGTTCAGGATGAGCGTAGCCGTCGCAGTGGCACCTTGCGTGGGCGAAACCAGAACCGTCCGGGCCGGCTGCCGAGCATCGAACGTAGCGGGCAAGCGCGTCGCCGATGGCGACGCGCACGCTGACACCAACAGGCAAACCAACCCGATGGCCAAACGCGCAGCTCGCGACACCCTAGTCCACATCCTTTCCAGGGGGACAGCGCCATCTTTCACCCTCATTCTACTACCCGCCTCGATAGGCATGAAGGAGCAGAATGAGAGCGTCAAGTGCGATGAGCCGCGGATGGGGAAGTCACTGAAATTCCAAAAGCTACTGACCAGTGTGCGGCAGGCACTTGACGGTTTGCCGGAACATCGAAGTGAGGAGAACACCCGATACACCCTGACGGAAGCCGGGCTGAGTGCCTTTGCAGTATTCTACACGCAATCGCCCTCGTTCTTGGCCCACCAGCGGGATATGCAACGCCAACGGGGACAGCACAATGTCCAGAGTGGGTACCCTGTGATAGTCAGTTGCGGAATCTACTGGGTCCAGTGGATCCAGCGGGGCTCTGGGCGCCGTTTTGGGAGATCTATGCGAGCTGGACGGCGCGGGGCACTTAGACGCCTATACCGGCGTGGGCAGCACACGCCTGATCTCGCTGGAGGGGTCACAATACTTCAGTTCCGCAAACGTGCATTGCTCGAACTGTCGTGTGACACTGCGGGATGAGCAGCCGCACTACGCCCACGGGGTGATGCTGGCGGTGGTATGTGCCCCAGAACAAGAACACGTGATTTGCCTAGAGCCGGAGTCCATTACGCCGCAAGATGGGCACGAAAAGCAGGATTGTGAACAGCAAGCGACGAAGCGGTGGATTAAGCGGAAGGCGGCGCGTTTTCCCCCGGGAGCGTGACCATTCTGGCGGATGATCTTCATTGTCATTATCCGTTGTGTACGTTGCTGGCGCAGCTTCAGATGCATTTCATACTCACCTGCAAAGAGGCCTCACACCCCGCATTGTACGAGCAAGTTCACTTACTCGAGCACGTGGACGGCGCCAACACCTGATCAATGCGGGCTCGACCAAAGAACCGGCGGTACGCCACCGTTTCCGCCAGTACCTCTGACAACTCAGCCTGCAACTGAGCTGCACGCTCCAGTTGCGGCGATGCCACCTCCACCAGCTCCAGCGCTAGTTCACCGAAGCTGACCACCTGCAACAAACCCTTAGCTTCCAACCACGCCAAGCCTATCCGCACGCTGACCTCGCGATGGCCCATCATCGCCGCCAGCTCGGCCAAGCCCACACAGCCCTCCTTCGTCAGCAGAGCGTACTTAACAAGCCCCGCAAGGTACGCTAGAAAAGGCTGCGGCCGATCGACATCCAGATCGCGACCGAATACCACCACTCGACTAGGCTTGACGCGCCGTAACGCCATCTGCAGCGTAACCACGCTGGGGGGATGCGTCCAGATCACTAGCGTCTCCGCAGGGACCAATGCAAGCCGATGCCGGCCATCCACTGATTGAAGATCCGGACCTTCGACCCAGACCTCAACCGCCCCATTGCCCTTCAAAACCTGGGAGAGCAACGCCACCGGCTCATCGGCATCCCGGTAGTCAACAACCTTCAGGCTGGCCGGCTTAGTCACAGGCGCTACCCCTTTGACCCTCCCGGCCGGGCGTGCATCCTCCCAAACAACCTGTACGTCCACCTCATTCCGGAAGACATTCTTCCTGAGGTTGAAAGCCAGATCAAACCGTCCGTCGGGGATGGGCGCGCCTTGCCAGTTCCACCAGACTACCTTCCGTTCGACGCGCTCAGCGTCAGCCACGGTTACCTGTAGGTGATGACCAGTCCGTCCCAGTTTCCGCGACGCGACCACCTTGACACCCTCGGCCACCAGGACCAATGGTGGATTGCCTGGACCAAAAGGCGCAAGCCGCGCCAGTTCTGAGACTAACGAGAATGATAGCTCGCCGAGTGTCACGTAGCCATGGATCTGGAGAACTGGCTTCATAGCCCGAGACCCCATCTGTTCAGCAACGGCCCGCGCCAACCCGCGCCGAAACGCCTCAATGTGCTCCGAATCCATCGACATCCCGGCAGCCATCGCATGGCCCCCAAATCCTTCCAGAAGATGTGCCTGAGTTGCCAAGGCCTCAGTGATGTGACACCCCTCTACTGAACGCGCCGAACCGCGCGCCAACGCCCCCGGCGGTGCAGAGAGAAGGACCACAGGCCGATGGTACCGCTCAGCCAAACGGTTAGCAACAATGCCGATGATCCCAGCCGGCCAGCGGGCCCCGGCAAGCACTATAACCGAGCTCTCTAGCAGTGAGGGCTCATCAACCAGCTGCGCCTCGGCAGCTGCCTGCACCTGATCGCACAGCATCCGGCGGCGAGCGTTCAGCGCCTCCAACTCTGAGGCCAGAGTTCGAGCTCGACCGAGATCCTCCGTCGTCAGAAACTCCACGCTAACATTCGCATCCGCAAGGCGCCCTAGAGCATTCAGCCGCGGTCCCAGTGCAAACCCAATGGTCTCAGCATCGATGTGTTCAGGTTGAACGCCGGCAACCTTTATCAGCTCCTGCAGACCCAAGCGTTGGGTACGGCGCAGCGCCTGCAAACCGCGCTGCAGCAGATAGCGCGTATCACCTGTCTGGACTGCCACATCCGCAACGATCCCAAGCGCCACCAGATCAAGCAGCTTAGCACCGACGTGAGGGTTGCCAGCCGCGGTGTAGAGCGCCTCAGCGAGTTTATAGGCTACCCCAACGCCAGGCAGTGTACTCAGAGGGTGACCTTCCGGCAACCGATGCGGGTTAAGAATTGCTGTAGCCGATGGCAAGTCCCGTGGAAGCTCATGATGGTCGGTGATGATGACATCTACTCCTTGAGCGCGCGCATCCGCCACAGCCTCGTGCGCGTCAATGCCGGTGTCACAGGTAAGCAGTAGACTGGTACCACGGGCAAGTTGCTCATTGAGCCACGGTTGCCTGATACCGTGCGACTCGGTCTCCCGGACTGGGATGTGGTAGATGACGTCTCCGCCAAGCTCGCGCAGGGCCGACACCAGCACCGTTGTGGCGGTCTGTCCATCGACATCGAAGTCACCCCACACACAGATCTTCTCGCCGGTCTCCAGTGCCCGCTGAATGCGGGAGACCGCTGCTGTCATATCCGGCAGGGCCTGCGGCGGGGTAGGTGAGTAAGCCTCAGGATCAAGAAAGGCTTCTACATCGCTCAGGGTGCTTAGGCCCCTGCGCACCAGAGTTTCTGCCACCAAAGGATGCCCACCCACCGCGGCAAGGAGGGCTGGTGGAACTGAGACCAACTCTGGATCAAGCCAGCGCTTCACGTCATTCCTTTCGATCGACCGCATTACAGATAGTGAAACGATCAGCCGCCAGCAGGCGTTCCTGTTGACTGGCGGCTGATTAGGATCCGGTAGTCCGGTCAGGCACCAAACTTCATTAGACGCCCAGCGTGTGCCATCATCAATGGCAGAAAATCTACGTGCCGAATATGTCCGAGCCCCCCCCCCATACAGGGACGCTCGCCGAACACGGTCACGGCATCCGGTCGGATATGGTCCGACCAGAGCATCACCGGCAATTCATGCCACGAATGGGATTTGAGCGACCACGGCGTGCTGTGATCACCACTGACCAGTACGACCCCCGGATTCAGTTCCAGGATCGCCGGCAATGCTGAATCGAACTCTTCGATCACGTGAACCTTGGCCTCGAAGTTCCCATCCTCTCCGTAGCTGTCCGTCTTCTTCACGTGAAAGAAGAAGAAGTCGTGGTCGCTCCAATGCTGCTTTAGCGTCTCAACTTCACTCTCGATGGTCTCACCGGTCTGCAGAACGGACATCCCCACCAGTCGACCGATTCCGCGGTACATCGGATAGGTGGCAATAGCACCAAGGCTGAGCTTGTAGATCTCGTTCATCTTGGGAATAGGCGGTACCTTGGCAATCCCGCGGAGATTCATGCTGTTGGCCTTCGGCTCATCGGCCAGCAGCTCCCGCGCCTCTTCGAGCCACTGGTTGATCAACTCAGCAGTCTCTTCGGCCTCTGGCCTGGTCGCCTCCACGGGTAGCGGTGGCACGCCAGTCCGTTGAGGATCGGTCTCCGTCAACCCATCTTCCAACTTTTCTCCCCGTAACACCAGGACGAAACGATACTCCTTGACCACCCTCACAAAGGTCTCCACACCTGGCAGCGCAATCTGCCGCAGTCGTTCCACCAACCGCTCGCCCTCTTCCGTAGGAATACGGCCGGCACGACGATCGAGGATATTGCCCGCTTCATCGACTGTAGCGAAGTTGCCGCGGGCTGCGATGTCATTGGGACCTAGATCAAAATCGATGCCCAACGCCTCTAACACACCGCGCCCAATCTCCCACTCCGTCGGCTCATAGCCGAACAATCCAATGTGCCCGGGACCGCTTCCCGGCGTGATACCCGGACGGACCGGCGTAGACAGGCCCGTAATCGACCGTGCCGCCAATGCATCAAGGTTGGGCGTGTGAGCCGCCTCCAATTCGGTGAGTCCATCAGGACCAGGCAGGCCCCCAACACCGTCCATCACTACCAACACCATCTTGGATTTCCCAGGAACACTTAAGTCCCGCATCAACGTCAGCTGATCCATAGCTTTATGCCTCCCCCATTATCTAACCAGCGGATCCCTTCCAGCACTATTCTACCGTTGATGACCCGGTTCACAACCGCCTAGAACTCGATCTCAGCGATTTGCTCGAAGTCGATATCCACCTCAACGTCTCCCTCCTGGAGCTCATAGGCAGCTGTCACATCATCTAAATTGCCGGCAGCAATGCCGCGATCACAGAAAGATCGGTAGATACAGTATTCACACTGACGCAGGTCGCTGGTCAAGCAGAAATCGTCCTCCTCCATATCAGCGATTCGCTCGATCAGCTGCTCCAGAAAAGCGCCATCTCTGCTAAAATGATCGGCATCGTATGGCAATCGCGCCGGTGCATCGGGGAACGCTGGAAACCAGTAGATCATCTCCACCATCTCGGGTCTGATCAGCTGACCACAGTTCAACGCCGCACCCACCTGAACCAATAAATAAGGGTAGATGCGGGTCTGCATCCGCTCGCGCAGGATCGCCTCGGAGGTACGAGTGTCTGATGTCTTCCAGTCCAGGATGACCGCGCGTTTCCCGGGTTCCACCACAATCAAGTCGTACATAGCCACCAGACGGTACCTGGCAATCGTGGCGCTCAAGGTCACCTCACTACGAGCAGACGCCGACGCGGCGTCTCCGCTGAAGGACGTCACAGGTCGATAGACGCAGTAGTTCTGCCACCAGCGCAGCAGATCAGGATCCGAGGCTCCGCGCTCGATGCGAGACTCGGGCACGCCAAGATGCTGTTGTTGAACCATCTGGTGAAACGTCCGTCCCATCATCATGCGTCGTTCGTGTTCCTCTATCGGCTCCACTTCCGCTGCCGGCCAACGCAATCGCAGCAGATAACGTAACTGAAAGCGTCTGGGACACGCTACAAAGTCCTGCAAACTCGCCTGACTAAAACTGAAGCTCTCGGGCAGCATCACGTTGCCTCCTCTTCCCACCATGTCCGCAGAGCGATGAACGGCACCGAGGGCTGGGCAACACCTAGTCGCCCTGTGTTCCAGGTCACCGCAAGCGCCCTTTTGGCGCGAGTGATGCCCACGTAGAAAAGCCTCAAACGTTCGGCAGCATAATCGCGCCGCGCTCCCAGCGTAGCGAAGCCCTCATCATAGTCGAACAGATCAGGATTCTGATCAAGTGCCTTGAGCTGCCCCACGATCTCAGCCTCCAGGTTGAGCTCATCACGGACAAACCACGGCTCCCCGATGAACTGATCCTGAGGCAGTGCAGAAGGAAAATCGTAGTCAGTCACTGACATTAGATAGACCTTGTCCCACTCCAGTCCTTTAGCTTTATGCATTGTTGTAACGACGATTTGACCCCGGTAAGCCTCGGGGTCAAGAGCGGTGTCAGCGTCAGCAAAGCCAAGGAACTTGCGCTCGTTGCGCGCTACCACCGCCAATTCCTCCGTCAACTCCGGCAAACGCCACTCAGGGTGCGTGCTTGTTGCCTGACGCAACACTAGCGCCAGCTTATGGGCAATCGCCAGATCGGCAGGTTCGTGAAACAGATCCTGAGCTAAGGTGAGCACAATCTGATCGATCGGTAGTGCGGTAGTGCCCTGCCAGCGACGTACCAACGTGCGGAACTCGCTCAGATGCTCGCCGAGGGTTGGACTCCAGAAGGGCTCGCTTTGGAGATCCCTCAGCCAATCTCGTCCAGCGCGAGGCCAGATGAAATCTTCCACCCGCGGACATCGCAACAAAATCTTCGCAATCCCCGTCAACTCCTTCCGCTTCGCCTCATCCGCGCGATCATCGCGGCGCCAGACCCGATAGGTGACGGCAAGCTTGCGGGCTGAAGTGGGAGCGGCAAGGTAGTTCAGCAGGTTGCCCAGCGCACCCGCAGCGTTCCTCGTTGCCGGCGTGCTGCGCAGCAGCTCTACGTAGGGCACATCAGCCGCCTTTAGCGCACTACCAACCGCGAAACCGCGATCGTTCCGTGGCACCAAGACCGCAACGGTGTGCTCCGGGTGCACCGACAGCCAGGACGCAGCGGAGCGCACCACCGCCTCAATCTCCGCCTGCGGTGAGAAGCTTTGCGCGACGAAGTCAATCTGATCAGGATCATCTTCCGGGTTGGGTTGCGGGTCGCCCTCTGGGGCGGGCAGAATATAGGGCTCGCCCAGCGCCCTGCGAAGCGCCGGCACCGGATGCGACGTCGTAGTCCAGGTCACCAGACCGTTTGCCAAATCGATCACGCTCTGCATCGAGCGTCCAGAATTCGGCAAGTCTAGCGACAGCACATCGGGCCGCTCCAGAAAGTCACGCAAATACTTGGGGCTGGCAGTTGTGAAGGTCTCATAGATCGCCTGGTTCGGATCACCAACTCGCACCCAGTTTCCCTCGGGTCCCACAAGCTCGCTGAGAATCAGCTCTTGCAGGCGGCTACTGTCTTGAGCCTCGTCCTCGAGAATGTAGGGCCAACGGCGTCGCAGTCGACCCAGAAAGGCAGGATCCAAACGCAAAGCCTGCAGCGCCAGACGAATCAGATCGTCGAAGTCAACCGCACCGCGATAGGCCAACGCCCGTTGATAATCAACGTAGATCGCGCAGCCCATCTCCAAAAGGGGCAGCGCATCGGGAAAGCCGTCCAGCAAGTACTGCAGCCCAGGAGGCGTGATCTGCAGATCCTTGGCTTGCTTGACCAATGCCGTCGCCATCCGCACAACGAGGTCAGGCCACCGGGCGGTCCGTACGCGTGCCGCTTGACGCTCATCAAGGTCGAGAGCCAGATAGGCGTCAAGGGCGGCAGGATGGCTGCGTAACCAGGTCTGCGCAGCGTCGCGCAGGATTTCCTGTGCCAAGCGTTCATCTAAGATGGAAAACTGATCCGAGAGCCCAACCAGCCCCGGTCGCTCCCGCACGATATCATGAGCCAGGCCGTGCAGCGTACGCACCCGATAGCCGACGCCTGGCAGGAGCCCACGATCCTGCATGAAACGTCCCACCCGGGTCGCGAAGTTGCTGACGGCTGAATTGACCAGGGTGACGATTAGCACCTCCTGCTCATCGACCAGGTGTCCCTGAGCCACAAGCTTTGCCGCCAGTGCCGACAACGTCCAGGTCTTGCCACTGCCGGGAACAGCGGACACACCCATCTTGCCTTCAGTGTAGTCGAGCACCATAGCCTGGCTCGGCCGAGGCCGAAACACGACCGCTTCCATCTCGCTCACACGCCCCCCCGCTCAGACTGGAACCGCCGCAATATCTGCTGTACCGCGCCCAACAGCGGACCTTCTTGCTCGAAACCCTGCTCTGAGTAGTCACTCAGGCCCAGATAGACCCGGACGCGACAGCGACGCACCAGACCCAGCACCAACCGCTGCAACCCGCGCTGGCGCAACGCATGCTCATCGGCATCCGTCCAGACCTTACCGGTTGGCCAACGCCGACTCAACACAAACGGATGTGTCAGGGGTTGGTAGAGACGTTCCCACCAACCTAACCCTCCCACATCAAGCCAGAACTGATAGGCCACCGGACGGTTGCTCAGAAGAAACGTGTAGGCCGGCGCCAACAGCACCGCGTCCTGCTCTTCCTCTTGCCACGGTGCCAGGTACTGTGCAGCGATCACACCCTGCCGCACCATCTCCAGATACTCCCGGCCCAGCGGCCGGCGGTTGTCGGCTAGATCAGCCGAGATCCAGCGGAACTTCTGTACAGATTCAACCAACATCGCGGCGACAAGCCCACAGTCAACGTCGCGGTGGAATCCAAACCCAGGCTGGGAGAGCACCTCCCCGAAGAGTCGAGACAGGAAATGGTCCAAAGGCGCCGCCTGTCGCGTCCGGTATGCAGCAAGCCAAGTCCGCAAGGCTTCGTAGCGTCCCCCAAAGACGAAGGTAATCCGCTGCTGCATATCTGGCTGGATCTCGTCAAAAGGGGTGAGCTCTGGTTGTCCCCTGTGGGGACGATAGACGATCTGGGCCAGGAGCTGAGCGCGCACTAGATCCAGTTCGTGAATCGCGTGGCGTAAAGCGTCTGTCACATCGTAACGCGATGGAAGGATCTCCCACTCCGGGTGAGCTAGAGCCGCCAAGGTCAGAAGCGTCTGCGTTGCCGGCTCATCACGCAGCGCTCGCGAGGGCCGATGGGAGCGCACCGGAATACCGACCCGGTGAAGGCGATGAGCCAGCGAGAAGCGCAGCGAGTCGGTCAGGAAAGGCGCTAGAACTACGATATCTCCCGGGAACGCATCCTTGTCCCGAACTAGCGCTTGGATCTCGGCAACCACCCAATCCAGCATCTGGTGATGAAAGCGACGATTGCCGAAGTGCAACGTCGCGCGGATGCCGTTGTTGCCAGTCACGCTGTCTGCCGTCGGTGCCGGCGCCAGTGGAGCGGCATCACCGATCGGTGGCGCCGTCTCTCCATCCGGCACTGACGGTCGGAGCACCCTGTCAAAAGCCGCACCGAGGGCGGTGACAGAACCACTCATCACAAAGGACTCAACGAAGATCCGTTGCTCATCACATAGATCCTGTAGCATGTGTCCACTGACCGGATCCGCGCCTAGGAAGCTACGATAGCCTGCGCCGTGGTCGAAGATCACCAATCCCGACTCCACCGTCCCCAACCAGGAGTAGACGATATCATGGGCAACCGGCGTGTCCTCCTCGACGTTATCAAATATCAAGTGGGTATAGGTCTCGGTCAAATGGTCACGGCACAGCGGTTCCTCCCAGAGGTGTTCGGCAAAGACCGCTATCTGCAGGGAGAAGTCTAGGAGATTGTGAGCCAGACAGTAACGCCTGAACCGCAGTGCGCAGGCTTGGGCTTGATCATAGATTCGCGCTTGGACCAGATCTCCCATCCAGGCACCCTTAAGCCGTTCGCCGATCTCACCTGGCGGGAATCCAACGACCGCTGCCTTGTTCAAATTGTCAAGGATCTGGCTGTAGAGCCGATTGCGATCGATCGTAGTCGCGTCGAAGTAACCCTCTTCCTCAATCAGCGGTGTCACAATCCGCGCCATATAGTATTGCGCGGTCTCCAGCGTCAGAAAGACCGGGCGATCAGCTGGCCGCTGAAAACCCACCTCTTCTGCCACCAACGGCCAGAACAGATCAATCATCCTGCGCGCCAGGCCTCCGATCGTGGTCACCGTTACCACGCCCCCGCCCGGGGTGTCCGGGGAGCGTAAGGCATCATAGTAGGGTTGTGCCAACGTTCGTTGAGGCGTCAGAACCAACAACCGATCAGCCGGGATTTCTGACTTCAGAAGATAGTGCATACGGGCGACTCCCGCCGTGGTCTTACCCGTGCCAGCGACCCCCTCCAAAAACAGGCGGCAACTCAACGATGCCTGGGCTACCGCAAGCTGTTGCGGGCTCAAGGTGATGCCATTCATTGAAATCCTCTCGGACCTTTTTGCGCACATTGACCATCCTTAACAGAACGACTGTTCCATATTGTACTATCTAGTCTCTGTTAGACCATCCCGAAATCCAATGTGTCGGAATGCTGGCCTTAAGATGCAGTCTGTAACGTACCCGCTGAGTTGTCTCTAGCCACGAATCAGCCTAGAATAGGTACCATGGTCAACACATTACCCACGGGAGGTCAGCCAATGTCACGAGAGACAATGACGCCAAAAGAGCGCTGGCTGGCGGTGCTCCAGCGCCAGCAGCCCGATCGCCTGCCAATGGACTACTGGGCCACCCCGGAGGCCACCCGAACGCTGATGACCCACTTAGGAGTCGCCAGCACAACGGAGCTCTACGCCAAGCTACACATCGATCACTTGGTGACGGTGACCCCGGACTATATCGGGCCAGCTCTCCCTGCAGATCAGGACATCTATGGCTGCCGCTACCAGGAAGTTGCCTACGAAAATGGCACCTACAGCGAATGCATTGGTCATCCCTTGGCCGCTTATGCTAGCGTGGCGGAGATCCAGGCCAACTACACTTGGCCTTCTGCCGACTGGTATGATTACAGTACGATCCCCGCGCAGGTCGAGGGATTGGATATCTATCCAGTGCGTGGCGGTGGTTCAGAGCCATTTCTGACCTATTGCCAGCTGCGAGGCCTCGAGCAGGCCTACATTGACCTGGTGATCAACCCCGAGATCGTCCATTACTGCCTTGATCAGCTCTTCAGTTTTGCCTATGCGAACACGACCCGCATCTACGAATCGATCCCCGATCGCGTCAACATCTCCTACGTAGCTGAGGATATGGGGTCGCAGACATCGCTGCTCTTCTCACCGCAGCAGATTCACACCTTTCTCATTCCCCGTATGAAACGGATGATCGACCTAGCTCACAGTGCTGGCGCCTACGTCTTCTTCCATAGCGATGGTGCAATCCGCAGAATCATCCCGGACATGATCGACGCTGGAATCGATGTTCTCAATCCCATCCAATGGCGTTGTAGTGGCATGGAGCGCCTTGGCCTTCAGCGTGACTTCGGCGAACAGCTCATCTTCCACGGTGCCGTCGACAACCAGCAAACGCTGCCCTTTGGCAGCCCAGAGGACGTACGCGCCGAGGTGATCGAGAATATCCATATCCTAGGCGCCGATGGTGGCTACATCATTGGCCCGTGCCACAACATTCAGGCCAACACACCACCGGAGAACGTGATCGCGATGTACGAAGCTGGTTATAAGTATGGCTGGCGCTAAGACTTCGCCAGACGGCGGAACCTAGTCAAAACGCGCAGATCAAACAAGCCCCAGATGATCCGAAGAGTAGCTCCTGCGGTCTCGTCGATGGCGAGTCGCTTACGACAGCACCTCCAGTTTCCGCGCGACACGTACCGCCTCAGTGTCCTCAGCCGGCATGCCGGAGAGGCGCCGCGCGATCGATCCGATACGCGTGCACTCAGCGATAGCGTGGCTCAGACTGAGGGAGCGCGGCTTGGCCCCCACGAGTCGAGTGTAGTTGAGCCTATAAATCCGCTCGAGCACTGCATCGGGTAATGACAGCCCGCGGATTATGCCGTCTTCCGGCTTTCCGAGCAGGACATCGACACCGTCAGGAACTCGGAAGGTTGCGTCACTCTCTAGCCAGCGAAAGATGATGCCTGCGCGGAAGACCGCCTCGGTTACGGCATTGCGGCTGGAGATATCGGTGCCGAAAACGATGCGATCGGCGTATTTCAGGAAGAAGTCGCGCGTCGTCTGTGCATCGCGGGACAGATTGTAGAGCATCTCAATGCCGGGGGTCAGATCGAAATAAATGTGCGGGTGCGCATCAAAAAAGCGCGCTGCCCGAGCCAGATCGGCAGAGAGGAAGTAGAAATGGGCGAAGATGATACGCAGATTGGGATGCCTAGCCAGCACTTCGTCCACCTCAGCATACAGTTCCTCCTTCTGCACATCGGCGGCACTATAGCCCCAGCCTCGCTTGCGAGCCCATTCTGGAAGTTGCTCGGGATTCCAAAACTCCTCCGGATCCCCAACGTGCCACACTAGCGGCACGCCCAGGTCCTCAACACGGGCCCAATAGTCGGCGAAGTAGGTATCGGTGACAGGAATGTCCAGAGTTTGCCGAGACGTCGGCTTACCCTCGATCATCTTGATGCCATCACAGCCCATTTTCCGGAAGCTCTCAACCTGCGCAACTAGGCTAGGCGCAGTAACGCGCCCCCCCGACAGCTGCTGCCCGTGATTGAGACCCGCAAAAACATAAAACGTGCCGGGATAGCGCCCCTTCATATACAGCGACTGCGGGAGCCCCGACCCGTGTGCGGGATCCTGTATGGAAACCAGCCCCATCTTTTCCAACCGCACAGCCTCCAGAATGTTATTGACATGTGCGGCGTCGGTGAGTGAACCCATATGAACATGGGCATCAATGATGCCGTCCATCCTCGACTGCCACGCCTCCATACTGGGCCCTCCTTATTAGCCAATATTAGCCAATGCACCAAGTTAGATTGTCGACCAGCTCCAGCTTGCCGCTGGCAGCAGAGCGAATGCCAGCATCCAGGATCGCCATGGCCTCCACGTTGAACAGCATATCAAGCGTGGAATGCAGCGGCTCACCCGTCTCAAGATGATGGACAAACTCCTCCGCCAGCGTCGCACGTCCTTCAGGCAGCGGCTCTCCCTCGATCAGATCATCGGGCTTACCGAGTTCGTAACTGCGGGTTGTATAGACTTTGACCCCCTCACGGTCGTTGACCAAGGTCCCCTTGGTACCATAGGCTATGGGGCCTGTAGGGACACCGCTGTGGTAGGTCGTCCAAGTGCCCTCTAGAATGGCCATCGCCCTGGGAAAGCGCACCGTGATGACCGCATTGTCATCAGCATCTCCATAGTGGCTGGCGATGTTGGCCTTCAGCGCTATCGCGGCCTCAGCCGGCTCACCGAGATACCAGCGCGACAGGCAGGCGCCATAGCAACAGTAGTCAAGCAGCGCACCGCCACCGGGCGCCATCTGATGCCACCACTCGGAACCCTTCTCTTCGTCGGTGAAAGCATCGTCCCCGGTAGTGTAGGAGAGCGGCCCCATCGAAGGACCATTGCGCCACTTTATCTCCCATACGTCGCCGATAACACCCCCTTCGATCAGCCACTTCATGGCACGGATGCTGGGCGACCAGGTCGTTGGCCAGTTCACCATCAACCTAACACTATAGGCACGGGCGGCCCGTACCATTCGCAGGGCCTCTGACAGCGAAGCCGCCATCGGTTTCTCGGTGACCATATGAACGCCCTTAGCGGCGATGGCCTCGGCAACCTCTCCATGTCGGGCGTTCTCAGGACAGAAGATTACGATGTCGAAGCTCTCCTGGTCCAGCATCTCCCGATAGTCCTGGTAGACCTTGGGAATGCCTGTCTGCTCTTGGGCACGCTTCAAGTTGGCACGGCGGCTTGACGGTTTGGCCGAGCGCGGCGACACCGCCGCCACTGTGTCAGCACAGGCTACCCAGGTGACGTTGGGCAGTTCGTCGAAGCGGTCGATTAAGCCGTTAACGTGCATGTGACGACTCTCCCCGCTAAAGCGGGGAGCTTCTCGGGACACGCTCGGCGTTACTTCCGCCCACGTTGCGTCCCGAAGGCCCCGTCCGGGCCAGATGCA
>PWVB01000243.1 GCA_003562365.1 Anaerolineae bacterium
AAACGCCCGTGGAGCAGATATCAGACTCTTCGGAGCAATCTGCGTCGAAACGTGAAAATATGGCTGCAGAAAGGCAGCCTTCCAAACCGTGTCAAGTTGGCACAGTTTGGTAAACCAGGCACGGCCTATGCGGACCATCCCGTTGGGCGAGACCGGAGTCGATGTGAGCGCTTTCTGTCTGGGCGCTATGCACTTTGGGAGTCGCACCGATCCGGCGACTTCGTATGAGCTTCTGGATCAGTATGTAGCGGCAGGCGGGCGTTTTATCGACACAGCCAACATCTATGCGCGCTGGGTAGAGGGTTGCCAGGGCGGCGAGAGCGAAGCGTTGCTGGGGGAGTGGATGCGAAGCCGCGACAACCGAGACGACCTGATTGTTGCGTCGAAGGTGGGTTTCCCCGCGCCGGTGGACGATCTCCAGCAGGGACTCCGCGCCAGCCAGATCGAGCGGGCGGTAGAGGGCAGCCTCTCCCGGCTCGGCGTCGAGACGATCGACCTCTACTATGCGCACGTTGATGACCGTTCCACGCCGTTGGCGGAGACGCTGGAGGCCTTCCACCGACTGGTGACCGCTGGAAAGGTGCGCTGGCTGGGGGCCAGCAACTTCCTGGCTTGGCGCCTGGCCAAGGCAAACACGCTGGCAGAGGGGCAAGGCTGGACGCCCTACTGCTGCATCCAGCAGCGGTATACTTACCTCCGGCCCCGGCCTGGCGTTGACTTCGGCGCGCAGGTGGCGGTAAACGATGACCTTCTTGACTGCGTTGCCAGCGAGCCGGTGACGTTGCTGGCCTACTCTCCGTTACTCTCCGGCGCCTACACACGACCGGACCGGACCTTCGGCGAAGAATACCGTTGGCCTGATCTTCCACCGCGGCTGGAGACGCTCTGCGCCATCGCCGAGGAGCTGGACGCCACGGCCAATCAGGTGATCCTTGCGTGGATGGTGCAGAGCGAGCCCCCGGTCATCCCGCTGGTCGCCGGGAGCACGACTGCCCAGATGACCGAGAACCTGGCGGCCCTGCACCTGACGCTGAGCGCGGACCAGATGGCGCGGCTCAACCGCGCCGGGATCGTGGCGGAAGGTCCGTCTAGCTGACGGACCTTCCGCCGCGACTCTCGCCAGCGTCTGCTCTGACTGCTTCCTGTCCTACCCGGTGTCTACCTGCACGCGCAGCGTCACGATCTCGCGACCGCGCACGCTGACGGCGACGGTGCCGTCCTCGGCGACAGCCAGCGTCTCGAGCACTCGCTCGCCAAGATTGCACCGCTTGACCGCCGCTGGACGGTGCCAGAAACGGATCGTGGCCTGGCAGGCTTCTGCCTGGGTGTTCCACAGTCTCACAATGAGCCCCTCGCCGTCCTCCGCCTCCTTCACCGTGCTGACCACCAGCGCGGATGGTGCGACCTCGATGAAACTGAGCGTCGGCGGCAGTGCGCCCGCATGGGCGCCGGTGGTGACAGCGCGGAAGGGCGCGTTGAAGGCGTGTGCTTGGGCATAGGCCTGCGACCAGCCGCCGCGGTGAGGCACCAGTGCGTAGTGAAAAGTGTGGCTGCCCTGGCACTGCGCCTCCGGCGTGGGCAGGCCGGGGCCGGCGTGGCCCTGCCGCACGGCGAGGTCCCCTCGAGAGAGCCAGCCGACACAGCGTAGCAGCGTCAGTGCCAGCTCGGAGCTCGTCTCCGTGCGTAGCACCTCCACCTCCGGCAGCCCGCGGTTGGCCAGCAGCAGGCCGGTCTCACCGTCGCTCACATCGGACCAGGTGCGCTGCGGATGGGTGCCGATCGGCTGCTCGACCCAGTTGTCGGTTTCGGTGGGCAGGTCGAGATCCCGGGTGATGACGTCCATATGGCCCTCGGCATCGAAGGTGTCGACGCGTGCCGGGACCGGAAAGTGTGCTCGCAGTCTGTGATCAGTTGCAGCGTTGTCCACCGTCGTCTCGACCTCGACGCGCGGCACGCCGGAAACCAGCGAGATGCGGCTGGTAATGGGCAGGTCGACCGTGTCCGCGCTGCGCTCAGAGCGCGTCTTGCCCAGCCCGACCGGGATTCGGTAAACTTGCGCGACCTCCAGTGTCTGGCGCACGGGGCTGTTGGCGATCCGTCGGACCTGCGGCGGGGCCACGGGGGCAGCGATGGTGACGTCAGTCTCCACCGGGCAAAAGTTGTACTCGTCGCCGCGGTCGCCCACGTCCACAAAGCGGTTCAGGCCCGCATAGAGGGTGGCGGTGGCCTTTTCCAGCAGGCTGAAGGTCCCGTCCTCGGCGACCTCCAGGCGTAAGTGCTCATTCTCTATGGTACGATCGGCACCTGGTTGGTCATCCGGAGCCGAGGTATGCGTCGGACGGATCTGGTAGCTGCGATAGCCTAGCCCCGGCACGGCGCTTGCGACGAAGGTGCAGTTGGCCAGATCACCGCGATGGACCACCACGTGCACCATACTCACCTCGTCGTTTTTCATCAGCGCGTGAAGCTCGTCGCGACCGCGCTGGAGCGCTGCAGGGTCCGGCGCTTCCCCTCGGCCGACCTTGATCTCAAGGTTGAGCATGTCGCCGGTCAGCGTTGTGGTTATCGCGTGGAGGTCGTAGTTCACTACCTTGTTTCGGCTTAGATAGCCGATCATACCCTGCATTTGCTCGGCGTCCGTTTCAAAGTCCCAGAGCACCTCCCGCTTCCGCGAACTTAGGCTCGGCGTGAGGGTGTGCCCGTCGGCGGTTTCTAGAATCACGGAAGCTGCATCCTCCGGGATGGGGATCCGTGTGTTGACGACGTCGGTGCGCTGCTGCGTGGTGGGGTTGAAGACGACCACCGTTGGGCCGTCGGACGTTTCGGTGAGGTCCGCCAGCGCCTGAAGGCTGCGCGAAGTAATCTCCTCGCCGATCTGGTCGACCCAGTCGAAGCGGATGGCCATCTCGCGGTGCACCTGGTCGATGCTGCATCCGCAGATCGAGTCGTGGGGGTGATTCTCCAGTAGATAGCGCCAGGCCCGCTTGACCAGCGCCGACTGGCCGGTAAGCGCCAGCGGTGCCGTGGCCAATTCCGCCAATGCCGAGGCGGGCTCGGCCCAGCGGGTCAGCAGCATCTCCGACGCATGGTTGCGCTGCTTGATCCACATGCGGGCCGACAGGACCCCGGGAAGCAGTGGGGCCTTGGCTGGATCGCGCATCTCACCGCTGCGCGTCGCCAGCTCGGGCGCTGCTGCGCGCACAGCGGCGACAAACTGGGGCAGCGTGCCGTGGCGGACCTCGACGTTGGGGAGCGCTGCATCGGCAATCTCCAGCAACCGGGGTAGCTCGGGTTGCGGCTCCAGGTGGTCGCCGCCATTCATCGCCAACAGGTGGCGTGTTGTTGCCGTTGGGGTGAGCTGCTCCACGATCTGCCTCGTGCGCTCGACAAACAGCTCCGGATCGTTGGGCATGTCTCCGGCATTGCCGTAGCCGTGTTGTTGGTGGATGACCAAGATCTCGGTGCCGTCGGGCGCCGCCCAGCGGAATTCGTTCTGCACGCCGCTGACCCCGCGCCAGAAGGCCATCGCGTTGATGTCGAAGCCGCGGAGGATTTGAGGCATCTGACTGATGTGCCCGAAGGGGTCAGGGATGTTGCCTACATCCATCCGCTTGCCGAATTGAGCGCACGTCGCAGCTCCGACCAGGAGGTTGCGAATCGTTGACTCAGCCGACACGAGGAACTCGTCCGGCAGGATGTGCCAAGGACCGATCTGCAGCCGTCCGGCGCTGATGTATGCCGCCAACGTGGCGCGGTGTTCCGGACGGATCTCCAGATAGTCGTCCAGGACGATTGTCTGCCCATCGAGCATAAAGTATTTGTAGTCCGGGTTCGCCTCGAGCAGGACCAGCAGCTTGTCTACCAGTTGCACCAAGCGTATGCGGTACTGCTGAAAGGTCTGATACCATTCACGGTCCCAATGAGTGTGCGAGACAAAGGTCAGCGTTTGTGCGGTCTGCTGCGCCATCGGATGCCCTCCTTGTAGTTGTGGGGTCTCTGTGGATGCCGTCCTGCTGAGTGCGCCCGACGGCGTCCAGTGTGGATGATAGGGCCATCATAACCCGGATCGGGGATTTGCGCCAATCACGTCAGCTACGAACACTCTGTCTTTCGTCCAGAAGATCATCCTGAGGATCACGGGAGGGCAACAAGAGAATGATCGTTGTTATGCAGTCGATTCCATGCACTGGAGCCGCATTACGAAGATATCTGGCAACAGCCGGCGGCGTTTCCTGATGAAAGGATACAGTATTTTCGGTCACGCTTTGGCCAGATACGGAAAGCCGTCATCGTGGTGGTGCGGCTTCTCTAAGTCTACTGGCTAGTGAGTCCGTTCGCAAAGGTGGGAATCGCTTCTGAGAAAATAA
>PWVB01000314.1 GCA_003562365.1 Anaerolineae bacterium
CGAATGGCTGGCGCTATGGCGCACCGATCATTCCGGGGACGGTCACGCTAAATGATCTCTACAACATGATCCCGATGAACCCGCCGATCTCAACGGTCGAGCTGACGGGCGAGGAAATTGTTGCGATGCTGGAAGAAAATCTGGAACGGACGTTTGCGCGCGATCCGTATGACCAGATGGGTGGTTACGTCAAACGCGGGCTTGGTTTCCACGCCTACATCAAGATCGAGAATCCTCCCAGACAGCGCGTGCAGCAAGTTTTTATCGGCGATGAAGAGCTGCAACCTGAGAGCTATTACCCCACGGCGTTTGTCACCGCACAAGGCGTGGCGCAGAAGTACGGGCGCAATCGCCAACAGCACACAGAGCGCAGCGTAGAGGCGCTGAGGGCATATCTGGCCGGGCATCGCCCGCTGCACGCAGAACTACGGGGCACGTTCGTCGCTGTATAGGAGGAAAAATGAAACACACCCATTTGAAATATACCCAAAAGGACGCTGACCATGGCGCTCGATTCACCTTCGCAGTTCGATAGCTGGCCCTTCCGCCGGGTCGTGTGGGCGACCCTCGTCCTCGCGGCGGTCGCCCTGAGCTTCTGGCTGCTCTATCGGTTCTACCAGGTCATCTTTATCTTCTTTATCGCCATCCTCATGGGCACGGTAATCAGGCCGCTGGTGACGTGGTTGCAGCGACGCGGCATTCACAAGGTAGCCGGCGTGCTGCTGGTCTACGGCCTGCTGCTCGCTCTGCTGGTGGGCTTCGTGCTGCTGCTTTTTCCGGTGATTGTCGAGCAAAGCATCACGATCACCGCCGCTGTGCCGGGCTATTACGAGAGTCTCCGCGTGTGGCTGGGAGGCTATCCCAATCAATTCATCGTGCAGTTAACCACGTTCCTCCCGGAGACGCTGCCCAGTCTGGGGCTGGTGGAGCAAACCGGGCCGGAGATGATTGCCTCAGCGGGGCAAGCGTTGGGTTATGTAACCGGGGCGGCTAAGGTCGCCTTCTTTGCCATCGTCATCCTGTTGCTAACATTTCACTGGACGCTGGATGGGCCGCGCGCGCTGCAATCGTGGTTACTGCTACTGCCCAAGGAGCGGCGCGAGAGCATGAGCGACTTGATTGCGGCCATGGAAACTACGGTAGGTTTCTATATTGCCGGGCAAGGCGTCCTGTGCCTGGTCATCGGCGTGCTCTCGCTGGTGGCCTATTTGCTCATCGGCCTGCCCAATGCCCTGGTGCTGGCGCTCGTGGCGGGTGTGCTAGAGGCCGTGCCGATGATAGGACCACTGCTGGGGGCCATTCCAGCGGCAGTCGTGGGCCTCTCCATCGCGCCGAGCAAATTGATTTGGGTCGTCCTCGCCTCGGTGGTGATCCAACAGCTGGAAAACAGCCTGCTGGTGCCGCGCGTCATGCGGAAGGCCGTCGGGGTCAACCCGTTCGTCTCGCTGCTGGCGCTGTTCGCATTTGGCTCTTTGTTCGGCATTGTCGGCGCGTTGATGGCGATACCCATCGCGGCGATGCTCCAGCTCTTGCTCAATCGCTTCGTCTTTGGGCCGGAGGCGGCGGAGCCGGAGGAGACTTCGGGCCGCGATTATGTCAGCCGGCTGCGCTATGAGGCGCAAGCCCTGGCGCAAGACCTGCGCAAACAGGCGCGGCTCACCAAAGACGGCTCAATCCTCAAGATCGGGCAGATTGATCAGGTGATGGATGAAATTGAGACCCTTACCACTGACTTGGATGCTTTGCTAGCCCAGAGCCAGCCAGGAGATGTGCCATGACCAAACAACTGGCACGGTTCGGCGCGGCGGTGCTGACCACGTTGTTGGCGCTGATCGCGCTGTGGCAGTTCCGTGGGGTCGTCGTCTATGTGTTGCTCTCGCTCGCGCTGGCGGCCGCGCTGCGCCCCCTGATAAATCGCCTGATCAAGGGTCGCCTGGCAGTGCGCGGGGCCTGGCTGCTCCTCTATCTGGCGACGCTGGGCGGCGTCGGCTTCTTGCTCTTCTCCATCGGCGATACCATCATCAACGAAATCCAACTGTTGGCTCAGACCGTAGCGGCGCAGGATGTGTGGCAGTTGCCGCCCTGGCTGGAAGGCAGCGCGTTCCAAGAGGACTTGGTGGCGCGGCTGCCATCGCCGAGCCAGCTCTTCGCAGTCGTTACCGGCGACCAGGGGCAGCTGGTGCTGCCGACCCTCCTCGGCGTGACGCAGGGGTTGGGCAGCGTGGTGAGTGGGGCGCTCGTTGTGCTGCTCTTGAGCCTGTATTGGAGCAGCAATCAAATCCATTTCGAACGGCTCTGGCTCTCGCTGCTACCGGCGGAGCAGCGGAAGCAGATGCGCGATATTGTGTGGACGATTGGGCTGGACATTGGCGCTTACCTGCGCGGTCAGGTCGCGCAAAGCCTGCTGGTTGGGCTGCTCTTTGGCTTGGGCTACTGGCTGCTGGGGTCCCCCTATCCGGCGCTCCTGGCGCTGATTGGCGCGCTGGTCTGTCTGATTCCCGTGATGGGCGCGCCCCTGGCGCTGCTGACGCCGCTGCTGGTGGGGCTGCTGACCAGTGTGCAGGTGAGCGTGTTGACTGGCTCCTACACGCTCGTCATTTTGATAGCCGTAGAGCTCTGGGTCAAACCGCGCCTGTTCAACCGGGACTTACATAACCCCATGTTGACCGTGCTCCTGCTCGTCGCTCTGGCCGATGTCTTCGGGCTACTCGGCATCCTGGTCGCGCCGCCGTTGTCTATTGTGTGCCAAATCCTGTGGCATCGCCTGGTCAGCCGCCGCGCGGTGGCCGGAGCTACGAGCCAGCTTTCAGACCTCCAGGAGCGGCTGGCGCGGGTGCAGGCGACGATCGCAGGGATAGATGAGCCGCCGCCCTTAGTGACCAGCACCGTGGAGCGGCTCACCCAACTGCTGGAGCAAGCGGAACCCATCTTGCAAGCCGGAGAGAGTCGGAATGGGTCGCGCGATTATGAAATCGCGGCTACTTAAGAATCAAACCTATGAAGAAGAAACTGACCCTACCCAAAATCGGCAAAGCAGCGGAGGCGCTCTGGCAACGGGGCGTCCGCAACGCGCAGCAGCTGGATGCGTGGACGGGCGGCTGGTTGGGACTGGTGATTAACGCGGCCCAGGCCGCGCTCAGGCCCGAAACGGGCATTATGGCTGCGGCGATTGCTTACTATGCCCTCCTCTCCCTCTTTCCCCTCGCGCTCTTGAGCATCGCGATTGCCAGTTTCAGCCTGGGGCCGGTGATCGAGCAATCGCTCATCATTCAACGGCTGGAGTTTGTCGCGCCCGCCCTGGGCGAATTGTTGGGCGACAACATCAACGCCATCATCCAAACACGCGGCCCTGTTACCGGCGTCGCCCTGGTGGGATTGATCTGGTCAGCCTCTACTGTCTTTTACACGCTCACGCTCACCTTGAGCAAAATGTGGAACATCCAACGCCGGCGCGCAGTCTGGAAGCGCCGGGGCCTGGCCTTGCTCTTTGTCCTCGCCTTCGTCGGCCCGGCGCTCTTCCTGGCGGCATTTGCCGGCAGCATGATTGCTGACTTGCGTCCCTGGCTGCCCGGTTCCTTGCTCTGGATTAAGGGCGGTATCAGCCTGGCACTGGCGCTCCTGCTCAATATCGCCGCGTTTATGACGCTCTACATCCTGCTCCCGCACGGCGCGGCTACCTGGCGCGAGCTGCTGCCCGGCGCGATCGGGGCCGGCCTACTCTGGGAGCTGGCGAAGAAAGTCTTCCTGTCGTTTGTCGCCACCTACATCTCCGTCTCAAACCTGGTCTATGGTTCAGTGGCCGCCATTATCGCTTTTCTGACCTGGGCCTATCTAACCAGTCTCATTTTTCTCTTTGGGGCTTACCTGAGCGTGGCTATTTGCCGGCGTCAACAGAAATTTAGCACGACTCCCGCTCCTCATCCGGTGGAGCAGGACTTGACTCACATCAGTTGAATGTGGAGCTAAAAGTCCACACAGCACTGATGACAACCAGTGCATGGAGCTGTATGCTAAGAGTACTCAAAAGGCAATGCTCGGTTCATGTTCAAAGTAAGAGGGGGAGCAGCGGAGAGCCTGGAACAGTCTGATCAGGCGACGATTGCTTGGGGACAATCCGAGCAAGCACAAGATACGCCTGCGCTGAAAGGCACAGATACAACGGGGCGCTAACACGCTAAGAACGTTTGCAATCATCAATCCAGATTACGGCACGCGCTTCGCTAATAACTCACATAATCAAAGGAGATACTCATGGTTAACTGTAAGCGTTCAGGGGGGGCTCCATCCAGCAAGTTCTGATCAATTTCGAGTGTTTGTCTAACGCAAGCTAAAAAGAGTATGGTATCATAGCACTATGAAGCAA
>PWVB01000411.1 GCA_003562365.1 Anaerolineae bacterium
CCAGTTCGGCGGAAAGTCACGCTTGCGGAGAGGATATAAGACCAACGGCAGTATTGTTGGCAGCCTCGTTGAAGCAGGAACCAAGCATAAAATCTCATGGTAGATTTTAGTAGGTATTGGAGAACGGTGGTCTGACCGGCGACGCTGTCAGGTTACAATGGATGCAGGTACACCTCTAAGGATGGGGGAGGTCTGACTATGGTGCGTCAAACTCTGCGTCGCGATGTTTTCATCGTAGCTCAAGCGATCCTGTGGCTTTTCTTCCTCCAGTTGGTCAACGAGTTCGTGGCCGCGATCTACGCCTTCGGGCTGCTGGGCACCAGTATCCCGACGGAAATCGTCGCGGTCCTACTCTTCTTCTCGCCCACGTTACTGGTCCTGCTGGGACCCAGGAAGCTGTCGCGGGACGCGCTGCTGGCTCTCAGCTTTGTGGTGCTCCTCAGCCGTCCGATCGCCGTGATGCTCGACACCCGTGGTCGGTTGCTCGTCGCTGGACTGGGCGTTGCCGTGGCGTTTGTCTGGCTTCCCGCACTGCTATGGTGGCTCAGTCGTCGGGCCGAGGGGGACGGGTTGCGCGAGCGACTGGGCCTGCCGCTGCTCCTCGCCGTCTTGGTCTGGATGTTCCTTCGCATTTACGGATCGGGCTTGGATTGCTCGGTCCGCTACCCCTTCTTTAACATTGGCTGGATTCTGGCGCTGATGGCCACCCTATATCTGGTGCGCAAGCTTTGGCTCTCGGGCGCAGACCAATCGGATGGCGCCCTCGGTCAGTCCGTCGCTTTTGACCGCTTGACTGTCTGGGTGTTGGGCTTGAGCAGTGCGCTCCTTCTGCTATACTTTGCCTTTGCCAGCCCCAACGTTATTGCCCGCTGGGCTGAGGCTAGCTATTCGGCGATTGTGATTGTGATGGTGGTGGCGGTGAGCCTCTTTGTCGTGGCGGGTCTTGTCAGGCTTCACGTGTCATCCGGATGGTATAAGGGGCTGCTGTTGGGTCTAAACATCCTTTTTGTCCTGGCCCTTGTCTCTGTGTTGCGGATTCAGCAACTTCGCTTCCCTGCTGAACCAACAGATTATCCTTTCTACGCGCCCGATGTCGTCAATGGCCTTGAGCGGACGCTGCCTCTCTTTACGATGCTGTTGTTTTACCCGGTAGTTGTCTTGGACGCCTCGGTTTATATGCGAGAAATCGTGACGGCACAGCCGTCCCTGCGATCGCTGGGGGGCGCCTTTGCCGTGGGTGCCCTCTACTGGCTGAGTATGGTGCTGGCTCACGTCTTCACTACAGTTTACGATTACATTCCCTTTATAGGCCCGGCTTTTCGGGATCGGTTCTGGCTGGTCCATCTGATCGTCGGATTGGGGTTGGTGTTGCCGTTGCTGACCGTCCGGCGGCTCTCGCACCGCTGGGTTGTGGCGCCCCGATGGGTTGGGACGGCAATCTTCCTCGGCGTGCTGGCCGTTCTCGGTGTCTTTATCACGCGCGCTCGCCCTACCGATCCTGTTGCCCAGCCGATGCTTACGGTCCTGACCTACAATATCCAACAAGGGTACAGTGAGGATGGACAACAGGCAGCTGACGATCAACTAGCGGTGATGCGGGACGTCAATGCCGATCTCATCGGCCTTCAGGAGTCCGATACCAACCGGATTGCCGGGGGGAACGCCGACCTGGTACGCTACTATGCCGACGCTCTCGATATGCACGCCTACTACGGACCGACACCGGTGGTGGGCACCTTTGGTATCGCGCTCCTCTCGCGCTATCCCATCGAGCAGCCGCGTACCTTCTATATGTACAGCGAGGGGGAGCAGACGGCTACCATCGAGGCACAGATTACTGTTGGCGTCACCACCTATAGTGTATTTGTCACACACCTTGGCAACCACGGTCCTATGGTGCAACAGGAGGCAGTACTGGAGGCGGTTGGTGACCGACAGCCCGTGATCTTAATGGGCGACTTCAACTTCCGACCGGACACGCCGCAGTATGCGCTGACCACGGCGCGGTTGGACGATGCCTGGCTACGACGCTGGCCCGATGGGATTGACGATCGAGGCTTCAGCCCGCCGAAGCGCATCGATCACATCTTCGTCTCCCGGACGCTGACAGTGGACGATGCCCGTTACATTGATAGTCCCGCATCAGATCACCCAGCGATGATGGCGGTCCTCCGTCCTTGACCTTGCTGGTGAGACGATGCACAGTACGTTATATTGACAGCCCCGCTGTGTACTATCTGGCGGTGGTAGCTCCCCTTGTAATGAGCTGGTCGGCGGTCAGTTACGGTTGCTACAGCGCCCATATGTTCCGTAAGCCGGATGCTTGGTGCCCCACTCAAGATGATCTGTGATGTGGCAGCTCCAGCAGGCGATCTGATGGCGCAGCGTGGAAGAAGGCTCAAGCTCGACTGGGCGTTGAACGGATAACGCAGCAATTCTGATGCGTCTCGGAGCCCCTACATATTGTGTGCGTTAACTACGCCGTAACAATATGTAGGGGCGCGAAGTCTATCGTCACCTTAGGCGAAACTCGCCCAACCCATCTACGGCGTTGACTGATGCCAAGCAGCAGTGCAGATGCGTCATCTGTTTACGAGACCTGCCATCGCGCTTATGTTAATTGCTGCGCTATCCCGTTGAAACGGATGCGTTGCACGTGCATTGGACTCGTGCTAGAATGGTGTCAATGGGCTAGCTGCTAGACACACATGCAAGGAGGGACCGCTATGGCAAATGCAAAAAAGCATCAGGGCAAGCCGCTGATCAGCATCACGAATGGTAAGAAGCTTGGAGAGGTCAAGGATCTTTATCTCGACAGTGAGCTGACCAAAATGACCGCGGTACTGGCCGGAACCGAGGGGTTTCTCGGTCGGCAAGATTTGGCCATTGCGCGTGCTCAAATTCAGGTCTACGGGGTGGATGCTTGGCTGGTGTCCGGAGCCGATACGGTGGTGCGGCTGGACAACATCGCTGGCGCGGAAACCTTCGTGCTGCTGAGCAATCTGCGTGGACGCGAGATCCAGACCGAGGGCGGGACCAAAATCGGTACCGTGGGGGATATTCTGTTAGATGCCGAGGCGCGGGTAGTGGGATTCGCGCTGGACCGGGTGCACGTGCAGGGGCCGCTGGCTGATTGGAAGGCCATCGCCCGGAGCGCCATCGTGGATGTTGGGAGTAAGATTAAGCCGATGTTAACAGTGCTTGAGCAAGCGGAATCTACACCAATCAAGGAAGACTGAATTGGATGCTGACTGACCCGCCTCCGGTCTCCCGAGACCGGAGGCGGGTTGTTTTCCTAGAGTCGTGAAAGGGGACTGTCTATGTACGAGGCCATTACAGACATTCTGTTCGATCCACTAATCGGGAAGCTCATCGCCTCGGCGGTAGGCTTGATTCTCCTCGGCATCCTTGTTCAGTTTCTGCAGCGGCTTGTTCCCCGTTATGTCAACAACGACCGCACCCGTTCCAGCGTCCGGCAGGCGCTCAGGTTTCTGGGGGTTCTGGCTGGGATTGCCTTGGTAGCGACCATCTTCAGCGACCAGTTGCCCGGTCTGACAGTGACGCTGGGTGTGGCTGGGGCTGGGATCGCCTTCGCGTTGCAGGAGGTGATCGCCAGTGTGGCAGGGTGGATTGCCATCTCCTTCGGCCAGTTCTACATTGTCGGCGATCGGGTTGAGGTGGGCGGTATCCGCGGCGACGTCATTCACATTGGGGTTTTGCGCACCTCACTGATGGAGATTGGGGAGTGGGTGAAAGCCGATCAGTACAACGGGCGGATCGTGCGCATCGCCAACAGCCAGGTGTTCAAGCAGCCGGTCTTCAACTACTCGGGCGAGCTCTCCTTTATCTGGGACGAGATCACGATCCCAGTGCGCTATGGTAGTGACCAGCATCTAGCCCGCGAAATCCTGCTGGCGGCGGCTGAAGAAATCGTCGGTCCGGATATTGAAGTGGCGGGACGCGAGTGGGCGGCAGTGGAGGAGAAGTATCCTGTCGAGCATACTCCGGTAGCGCCGCGAGTCTTCCTAATCGCCGATGACAATTGGATGCACGTCACGCTACGGTATCCGGTGGATGCTAAGAAGCGCCGATTGATCCACGATCGGCTCTTTACGCAAGTGCTGGATGCCATTGCCGAAACCGAGGGGCGGGTGATGCTGGCCTCAGCGACCTTCGAATTGGTCGGAGCGCCAGCCCTTGACATACGACTGCATCGTGAGGCATGAGGATCGAGCGATCTCCAAATCCTCCGATCTTCAGCGTCGCGGTTCGACCTTCAAAGCCGGCGTACCACAGCGTGCTGACAGTGTACCAACCAGCGACGGGCCGCTCTGCGGCGGGCCGCTGGTGTAGCAAGGCTCGGCAGCCGCGTCAGAAGCGGATCGCTGACCCTCATAAGCAGCGGTCCGAAGATGGCTGACAGTAGTACGTAAGCGGCGGCTAGAGCGCCTAGCCGAGGTTCCAGACCTGCACCTACTCCCATCGCTGCGATCACCAGCGAGAACTCCCCGCGGGCGATCAGCGTGATGCCAGCGCGCAGCCGGCTGGCGGCGTTGAGCCCCATGTGCCGGGTAGTCCACCAGCCGGTGATGATCTTAGTGACCGCGGTGATCGCAACCAGGATGACGGCGGGAGTCAGCATTGGCCACAGCGTGGCGGGATCGATCAACAAGCCGAAGAAGAGGAAGAAGATGGCGGCGAAGAGATCGCGCAGGGGGTCGATGAGTGCATGGGTCTTCTCGGCGACCGGGCCCGAAAGGGTGATGCCCACTAAGAAGGCTCCTACGGCTGCTGAGAACTGCAGCCGGTCGGCGAGGCCCGCGACAAGCAGAGCTAGACCCAACGTGGTGAGCAGTACAATCTCGTTTGATGTGTGGTTGATCAGGCGGCTGAGGGGTTTGCCATAGTGCAACGCCACGAACAGCATCGCTCCGCCGGCGATGACAGCGACGGCGATCGATCCCAATCCTGATACGAGACCGTGACCGATGAGGAAGATGGTGACCAACGGCAGAAAGACTGCCATAGCGATGTCCTCCAGGACAAGGATCGATAGGATGACCGGGGTCTCGGCATTGTCATATCGCTTCAGATCGCATAGTAGCTTGGCGATGATCCCAGAGGACGAGATGTAAACGATACCACCGAGTAGTACCGAGGCCAACAGATCCCACCCCATCAGCAGGCCCACTGCAACACCTGGTGGGAAGTTGATGACCAGGTCAGCAATGCCAGCCGGTAACGCGTGGTGCATATCCTTCACCAGTCGGTCCCCGGAGTACTCTAAGCCCAAGGTAAACAGTAACAGTATCACGCCGATTTCGGCGCCGATATGGATGAAGCCCTCGCTCAAACTCAGCGAGACGACACCACCCATTCCCATCCCGATGCCGGCCAATAGATAGAAGGGAATGGGCGACACACCAAACCTATTCGCAACTCGCGCCAGAACGGCTAGGCCGACGATGATCGCGCCTAGCTCGATAAGAATCATAGATAGATCGCCCAACATATTACCATTCATAGGCATCGTCCTTTCGCAGACTATCCAACCTCTCTATTATAGCGCTTGTGACCAGAATTTCAATCTCCTGTTCGCGAAAAACAGCGCATACGTCTCAGAGGCAGCGACTTGCGCGAACGGCCGACTCAGGGTATCAAAGAGATGGTGCTGCCTTGATAAGCGAAAGGAGTTCCTATGGTCCGCCAAACTCAGGACCACCAGCTAGTTCGCAGCCTGGATCTCACAGATTGCCCTACCGGGGCGGTGCTGGATCCACTGGTGCCCCGCTCTGAGGCAGAGCAGCGGTGTTTTGGTGACTGGGAGGCGCCGCTGGCGCCGTGGGGTGGGTTCCGGGTAGATTCCGGACTCGCGGTTGAGATGGAAGAGGACAGGCCGGCGTTGATCTTCACCGATAACTTCGGCGGCGGCTCCCGGGAGAGGGCGCTGGTGGCTCGCAGTTTGGAGGGGCGTAATGGTCGCATTGTAGCCGAGATCAAAGCCGAGGCATTTGAGGCACCCCCGCACATGGATCGCCACGACTGCCGCGCAGCCTTAATCGGCGTAGTCTTTCGGATGGAGACTAGCCGTGCTTACTATCAACTTGCGCTGGAGGGTCGACGGCGTGTCGTGCTCTATCGCCGCCGCGATGACGAGTGGTTTGAGTTGGCGGTGCGCGAACTCAGCGGCTCCGACATGATGAGTCTGCAGGGATACGTCGCGCTGGAGGTGGTGCTGGACGATGATGGCATCCGCTGCCGCTGCGAGGCGCTGGGCGTGGACTTTTTCTGCACCGATACGATGTTTCGCGCGGGCAAGGTAGGGGTGCGGGCGCTGGGACGGGCTAGACTGAGAGCGCTGTCGCTATGGCAGACACCGGCTCAGCAGGCGCGGGACGAGCGCCGGCGGGCGCGCCACGCCGCTGCACGAGCTACACGTGGTGCGAGCATCCCCGAGCCAGAGCTTCGGCATACCTTTGATCTGGCGGAGCTAGGCGCCGATCCCGTTCTGGGAGGGCCGATCTTCCAGGACTTTGCTCAGCCTGGTCGGTACGACCTCCTGGTGTTGGGTGCGGAGAGCGTGCGGGCCTTGACGCCTGAAGGGCAGCCGCTCTGGGAGCAGCCGCTAAAGCTTCAGGCTCAAGTGGTCTTCTCCAAGGGGGACGTTGCGGATCCCGATGGCTCGACGGGTCGTCTCATATACGGTTTCACAGGCCTGCGTGAGTCAAACGCGCGCCCCGGTGTGCGGGGCGAAGTACAGGTGCAGACGGTCGCAGATGAGATGGTAGTGTTACGGGGCTGCGATGGTGCTGTGGTGGCTCGAGCCAAACTGCCCGAACTCCTTCCCAATATGCGCTATGTTGACTACGCTCCAACCAGCGGTGATCTCACGGGCAGTGGTGGCTTTGACATCGTGCTGCGCGAATGGCGCCAGGACAAAGAGGGGGGCGGCGTTCACCTGTGGGCTTACGATCGAGAGTTGTCGCCGCTTTGGCGTCAGGAGGTTACCGGAGCCTGGTACGGACACCACCACGCATTGCAGTTCTGTGATGTGACCGGTGATGGTCGGGACGAGTTGCTGGCCGGCGGCACCCTTTTCGACGCCGCTGGGCAGATCCTGTGGGTGCACGACTACGATGCTGAGGTGCAGAGCATCCGCGGCGCCACCCACTATGATGCGGTGGCTTTGGGTGCCCTTGCCGACGATCCGTCGGTCGATCCAGTAGCGTTCCTGCTTGCCGGCAGCGCCGGCGTCTACGTCGTTGATGGGTTGACCGGACGTACCCGCGCGATTCACCGCATTGGCCACGCTCAGGGACGGTTCATCGGCAGGGTGCGGACTGATCTTCCGGGACAGCAGGTCCTGGCAGTGACGCGCTGGGGCAATTACGGCATCCTTACCCTCTTCTCGGGCCACGGAGATCGGCTATGGTCGATCCAGCCCGATTACATCGGCCAGGGTAGCTGCCCGGTTAGTTGGCCCTCTGGTGAGGCGCAGCTCATATGGGCAAACACCTCGGGTCCCGTGCAGGCATTTTACGATGGCTACGGACAGCTCGTCAAGTCATTGCCAACGCTCGGCAGCCTCTGGGGTGAGCGGATGCGCCGCGAGGTCGTCACTCGTCCGGTTCGCATCGGCAAGGATCCCTGGGACTATCTGACTCTAACAGTGGCGGGTAAGCTCTATGCCTTCGGTCCGGAAGCATGACCTGCAAGGCCTTGGCAGTTCAGCAGAGCCATTGAGCGGGAGGTAAGTATGACCAAGCAGCCAAATGTGCTCTTCTTGATGAGCGATGAGCATCGCGCTGATGTGGCTGGCTTTGCCGGCGATCCGGTGGTGCGCACGCCGGTGCTGGATGAACTTGCCCGCACCGGCGTGGTCTTCCGCAATGCTTACACCCCTTCGCCAATCTGCATCCCCGGCCGCCAGTGTATGATGTCAGGGCAGTTGCCCGAGACATGCGGCTGTCGTCGGTACGGTGAGGACTTGGCGCCGGGCTCGATGACCTTTGCTCGTCGCTTTGCTCAGCATGCCTACCATACGGTCTGTGCCGGTAAACTCCATCATCTCGGCGTTGACCAAATGCAGGGCTGGACGAAGCGTATCGCACCGGATGCCGAGGTAGGCGATCGCTACATTGACGGCCGAGTAGAGGCTGCATTTGACCTCTACGTATCGCCGCCCGGCACTGGAAAGTGGTCCAATCACAAGGAGATACAGCGCGCAGGGATTGGGGCGGGTCCGTGCCAACGCTTTGATCTCGAAGCACTCGGAGCGGCGCTGGCCTTCGTGGATCGCTTCTTTGTCGATCCCTTCTACGATCGCCCCCAGGCACCGCGTCCCCTTCTGCTCAAGTTCAGCTTGTTGCAGCCGCACTATCCGTTCCTCACCGACGAAACGGCCTTCACTTACTACCTGAACCGGGTGCCGATCCGGATTGCGCCGCGGTCCAACCACGCGGTGTTGTCGCGGACTCAGGCCGGTCCGGACGTGATCGCCAGCGAGCGCGACGTGCGGCGGGCAACGGCGGCATACTATGGCATGGTGGAGGCCGTCGACACACTCTACGGGCAGCTGTTGGCGAGACTGGCGCACGTGGGTCAGGATCTGGATGACTGGATCATTATCTACACCTCGGACCACGGCGATATGCTGGGAGAGCACGGGATCTGGGAGAAGACCCGCTTCTATGAGGGGTCGGTGCGGGTGCCGTTGATCATCCGCTGGCCTCAGCGGATTGCCGGGGGTCAGGTTGTGGACGCCAACGTCAACCTCTGTGACCTCTTTGCCACGCTCTGCGATCTCTGCGATCTACCGGTCCCTGCGGGGCTCGACAGCCGCAGCTTGGTGCCCCTGATGACCGACGGGCAGCCTTATTGGCGCAACGAGAGTGTCTCTCAGTTCGGCGCCGACCATGTGATGATCAAGCAGGATCACCTAAAGTACCAGTATTACGGCGCCGATGGAACTGAGGTGCTCTTTGACCTCAAGGTCGACCCCGGTGAAGATGAAAACGTGCTTGACGACCCTGCCTATGCTGAGGTGGTGGCGCGCTTCCGGGCTCGCTTGGCCGAGTTAGGCCATGGTCCGCACCCCGAGCCAGCCTACGTGAACGCTGGTTACGGGCGATAGAGGAATTCGAGGTGTTGATGGTGACCAGGAGAGACCGATGGCGATGACACCGCGTGAGGTTGTGTGCCGCACGATAGACTTTGCCGAACCTGACCGTATGCCCTATGATCTACCGCCGCTCTATGGCAGCGATTTCGTCCGTGTCGGCGTCACGCCGTCGCCGGACACTCGTCCTCGAGAGGGCGTCGATGAATGGGGCGCGGTGTGGGAGAACATTGGTGTTTCCCATCTCGGGGAGGTCAAGGAGGTACCGCTGCAGAACTGGGCTGACTGGGAGATGCTGACGATACCCGATATCCGTGAACCGAACCGCTGGACGACACTAGAGGGAGCTCGGGCCCGCGCTGGCGACCGGTTTCTGATCGGGAACGGGATCTCGCTCTACGAGCGTGCCCACTTCATCCGCGGGCTTGAAAATGTCTGGATGGATATCCACCACGCGCCTGAGAAACTCGGACAGCTGATCGATGTCCTGGTAGAGATGAATCTTTACGCCATAGAACGCTACGCCGATGCCGGGGTAGACGGCTATATGTTCTGTGACGATTGGGGCCTTCAGGACCGCCTGATGATCGCTCCGGCGTCCTGGCGCACCATCTGGAAGCCGCGCTATGCTCGCGTCTATGCTGCGGCTCACGCTGCCGGTTTGTCGACCTTCCTGCACAGCTGCGGGGACATCGCAGCCATCCTGGAGGACCTGATCGAAATTGGTCTCGATGTGATTCAGATGGACCAGCAGGAGAACATGGGGCTCGATCGTCTGGGACGGACCTTCGGTGGGCGAATCACCTTCTGGTGTCCGGTGGATATCCAGCAGACGATGGTCCGTGGATCGCTGGACGACATCCGCGCTTATGCTCGTCGATTGATTACCGCCCTGGGACGGCGGGAAGGCGGCTTCATTGCGCAGTGGTACGGCGACCCGGCAGGCGCAGGTCATCGGCCCGCTGCGATTGCGGCGATGTGCGAGACCTTCGTGGCGCTCAGCCCTGGCGCGTTTGCCAGACTTCCATCTCGCACGGTCTGTGATGAGCTCGCTTCTGGACAGCCCGGAGGCAGGTAAGCGCAATGGTGGAGCCACAGGCAGTGCCGGTATTTGAGCGTGTCTATGCCGTCGTCTGTCAGATTCCGGTGGGCAGGGTAACTACCTATGGGCAGGTGGCCCACATTGTCGGAAATTGCGACGCACGGACCGTGGGCTATGCGCTGGCGGGCCTGCGTGAGGGGACCGATGTACCGTGGCAGCGGGTGGTCAACAGCCAAGGCAAGATCAGCCTTATCGGCAGCGATCAACGCCACCGCTTGGAGGCCGAGGGCATTGTCTTTGACGCCCGCGGTCGGATTGACCTGAGCCGGTATGGTTGGTCGGGGCCGGAGCAGGCCTGGTTAGAGGCCAACGGCTTCGATCCGCTCTGGTTCTGGAATCGTTAGGAGGGAGAACGATGACGATTGTGCGAGAGCGAATCTGTGTTGAGGGTGATCCAAATCAAATCGACTCGTTTGCCGCCTGCTTGGCGGCGGTCCTCAACGCGTGGGGATCGCCAGTCAGCTATAATTGGGTTGCTGGGCTTGGCGGTACCGCTTTTTCACCGGTCCTGGACGAGGGCGAAGACTGTATGGCGTGGTGGATGGAAGCAGGCTCCGACGCTAGAGTCGGCTTTTTGGGACGGGCGTTGGGCTTTTCCGTTGAGCGGGTGACCCGGGAGGAAGTATGGGATGATCCAGCACGGGCGGTTTATGCCGAGACTGGACTCCTGCCGGAGCCGCACGAGCTGCACTTCGCCCGGCTGCGGGCGGCCTTCGACAGGGGAGACGGGGTCCTGCTGCGGACTTGGCCAGCCTGGAGCTTGCTCGACGGTTGGGATCGTGATCTTGATCAGCTACCGTTTGCAACACTGCCCGGCTTCGAGGATCTGGTAGCGCGCATATGGGGACCTTCCCAGGCACAGTTAGTCTATCTTCTCTACCCGGTCTGTCCATCACTGTCCCTGGAGCGCAGCTTGGAGATCGCCATCCGCTTTGGTGCCCGCGTCGCCAGGGGGCGGGGACCTAACCCCAATCTGCGCTATGGGCCGGCACTCTATCGAGCGGCGGCGTCGCGGATGGATACGTCGGTTTTCTGCACCACTTGCGGTGACCACGGTGACAGTTGTGCGCATCGCACGCTGATGCGGATGCTCGGAACACAGCGCAGCGCCATTGGTTTCCTGGAGGAAGCGCAGGCTGTGACCGAGGGCGCGTTGCCCTGGGAGAGCGCCATCGTTGCCTTTGAGGCGATGGCGGCGGTGACGGCGGATTACTGTGGTTGGCAGGCATTCCAGGAGGCCTGGCCTGATGCTGAGTTCCGGGATACGGTGCGCGAAGACCTTAGTCGTCTTGCGACGCTGCAGTTAGAGGCGGGGCGGGCCATGGCCGGGCTGGCGGCTGCCTATGAGCGTGAACTGGCGCTCTGACAGGGTTCCACTGCGAGCGTTGCTAGCCGAAGCGTCCGGTGATGTACTGCTCGGTGCGCGTGTCCTGTGGCGCGGTGAAGAGCTCGTGGCCCGAGCCCCACTCAACCAACTCCCCTTGGAGGAAGAAGGCTGCCCAATCGGCGATGCGTGCTGCCTGCTGGACGCTGTGCGGAACGATCAGGATGGTGTAGTCTTTCTTGAGCTGCTGTAGTGTCTGCTCCACCTTGAAAGTTGAGATAGGATCAAGCCCCGAGGTAGGCTCATCGAGCATAATGACCTCCGGTTGCAGGGCCAGGGAGCGCGCCAGGCAGAGCCGCTGCTGCTGGCCGCCGGAGAGGGCGTATGCGCTCTCTGTTAGCCGATCCGCCACCTCGTCCCAGAGCGCCGCTTGCAGCAACGCCCGTTCCACCGCACTGTCCAGTTGCTCGCGATCCTTGATTCCCGCCAGCGTTAGGCCGTAAGTGATGTTTTCGTAGACCGACATAGGCAGCGGGACCGGGCGGGCGAAGACGATGCCCAATCGGCGGCGGAGCTGAATGATGTCGTAGTCGGCAGCGAGGATATCCTCCCCGTCCAGCAGGACACGACCCTGTTGCGATGCCACATCGGCTAGGTCGTTGAGGCGATTTAGAGTGCGCAACAGGGTACTCTTCCCCCCACCGGAGGGGCCGAAAAGTACGTTGACCTGATGCGCGTAGATATCGAGCGTGATGCCGTGCAGGCTTTCGGTGCCGTCGGAGTAGCGCACGGCAAGGTCCTCGATGCGGATCTTCACTGCTGGTCTCTCGTCGGCCATCGCGGGTCTTCTCCTTACCAGACGCGCTTCTGGCGGTAATGACGGCGCATCAGCGTTGCCACGAGATTCATAGAGAGCACGAAGACCAATAGTACCAGGGCCGTCCCATACTGGATCCGGATCGGCATCCCTGGCACTTGAGTGCTGATGACGTAGAGGTGATAGGGTAGCGCCATCGTCTGGTCGAAGATTGAGCTGGGTAGGCGGGGGAGGAAGAAAGCGGCCGCAGTGAAGAGGATCGGCGCTGTCTCGCCGGCAGCACGCTCGATTCCGAGGATGACACCGGTGATGATCCCCGGCAGCGCCTGCGGCAGGACTACTCGGCGGATAGTCTGCCACCGAGTGCCGCCCAGGCTGGTGCTGACCAACCGAAATGACTGCGGGACTGCCCGCAAGGCCTCCTCGGCGGTGCTGATGATGACGGGGAGTGTCATAATTCCCAAGGTCAGCGACCCTGCCAGAATCGAGGTGCCGAAGTTAAGGAAGATGACGAAGAGACCCAGCCCGAAAAGCCCGAAGACCACCGAAGGAATGCCCGCCAGGTTAATGATGGCAACTCGTATGGCGCGGGTTCTGGCGTTATCCTTTGCATACTCTGAGAGATAGATCGCGCCGCCAATCCCGATGGGCACCGCGACGATTGCGGTGCCCGCTGTCAGCAACAGCGTGCCTACGATAGCGGGCAGCACCCCCCCAGCTCTCATCCCATCTCGGGGCATCTCCGCTATGAAACCCCAGGAGACGGCCCCCATGCCCTCGACGACGATGTAGCCGATGACGTAGAAGATCGGCAGGATGACCACGGCAGCTGCCAGGGTCATCAGGCCGAAGGCTACCCGCTGCGCTAGCTGTCGTGACATTCTGTTGCTCCTCTCCCACGACGTTCGCCGAACTCGCAATGACATCCGGCTATGACAGCACCAGCTCGGCGCGCTGCGCTGCCAGAAGACTCTCGGTCTATGATAGCATTCGCTCGGAGCGCCGGGTCCGCTGAAAGACGATCGACGCTGCAGCCAGGTTGACGACAAAGGTAATCAGGAACAGTGTTAAACCCACGGCGAAGAGGACGTGGTAGTGGGTGCTGCCTCGCGCCACCTCACCCATCTCAGCCGCAATTGTCGCTGTCATCGTTCGGGCTGGCATAAAGACGTCGAAGGGATGTTGGGGAATTCGCGGTGCATTTCCTGTCACCATCATCACCGTCATCGTCTCGCCGATGGCGCGCCCCACGCCCAGCATCAAAGCTGTCAGTATTCCGGACTTGCCCGCCGGTAACACGATCTTAGCGATAGTCTGCCACTGTGTCATACCCAGCGCCAATCCCGCATCGCGGTATGTCTTGGGCACGGTGTCCAAAACGTCCTCCACAACGCTGACCACGGTGGGAAGTGCCATCCACGCTAGCAGGACCATCCCAGTGAAAGCGGTTAGCCCGGTGGGTATGTTCAAACTTCGGCGGAACAAAGGGGAAATCACTACCATACCTAGAAAGCCGATAACTACGGAGGGAATCCCAGCGAGTACCTCGACGAAGGGCTTCAGGATCTCGCGCCCCCAGTTGGGGATGATCTCGGCGATGAATATCGCCGTTGCGACACCCAAGGGAAGTGCGATCGTCGCGGCACCAATGGTGATCAACAGTGATCCGGCGATCAGCGGCAGGAGACCGTAGTAGCCCTCGATCGGATACCAGCGCTGGGTGACGAGGTCACCGAAGGGGACGTCCGCAAAGGTGGGCAGTCCCTCACGGACCAGGAAGACGAAGATGAGCAACACCAGTAGAATGGCGCTGATGCCCGTGACCTGGATGGCGCGCTCTACCAGGATTTCACCGAGGCCTACGTGCCGCCTACGTGCCTCCAACGCCACCAGGCGGTATGGTTCGGTGGGCTCGGACCCGAGCCCGTTATCGGGAGGGCGCCCGGCGGGATTGACGTCAAGACTCATCAGCTACTCCTCAATGGGCACAAAGCCCAACGCTTGGACAATCGCCTGCGCCTCCGGCTGCAGTACCCAGTCGATAAAGTCACGGATGGCGCCCTCAGGTTCGCCGGCAGTGTACATAAACATCTCCCGTGCTACAGGATAGTCGCCGCTGCGCACCGTCTCGATGCTGGGTGACCAAAAGGGCCCTTCCGGCGTGAGGCCTAGGGCCACGGTCTTCATATCGCCTGTGACGTAGCCTAGCCCTTCGTAGCCGATGGTGTTCGGATTCTCTCGCACCTCCGCGCTGATTCCCTCAGAAGAGGGCAGCAATAGTGTGTCCGTGGAGAGGAGTGTCCGGTCGTCAGCCCGCCCCAGGCGAACAACCGCGCCCATAAAGTAGATGTGGGTGCCCGAGTTGGTCTCACGGGAGAGGCGCACGATGGGTCGATCCTCGCCGCCCACTTCCTGCCAGTTCTGGATCTTGCCACTGAAGATGTCCGACACCTGCTGCAAGGTCAGGGTGTCGACAGGGTTGCTGGGGTGCACCACGACAGCGATAGCGTCGCGGGCCACGGTGAACTCGACAGGGACGACCCCGTTGGCCCGCGCGGCAGCCTCCTCCTCAGGCTTGATGGCACGCGAGGCATTGGCGATGTCCACGGTATTGTTGAGGAGCGCTGCGATGCCAGTTCCTGAGCCGCCGCCGGTCACCACTAGGTTGACCTCCGGGTGCAGTTCACGATAGCGCTCGGCCCAAGCGAGTGCCAGGTTAACCATCGTGTCTGAGCCTTTGTTCTCGATCGCCGCGGTTGCTGGGCCATTGCGAGCAGGCCTAGTGTAGATGGGCCGGCAGGCGGTCAGCGTTAGGAGCGCCAGGCAGAGTAGCTTACTTACGGGTCGTACGACGGTATGGGTTCTCACAGGGTGATATTCTACTCCGATCCCCAGCGACTGCAAGGCAGCGTCTGTCAAGGCTTGCCGCAGCAACGAGACGAGGTCCCCTGTGTGTCAGTGAAGGAGAGACGACTGTGCTCAAGAAAAAAGTTAGTAGTCAGAGTAGAAGTCTTGAGCGAGACGGGGAAGGCGTTCCACAGATCGATCGGTGGTTCTCGTTGAGTGAGATGCATGATAGTCTCTCTCTTGGCTGTTGGTAAAGGGCAGGTACAATTTGACCTAGAAAACATACCAACTGGACTTTGGCCATTTTGAGAGAGGGATGGGCTGACACGGTCGCCCTGTGTTATGATAGGGTCTCTCTAAACTCTATCGACACAGGAGGAATTCATGCCAAGCCCATCCCAAGAAATTATACAACTGCTTATGGTTTTTGCCCAAGCGTTCACGGCGCCAACTTTC
>PWVB01000372.1 GCA_003562365.1 Anaerolineae bacterium
ATCGTAATGTCCATCACCCGCCACATCAAGCTTAATGGCTGGCCTTTCCATCAGAAACGGCAGCCAGAAAAACGAAGTGAGCAGCACGAAGATGACACCAACTGCCACTGCACGCAACAGACGTCGATGGTCTGCGCCTCGCCAGCGCCAAAGAGAAAGCAGGCCGACCAATACCACACAGGTAAGGGCAGTCAGATTGTGGCTCACGAAAGCCACAGCCGTAGTCACCGCCGCCAGGGCAGCGTCCTGACCTCCACCCCGACGCCAAACACGTTCCCAGCCCCAAAGCACCCAGGGAATCGCCGCCAGCGCAAAGCTCTCTGGTAAATCCCCGCGTATGTGAGCGTTTATGAGCTGAATGTAAGGTGCAAAGCTGAAGGCAATTGCGCCGAGCAGCCCCCCACCCTCGTCGCCAAACTCACGGCCCAGGAGGTACGCGCCAATCGCACCCCCAACAAACGCGACTAAAAACACCAACCGTGCGCCCATCTCCGCGTCCTCAGGTCGCCCCAGGGCGAGCCAGTAGCCCAGATGGTAGGTCAGCGGCGCATAGTAGTTAAAGATGGGGTATCCAAATCCATGAAAGAAGTTCGGTGCCCACCGCGGATAGAGTTGTCCGGACTGAAGACTATAACCGAGCTCGGCTGTCCGGAAGACGTGGAGTTCAGCGTCGGTACCCTGCGGCAAGCCTGGGTACTGGAGGAATGGCCAGGCAGCCAACAGCCCAACCAGGGCAGCCAGAAAAAACCATGGGACTCTACGGTTTACCTCTTTTCGCATAGGCATTTTTTTGTTCCAGGAAACCGAGAAGAAAGGAGGTTGGCCGGCTTGTCACTACGCGAAATCATAGACTGGTGTCCCTGGCCTGATAGCGAAGCCCATGGCCCCGGACCGTTGTGATATAGGCGTGATCTGCATCCAGCTCTGCAAGGCGTTCGCGGAGGCGGTAGACGAGTGCATCAAGCGCCTGATCCGTCACGCCGCCCGCAGCATCCGGCCAAACAGAACGAACGATCTCCTCGCGGGACACAACGTTACCCTGTTTGTGTATAAGTAACGTCAACAGAACGAACTGGGCTGGTGATAACGGCGGGTCCAGGATCTCGCGACCGAAACGGACTTGGCGGGCGGCTTCGTCCACCTGCAGGCGGTCATCCAGAGGTAGCACGTCCGCGAGCGGAAGAGTTGCGTCGCCGGCTACAAAACCCAGTTGTAGAACGCCCCCGAGCTCGATCTCATCACCATCGCGGAGCCGGTAGGGTCGCTCTCTGATGATCTCATCATTGACAACGGTCCCATTCTTGCTGCCGAGATCCCGAATTATGAACCCTCTGCTGTCTCGTTCGATCCGGGCGTGGTGACGGGAAACCTGCCGCTCCGGCAGGACAACATCGCAGTCCTTAGCTCGACCCAACGTCGTGGATTCGCCTGTCACGGGCCATCGGGTACCTGCTAGACTGCCCCGGTAAACTACGAGTAACGGGCTGTTGCTCTGTTCCTGCATAGCCTTCCACCTCACCTTTCAAGGCGTTATCCTTGACATTATACCAGGCTCGCGCTATCATCAACCGCGATGGTTAAATTGCTCAACTCTCAGACCGTGTTAAAGGATCGCTATCGCATAGCCGGCCCCATTGGCCAGGGTGGAATGGGCGCTGTCTATCGGGCCGAGGACATACTACTTGTCGGTCGCATCTGTGCCGTCAAGGAAATAGCCCCTGATCCGGAGGTAGGCATCGATAACTTGGCACAGCTCCAGGATCAGTTTCGACAGGAAGCCTCGGTGCTAGCCAGGCTTGACCACCCGAATCTGCCGAAGGTTTCTGACTATTTCACTCAAGCAGGACGAGAATACCTGGTAATGGACTACGTACCCGGACAGAACCTTCGGGAGATCATCGAGACAGCGCTAAATGAGAACCACTTTATCGACGAAGCGAAGGTACTAAATTGGGCGGAACAGCTGTGCAGCGCCTTAGGCCACCTCCACGGCCAAGACCCGCCGATCTTGCATCGCGATATCAAGCCCTCCAATATCAAGTTGATGCCCTCTGGCTTGATCAAGTTGGTTGACTTCGGCCTGGTCAAACTGCTGACCAACGATGAGGCCCGGACCGTCACCGTCATGCAGGGCCAGGGAACGGCCGCGTACACACCTCTGGAGCAGTATGGGGGCGACGATGCCCACACAGACACCCGCACGGATATTTACGCCCTGGGCGCAACATTGTATCATCTTCTCACTTGCCGTCCGCCGGCCACAGCCCGCGAACGGTTCCTCAGTCCGGGAGCTTTGACCGCTCCCCGGACTATCAACCCGCACGTGTCTCCGGGCGTCGAGGAAGCTCTCCTGGCTGCGTTGGCGCTTCATCCGGATCAGCGGCCTGCTAGTGCAGAGATACTGTGGACTGCGCTCAATAGCGGCAGCGTCCCGTCTACACTGGCGCCGCTCTTGTTAACCGACGATGAATGGCGCTCAACCTGGCGGCAGAACGTGCCACTGGTTGTGTTGGCCGGGATCTTGCTGCTCGCCGCGATTCTAGTCACACCGTAGCAGGTTCGTCAGACCAGAGTACGGTCTCCATTCAAGGAAGCAACACCTTGCGAGCTTGTCTCCGGGGTAAACATCACAGAATCCCTCTTCTATAGCCCTTAACTCTGGCCCGTGTCTCGATGTTCCGGCGCTGAACCGCGTCACGAGTGAGCCACAGCGCGAGGAGCAGTACAGCAATGCCTACACCAAGCGTAACTAGAGCGGTCAGATACTCGCGCCCGACCAAACCATATCGCACCACCGGCAGCCACCACCTCGCAGCAGCCATCACGAGAATGTACCCAGACAAACTGCCGACAACACTAGCCAGGGCAATTGTAGCAGCCAATTCCGGGGTACGGGACCGTTCACGTGCCCAGAAGAAAGCCACCCCGAACACAGTGACAGCTCCAACGATACCCCAGCCCACCAATCGCGAGCGCCGGGGGGTTGGCAGGTATGGAGGATCCGGAAGTCGCTCCGTTGTTCCTAGCAGTGGATTGGGCGTGACCGTAGGCGTAGGGCTTGGCAGAGGTGTAGCAGTCGGCTCCAGTGTGGGAGTCGCCGTCGGCGCGATCTCGGTAATGGTGAGTCCGTCATCACGAATGGTCAGTTCCAAACGCACTGACGAGACCGCAGGCTCAGACTGAGCTGTGATATCAAGCTGGCCGACCCGGTCAAGGCTCACCGCAGTCGCAGCGACCCCTGCGCTCGTCTCAGCCACGACAGTGGACCGACCACCATCAACAGGATAGTGAAGGACAAACTGTACTGGAGTACCGTCCGGTACGACTCTTCCATTGCCATCCACTATCACGCCGTTCCGCAAACGGATCATGTCACCTACGTGGATGCTCGCGCGCGCTGCCGGGGTTAGTTCGTCGCCATACTCATCAACGACAGAGAGAGAGATGGTCTGCTCTGGATCAGGCATAGTCTGCCGCGCGATGTTGTAGTTCAGAGCCGGAATGTCAACTGGCGAATCCCCGGGTGCTCCAACTCCTTGAAAGAGACCCCGCACGCCAGCTTCAACGAAGGTATTGCCGGTAGAGTAAAGAGCGTAATAGACACTCAGTTTGCTGGTCTCAGTCTGATCCAGATCATAGGGCGGGCCAAAGGCAAGTATACCAATGCTGGCGCTGAGAAGATCCGCTTGACCGGCCAGAAAACGCTTCAGCGCCGCTGCCGAATCGTCAAGGCCAGCCCCTCGAGTAGCAAAAATGATCCAGTCAGCATCACGCAACGCCCGATAGACTGCAGTAGCCACCGGCGATAGATCCACCGGTTCCTCCAGCGCACTGATCTCATCAAGGTAGATCAGTAGATCATCGAAGGAAAAGCCCTGTACGAGATTAGGGCGCACCACGCCTGTCCCCTGAGGACCATAGAAACGGAGAACTGCACGTGGCACAGCTTCAGCATCTAAAGGTAGCGTCGACCGCAGACCCTCTCCAAGCACGATCGCCGACTCCTGAGTGAAGACAACGATAGACTCCCCCTCTTGAGGCGGGGCTGGCAGTAGATCCTCCGACAACGGAAAAATCAACGACAATGCGTTCAATGCCACATCGGAGTTGACAAGCTCACCTCCACCCAAAAGCTCATCAGCCAAAGTAGCATCACGAAGCACGTCGTCAATCTCAAACTGAGGATAGAGCCGCAGCTTCATATTTAGAATGCGGTAGACCGCATTGTCGACACCGGCTTGGAATGTCGGCTGGTCACGATAAAGGTTGGCCAAAAACCTGAGGCTGTCTTGAACATTCCGGAAATGGACGTCCCAGTCATCTGTCGAGCCGAAGCGGTC
>PWVB01000069.1 GCA_003562365.1 Anaerolineae bacterium
CTGTTCGTCGCCATCCTCTACGTCTGGCTGGTCACCCGCGGTTCGCAGGTGATCAAATGGGGCCAGCGCCGTCTGGTCGACCGTGCTGATCGGAGAGATTTGAGTGTGTTTCACATTGGCCCCTGCATGTTTGATCGCTACATCAGCAATATGCGATCGTTCCAGATACGTTGGATTCCCTACTTTTCGTAAACTGTCCGGTAGCTAGTTCTCATGTTAGATGCGCCAAGCCTTCAGCCCTCTCCGCGTCAGGCGCTCCGCTACCCCTTCGTGCTGAAGGGGCAACCAGGGAAGCCTGAAAGGGGTATGTCAGGAAGGCTAGGATGGTTCTTTGCACACCACAACTTCAGCGAAGCGGAGGACGGTATCGCTAGTGCGGTACCCGCGGCGCTCTTCGGCGACGATGGTGCCTGGTTCCGCAGCCCCATTAGAAGCCGTCGCGACGGCAACGTGAAGGTGAGGATCAAAAGGCTGACCCACGGCAGGGATCAAGGTAACTCCCCGGGCTTCCAATAGCCTCAGAAGCCGTTGGCGGATGAGCTCTAGTCCCTCCAACCACGCCTTTAGCACAGCGCGGTCGGCCGGTGAGACCAGCACCTCCTGGGCAGACGTTAGCTGCGCTGCTGTGGCAGCCAAATCACGGCGGCTCAGGTAATGCTCGCCGCTCTCGATGGCATGATCGAGCCCATCCAAGATCGGCAGCAGCGACGACAGCCATTCTTGGTGCACTGAGGCAACCTGCTCAGCTATCAACGCGTTGAGCAGGTCAGATTTTTGCTGCTGCACGGCTTCCAACTGCGCCAGGGCTCTTTCCATCTGTCCAGATTGCTCAGTAGCCAGAGCATTTGCTTTGAACTGAGTTTTACTCAGCCGGTGGATCTCTTTCTCAAGCTCCCCCATCCCATTATTCGAGGGACCAGTTGACATTTTCGCGTCTAAGCCGTCCTCCAACCGGCTGAGCAACTCAGCCAACGTCGTCCACACGGCACGCCGTTCGCTCATGGTTCCGGCTCCCGAAAATCATCCCCGAAATCAGTGCGGCCCAGATCTCCCCGGGCGTTGAGCATCAGCCAAACGCCCTCAGCGCCAACGTCTAGGGCGAATGTCGATCGGCGCTTGCGCGGTTCCCACGGTTCAGGTCGCTGAAAGAGAAAAAGATCCGTCTCCGCTTTGACATCGGCACTGCGCAGTCTCTCATAGGCAACACGCACTAGTTTGAAGGAGTCAGGCTGCTCCTCAGGTGGATACTCGCGCACCAGAGCGAAATAGGCGCGCTTAATATCTCTAGCAGAAGCGTCTCGACTGACGCCTAACACTTCGTAGGGATCGGAGCTGGTCAGGTTGGGGGTCAGGCGATCCTGTGAGTCGAGATTAACCGACGGATCAGTAGAATAGGTCATCGTCATCCTCATATTCGTCGTCAAGCCCCAGGCCGCCTAACGGCATCCCGAAGGGGTCAATACCGAGCTCGTCGGACATAAGAAACATACGGAGAAGCCCCGGTGGAATATCGAGCAGCGATCTAAGTTCATCAAGCATATGCATCATATCCGAGTCATCCGCTCTGCGCGCAGCTCTCCGACCTCTACGCAAGTAACGGCGGGCTGCGGACGTGTCATCATCGCGCAAAGCCAGCAAGACCAGACCTTCATACACCGGCCCGGGCGGTTCTCCAGCTTTGAGCGCACGCTCGTAGAAGCTCGTGGCAAGGGCAACCTCATGGCCAGCTGAGAGCAACTTGCCAATGGCCGAGAATATCGGCATGGTTTCCGGTGCCGAGTCAACGGCGCGGTCTAGCATCATCTCCACTATCGACATCGCATCAGCTGACAAAGCCACTAAAGCAAGATTCAAGTACATGGCGAACGGGACATCATCGTTTGTGGCCTCTACGTGCTCCAACGTAGCCATAAACGCATCTTCGGACACTTCTCTAAGCTGAACCTCGCAGATCAGGCTCAGGGCCGCCCAGTCGATGTCCACACATTCCAGGGCTTGCTGTAGGTAAGCCTTTCCGGGCTCGCTGTCACCTATCTGCAGATGGTATGCACCCAACAGCGCCAGAGTCCCCGGATGTCCGGGACTCACTTCAAGGGCTTTCTCGCATAGGCTGATGGCATCTGAGAAGCCGCCCCAAGATGCATTCCGCTGGGCTTCGTCCAGATAATGATCAACTAAGCCTTGCCGGGCGATTACGTTCTCTGGTTCCAGCTCCAATACTCGTGACCAATAATAGATGGCATTTGAGGTTTGCCACCAGGCGTCGCTCGCAGTCGTCGCCTCGGCCATCAGCAGTAACGTTGGAATATGGTCGGGATACTTCTCAAGGATACGCTCGAGCTCGTTTTCCGCGGCCTGCAAACGTCCGTTGTGATACAGGCCCTCGGCCAGCATCATGCGCGCATCCAGACTGTCAGGATTCCACTTGACCGCAGTCTTACAGACCTGGACGGCTTCATCAAATTCACCGGCCTTAACGTATGACTCGGCGGCCCGGCGCCATAGGCGGGAGACTTCCTCCTCAGTAATGGCGTCGGGATTATCGGCTCGGCGAGGGCGACGGCGCAGGGCGTCCCGCCAAGCCTCTGCGGCCTCATAGAAATCCTCGGTCTGCTCATACGTCAGTGCCTGGTTATATGCCAGCCGAAAGCTGCCTCCGCTAACATCATAAGCTTTCTCCCAATACACCTGCGCCTGCTCCCACTGAGCGGACATCGTTGCCTGATAACCCTGGTGTTGGTAAAGATGCGATAGCAGCTCCTGGAGTGCGTTCGAGGGTGGCCCATATTCTGCGGCTTCCTCGGCCGCAGCCAACGCACCGGAAATATCCCCTGCCTCGGCGGACTCTTCGGCAAGCCGATGCAAGGCTTCCACAAGGTTCTCGGTCAGGTTTGGGCTCTCGAAGCCCGCAGCCTCCGCAGCATGCCATTCGCGAACCGCAAGCTCCCAATCCTCTTCCTGAGCAGCAATAGCACCCAGATAATGGTGCACTAGTCCGGCTTCGGACGGCGATCGTGCCGCTATATCCTGCTGCAACAGCGAACGAGCTACTTCAAACTCTTCCTCATCTAAGGCCGCCAAAGCCTTCAAGAGCGAGGGAGCGCCGTCAGGAATAGTATAGGGACGTCTTTGGAATGCGCCGGCCGCCTGCAGCAAGCTCTTCTCGGAGGCGGAGAGAGACGCCCAGACAGAGTCGGTGGTCGGGTCTTCGCCTTGCATCAGCAGGGCGACAGCCAGAGGATAGGCCGCTCGATCGGCGAACTCTCCTGGCTGTTGGCGCGCTTTGCGATAGAAGCTAACAGCTGTCTCCAGATCACCCTGACGCTGTGCCGCCAACCCTAGATGAAAGACATAACGCATTTCCGAAGGAAGAAGGTCGACCGCTCGTTGCAGATCCTTCATAAGTGACTCGGCGTCAATGCTATCCGCTTGTTCAGCCAGAGTCTGTAGGCTACGCCGGAAATATGCCTCGGCGAGTGCGGGCACCGAAAGCTTCGTGGGTGCTTTATTCTTCAGTTTCTCCCATACCTGAATAGCAGCAAGGTAGTTACGGCTGTCAAAAGCCTGCTGCCCTTCCTTGGCCAATTGGTCAGCGTTTTTGCGGGATCTGCTTCGCGAGCGTTTCGCCATAGTTTTGAGAATTATCCTCCAGTTATCTGGGTTCAGTCAGGCGTTGTCACAGCACGGTAGGACCACATTTAACCGTGGTCAGTCAAAACTCCCCCACTGTGAGGTGGTTTTGATCCAAATGTGGGTATAGGTTCCCCGCTTTCGCGTCTAAAAACGCCTTCTAAAGAGTGCAACCAGTCGCTTTTGGGGCGACCACGGTTCCCTGTGATCCTACCCACAGCACCTATCCTGGTGCAAATCGACCTATCTTGTGCATTCCCATCCTATAGTAGATTACCAGGTTCTTGGCCTTTGGGCAAGCCCGGGTAGGACCACACTAAACCGCGGTCGGCAGGCAATTTGACAAGAAAGGATCCATAAGCACAATCCGATTTGACTATAAAGAAAAATGGAGCGAGAACCCACGGATGCTCAAGGCACATTTTGCCCTAACCCTGAGTGTTTGGCAAGCGGCCAGATGGGTAAAGGTAACATCACGATTCACAGGCGGGACTTGGGACACGTGCAAGCCGATGAGATCTGGGTGAAGGCGCAAGGCGTCATCCTGTGGTTGGCCATGGCTATCCAAGTGAGTACCCAGCTGTGGTTGGGCGGGGCAGTGAATGCGCACCGCCATCGGCACTTGATCGGCGCCGTGATCGGACAGGTGCGGGCCTGTGCCCTCTGTCGCTCCCTGTTGTTCTGTGTCGATGGCCTCAGCACGTAC
>PWVB01000162.1 GCA_003562365.1 Anaerolineae bacterium
CCAAGAGATCATGATGATGGATCGCCGGGTGATGGTCACCGGCGCCGGTCGGGAGCCCAAAGGCCGGTTTCTCAACGCCGGCGAACCGATCAACCCCACCGAGCACAAGGACCTCCAGCGCATACTCCAGGCAGGGGCACTCTGCAATGACGCAAGGCTTCTGCAGCACCATAAAAATGGCAAGCACGTGTGGGAAGTCCGCGGCGATCCGACTGAGGCGGCATTGGTGGTCGTGGCAGCTAAGGCAGATCAGCAGAAAGAGTTCATGGAGAAGTACTTCCACCGCGTCGACGAGGTGCCCTTCAGCTCCAAGACCAAGTGGATGGCTACTTTCCATCGGACAGATGACAACAGGGTATGGGTGTTCGTGAAAGGCGCGCCCGAAATCGTGTTCGGAATGAGTGCATGGCACCAGCAGAATGGTACCGAACGTCCGATGGGCGCTGTCGACCTCGCTGCATTTGAGAGCGCCAATATCGATATGGCTGGACGTGCCCTACGGGTCCTGGCATTAGCCTATCGCATCATCTCGCCGAACGAGGTTGAGGCCTACAAAGCCGATCTGGAACAGGGAAAGGCGCCCCTAACGCTGATGGGCCTCGTTGGTATGATCGATCCGCCCCGACCGGAGGTGCCTGCCGCTATAGAGCGCAGTCGCAACGCCGGCATCCGTGTGGTGATGGCGACCGGAGATCACAAGTTGACCGCTGAGGCAATAGGCCAGAAGATTGGGCTACTGGACGGTGGTGAGCCGGGCCAGACTCCTCAGCAGGTCCTGACGGGGCCTGAGGTGGGCCGGATGAGCGATGATGAGCTGGACGAACAGATCGAGCATACCGCGGTCTTCGCACGGGTCGCACCCGAACACAAGCACCGGATCGTCGAGTCATTGCGACGACAAGGCCACGTCGTGGCAATGACTGGAGACGGTGTTAACGATGCACCAGCGCTGCAGGCGGCTGAGATTGGTGTCGCTATGGGGATCACCGGCACTGACGTCACCAAGGAGACAGCGGAGATGGTGCTTGCCGACGATAACTTCGCCAGCATCGTCAACTCGGTTGAAGAGGGGCGTGTCGTCTTCCTTAATGTCCGGAAGGTGGTGAAGTTCCTGCTCGCGACCAATATCGGCGAGGATCTCACGCTCTTGACCGCGCTGGCCTTCTTGCCCGGTGTCGGCCTGATCCTGACGCCGGTTCAGATCCTATGGGTGAATCTAGTAACTGATGGTATCCTGGATATCACGCTGGCACTTGAGCCCAAGGAATCCGACGTGATGGATGATCCGCCACGAAAAAAAGAGGCTCGAATCGTCAATTTTGAGATTCTACAGACCATAGTCTTTGTAGCGCTCTTCATGGCAGCAGGGACGCTGTGGATGTACATGCGTGCGAGTGCCGCCGGTGGGATAGTGCGAGCGCAAACCATAGCCTTTACCACATTGGCGATGTTCCAAGTCTTCAATGCCCTCAACTGCCGTTCGCGCGACAAGTCGGTCTTTCAGCTGGGGCTTTTAAGCAACCGTTACCTGCTGGCCGCCATCGTGACGTCCATCGCCCTTCAGCTCGCCGCTAATCGGGTGCCCTTCATGGAGGCCGCGCTCGGCACCGTGCCACTTACCGCTCGGGACTGGGGGCTCATTGTACTAGTTGCCAGCTCAGTCTTCATTGCCGATGAGTTGCGCAAGCTAATCCAGCGGAGACTACGCGCTCGGGGGCGCTGAACGGTTCTGCAGTTCGAGCAGAATCCTGGGCAGGGAGAGTTGAAGATCGATAGCCACACAAAGGGCGAACCATCTCTGCAGACGCTGCAGGGGACCCTTGAGCGCGTCACTTACCAGAATGAGGAAAACGGCTACACTGTAGCACGGATCGTGCCGGAAGGCAAGAGCTATGAGATCACCGCTGTCGGGACGCTTGCGGGCATCAATGTAGGCGAATCGCTGCAGCTCCGTGGGGTCTGGACCAGTCATCCTCGGTACGGCCGACAATTTGAGGTCAGTGCCTACTCGGTTGAGCTCCCCGCCACCGTCTCGGGCATTCGCAAATATCTCGGCAGTGGTCTAATAAAGGGAATCGGTCCGGTGACTGCCAAGCGCATCGTCCAAGCCTTCGGCCTGGAAACCCTGGACATCATCGAGACCGACATCGAACGCCTTCGCGATATCGCGGGCGTGGGTCCCAAACGTGCAGCGATGATTGCCGATGCTTGGGAGGAACAGAAACAGATAAAGGAAGTGATGGTCTTCCTTCAAAGCCACGGCGTCAGCACGGGTCTCGCGGTGAAGATATACAAACACTATGGTGAGGCTGCCATCAACGTTGTCCGTAGTGCCCCTTATCAGCTCGCCCGGGACATCTACGGTATCGGCTTTCGAACCGCCGACAAAATCGCTCGCAACATCGGGATTGAGGTGGATGCACCCGAGCGAGTTCAGGCAGGACTACGCTATGCGCTGGGCACCTTTAGCGACGACGGGCATTGCTACGCAGACCGAGAAGCGCTCCTGGCAGCAGCAGCGGAGCTTCTGGACACCACGGTAGAGACCTGCCGAGAGCAGCTCGATGCCCTCGTGGAGCAGGAGGATGTCATCGATGTCGAGACCGATGGAACCTACTCCCACAGCGCCATCTACCTCCCTCCATTTTTCTTCGCCGAACAGGGCGTGGCGTCCAAAATCCAACGGCTGCAGACACACCCGCGGGATCGCTTGAGACTCTTCCGTGAGGTCGACTGGGACCGCGCCTTTGACTGGTTGGAGAATCAACAGCCAATCCAGCTTGCTCCAGAACAGAGAACAGCAATCCGTATGGCGCTAACTCAGCCGGTGAGCATTTTAACCGGGGGTCCGGGAACAGGCAAAAGTACGATTATGGGCAGCCTGATCACCTTAGCACGCGCCAAGGGCCGGACGGTACTCCTGGCTGCCCCCACAGGACGGGCTGCGAAGCGGCTGAGCGAGACCACCGAGTTGCCCGCCAGGACCATCCACCGGCTGCTGGAGTTCAAGCCGGGGCCGGGCACCAGCTTCCTGCGCGATCGCGACAATCCCTTGGACACAGACCTGGTGATCGTCGATGAAGCCTCGATGATCGATATTCTGCTGATGAACCACCTCCTCAAAGCAATCGAGGCGGGCACCCATCTTCTACTGGTGGGCGATGTGGACCAACTCCCATCCGTCGGACCTGGAAACGTGCTCAAGGACATCATTGACAGCGGTACCGTGCCAGTCACTCGTCTGGAGACCATCTTCCGTCAATCAGAGGCTAGCACGATCGTCGTCAATGCTCATCGCATCAACCAAGGACAGCCACCCATTTTGACTTCCGCTGCAGAGGATTTCTTTTTCTTCGGACAGCCTGATCCCCAGCGAGCCGCCTCTCTGCTCATAGATATCGTGGCCCGCCGGATTCCAGCGAAATTCGGGTACGATCCTGGCGACGACATCCAGGTTCTCAGCCCGATGCATCGCGGAGTGTGCGGCGTCTCTGCCTTGAATTCACAGCTTCAGACCCGCCTGAACCCAACAAAATCAGGGGATTCGATCTTGCACCACGGCGCCCGCAACTTCCGCGTCGGCGACCGGGTGATGCAGATCCGCAACGACTACGATAGGCAGATCTTCAACGGTGACATGGGTCAGGTGAACACCATCGACCTGGAGGACCGTCTCGTTACCGTCGACTTTGAGGGTAAGTACGTCGGCTATGAGGTGTCCCAGTTGGACGAGCTCGTCCACGCATATGCCGTTAGCATTCACAAGTCACAGGGATCGGAGTTTACTGCCGTTGTCATCCCCATTCTCACTCAGCACTACGTGATGCTGCAGCGCAACCTTCTTTACACGGCCATCACACGAGCGCGAGAACTGGTGGTGTTGGTCGGAGACAGGCGCGCAATCGCGATCGCAGTAGGAAACAACCGGATCGCCCACCGCAACACTGACCTTGCAGCGCGCCTGGTCGAGAAAGCGTGACGGAGATAACACAGAGGCAAACGCGCACAGACACGTCAACGTCAACAACCGGCTGACATTCGACCGTGCCACCGGCTAAGGTAGACTGTCGTCTGGCAGAATCGTGCTCAAGCGTCCGGAATCCGTTTGCACTGTCGGCGAATCGTGCTATACTGTTACCCAGCTGGTTGATATGCGGGTGTAGTTCAGTGGTAGAACGTCAGCTTCCCAAGCTGAATGTCAGGGGTTCGAGTCCCCTCACCCGCTCAAGCGCGCGTCCGAGGACGCGCGCTTTCTCCTATGCGAAATCTGCAAACATGGGCAAGCATCTACATCACCAAAATGACGGCCAGACCGGTCGCAAGCATAAGAACC
>PWVB01000477.1 GCA_003562365.1 Anaerolineae bacterium
GAGCAAATATCAGACTCTTCGGAGCAATCTGCGTCGAAACGTGAAAATATGGCTGAAGAAAGGTAGCCTTCCAAACCGTGTCAAGTTGGCACAGTTTGGTAAACCAGGATCCGGATCTATGAGCACTAAGTGCTTGAGTGAGCCGCTTTTGCTAGATTTGAAGGTCGATCGCTCATCGCAGATCGTTCTGAATGACCTGCGCGTTGGTGAAAAGGGAACAGTTTGCTTAGTTCCCGAAGTCGAGCTGCTCTCAGCGCTGGGTATCCGCGTTGGCAAGCGAGTGCAGGTGATGGCCCGAAGCATCGCCGGGGGCCCGATCCTGGTCCGTGTTGACCGTAGGACGGTTGCCATCGATCGGACGATTGCTAGCCAGATAATGCTGAGGTCGGAGGGACACGATGACACCTAAGTCGGTGCTCCTGGTGGGTCAGCCCAATGTAGGCAAGAGCGTGTTGTTCTGTCATCTGACGGGGATGCACATTATGGTCTCTAACTACGCCGGAACCACGGTCGAGTTCACTGAAGGCAATATGGAGATTCACGGCATTCCCTGTCGGCTGATCGATGCACCGGGGACCTATGGGCTGCAGGCCACCAACGAGGCCGAGCGTGTCACCGTTAACCTGTTGCGGCAGGATCCCTCGGCGGTCCTGTGTGTACTGGATGCGCTGAATCTGGAAAGTAGCTTGCACTTATTGCTGGAGGTTCTGGACTATGGCCTCCCGACAATTGTCGTACTTAACCGCCGAGATCTGGCCCATAAGCACGGACTGCAGATCGACCATCGAAAGCTGCAGGCTGACTTGGGGATTCCGGTCATCCCGACGGTGGCCGTTGATGGCGAGGGCATCGAAAAGGTACGCCAGGTCCTCTATCGGCTGCTCATCGAAACGCCGTCCGCGTTGAGTTGTATCTCCCACTGCAGCCAGGGGCTGGATTGTACCCTGCATCGGCCAACGCCTTCGGTGCCTGCAGGGGCTGAAGCGTTCGGCGGAAACGGGGGAAGTCCGAGCCTGGCATCCGGTGCCTCGGGGGTCGAGCTCTGGACCCGGGCTGAGGAGTTGGCGGCCAACGTTAGCAACGATCCTTCAGAGGATTTGGATTCCGTAGAACGGGACTTGCTCATCGAGCCTTGGCCGGGCATCCCGATCGCTCTGGGTATTGTGGGCCTGATGTTTAGCCTGGTGATCGGCCTCGGTATGGGTCTACGGCGGTTTGTGTTTCTACCCTTCTTCCGTGGTCTTCTGTTCCCACTACTGATTGACGCTGTCACATCCGTTGTCGCACCGACCTGGCTGCGCAATGTCCTGATCGGCGATTACGGTTTTCTCATCAAGGGACTGGAGTGGCCATTTGCGCTGGTTCTGCCCTATGTAATCTCGTTCTATCTGGGCCTCAGCGTCCTCGAAGACTGGGGCTATCTCCCGCGACTGGGCGTTCTGCTTGACGGGCTTCTTAACAAGATTGGCCTCAACGGTTCCTGTATCATCCCGCTATTGCTGGGATACGGATGCGGTATTCCCTCGATTTTGGCCACGCGTTCCTTACCGTCGCGCAAGCAGCGGCTGATCATCTCCGCGGTGGTCTCCTTTGCCGTGCCTTGCGTCTCACAGACCGGTGCGTTTATCGCGTTGCTCTCTGAGCGCTCGCTTATGGCTGTCGGGCTTCTATTCTTGCTCTCGATTCTGTCGATCGTTGTCGTTGGTGCTGTTCTTGACCGGCTTAGCCAGACGCAGACGCCGTATACGCTGATGGAGGTGCCTGAGCTGCTGCTGCCGAAACCGAAGGTCCTGCTAAAAAAGGTCACGATGCGCGTGCGGCACTATATCCTTGAAGGCGCCTTGCCGATGATCGCAGCCGTCATGTTTGCGTCGCTTATGTATGAGACAGGAATTCTGGTAGCGGCAGGGCGTGCGCTGGCCCCACTTATCTCCGGCTGGCTCCGCCTTCCGCCAGAGGCAATAGTGCCTTTGGTCTTAGGGATTATACGTCGGGAACTCACCGTGCTGCCGCTGATCGATATGGAGCTGACAGCGCTGCAGTTTATGACCGGTGCCGTCATAGCGCTATTCTATGTACCGTGCATCGCCATGGTGGCTGCCCTGGCCAAGGAGTTTGGGATCAAGATCGCCGCAGCGATCCTGTTGTTGACGACGTTCGGGGCGCTTTTCTTCGGTGGTCTGCTGGCTCAGAGTGGAGCGCTGTTAACTCGGTTGATGGCATGAGGGTTTGGGTGATTAGGGCGCGGTGCAGATCAGGGCGCCACTGGGGGACAACGTGTCACAGCGCGTAAGCCGACGACCGCCCGGCGATACAACCGGCCTGAGGGCGGATATGTTGCTGGGGCTGCTCGGCTTAGGCTTTGTTGGGCTTCTGGTCTGGCGGGCCGGATGGAAAGAGATTCTTACGGCACTTCGCGCCACCGATCCCGGCATCTTGTCGCTTCTGTTGTCACTCCAGGTCATCACGTTGTTGCTGTGTGCCGGTCAGCTTTGGTACGTTTTGCGTTGTTCCGGCATTGAGCTGCCCTTCTTTAAGGTATTTGCTGTCTATATGACTGGCAGCTTCGTTGAAAGTGTGACCCCTTCACTCAAGTTTGGCGGTGAAGCCACAAAAGTCTACCTGCTTAAGCAGCAGACAAGGGTCGATTACCAGCGTCTTACAGGCGCATTCGTTGTCTATAAGCTGCTGTCGCTCACATCTTTTGTGCTGCTCTTTGTGCTTTCGGCAGGCGTCCTCTACCGTCGGATGGCGCTCAATCTGCTGACACATGCAGTGACCGTGCTTGTCTTGCTGGCAGCGCTTGGTGGATGCTTGCTTATGGGGCGATCGCGAGCGGCTTCGGAGGTCTCTCCGTCAGATGCCAGAGGTGTGAGCAAGGTGCGTCGCTTCATCTCCCAGTCGCTGTACTATGCTCGGACATCCGTGGCGCCCCGCCATATGGCTACTATGCTTGCGGTATGGATATGCATTTGGTTGCTCTATCCGACCAAGCTGATGATCGTCGCATTGAGCCTGGGTCTGCGTCCCGCGATGGTGCCGTTAGCTGCCTCTCTGTATGCCGGGTATGTGGTCAGTATGCTGCCGTTGGCGCCCGGTGGTCTGGGTTCTTTTGAGGGGAGCCTGGTCTTTCTGCTTGGTCGGCTCGCTATCATTCCGCAGACGGCACTGGCGATGGTCTTGATCCTACGGTTGGCGACTTACTGGTTTCCGCTTTTGCCGGCAGGATATTGCGCAAGACGACTGTTGTTGCTGCAATGCAAGCAACCTGAACCCCAGCCTATCTCGGTGTAATGCACGTGACCTCCGACCTCGATCGCTGCTGCTGACCGGCGCCACGATTGGTGTGCTTGAAGACAACTCCTGTAGCTAGGAGGCTCGGCCCACGGTAGAACTGAGGCTGCTGCATCGCTCTATTGCATAGATACGTGGGGCATGCTATACTGCTAGCTGTTCCAACGGAGTTTGGAACTCGACCACATAATTTTCTGTGAGGTCGTCTGCATTTGTGATTTTCTTCAAGGCCGTCAGCGACCAGAGTGAACGCGTGACCGAGAGACTCTACTTCAACGGCATCAACGGTATGACGGGCCGCTATGGGGTTCAGCCTATTACGGTAGGTGCCCTGGCCCGCCACATCGTGCATACGCGCTCCAGTATGGGCCGTCAGGTTCGCGCGCTGCAGGCGGAGCTGGCGCAGCGTGCGGTCAGCGAACGCAAGATCTTGGGGCTGGTCGAGTTCCTCGCGACGGAGCTCGTGGCGGCCCGCTCCGGAGCCGTGGACGAGACGGAGGATTGGTTCTCCGATGCTGCGCGCATGCTGTTCAGCATCCTCGCAGGGGATGCCCCGGACGCTGCCGGGGATGCCCTGGACGCTGCCGGAGACGTTCATCTGTTGGCGCAGCAGCTCCGGCAGGATGCGGTCGCGGTGCTGGTGCGTATGGTCGGGCTTCTGCAGGACGGACAGGGTGCGGCGCTGGCCCGCTGGCTTCTGGGCTGGGATGGCGAGACCTTCTCGGCGCTGCGCGCTGGGTTCGAGTCTCGTTTTGACCAGGCATCGGCGGCATTACAGCGGCGCTACCTGAGCGCTGAGACGGGCGGGATCGTCGACGCGCAAGGAGTGTTGCGGGCTGACTGGATCGCCGAAGTCTGTGAGACCTTGCATCAACTGCCTGTGGCATCCGTCAGCGCGATCTCCAACATCGATGTGATCTCACATCTGCGCCGCAGCCTGGTTCAGGCACTGGCAGGCCCGGACGGGGTTTCATTTGAGACCGGCTCACTCGAAATCCGGCGACGATTGGCGGCGCTAGAAGATAGCGTGGGCTGGCA
>PWVB01000177.1 GCA_003562365.1 Anaerolineae bacterium
ACGGGTCAGCGTCACCATCTGGTAGATGATGAAGAGTAGCCGCGCCAAGTCTACCCCCAACGCTTTAGCAGCAGCCTTCACCCGTGGGACATCGCCATGATGATCCGCCCCCCACACGTAGATTGCGCGATCAAATCCTCGGATCTCCAACTTGTTCCACAGGTATGGTATATCCGATGCAAGATAGGTCGGCCTGTCTTGGGGATTTGGGATGACCTGTGAAGAGCGGATCAGGACCGCGTCTTTCTCCAGATCTGGATGGCGCAACCAAGTGGCACCATCGTAGGTGACCACATAGCCACCTTCCCGCAGACGCATCATCATCTCATCGAAGAGACCACTCTCGTAGAGCGAGCGCTCGCTGAACCAGGAATCAAAGCGCACTCCAAGCTGTGCAAGATCATCCTCAATCCAAGTCAGGACCTGCTCAATCCCCCAGCGCCCTAGCTCCCGCACGGCTAACTCGCGTTCCTGGTGCAGATAGCGGTGGCCGAAACTCTCCTTCGCCTTCTCGGCCAGCTCTGTAACATAGGCACCCGGGTACCCTTCCTCAGGGAAGGGTACGGCAACGCCGAACAGGTCAGCGTAACGCGCATAGATGCTACCCCCAAAATGCCGGACCTTGGAGCCTGCATCATTCACATAGTATTCCCTAGATACTGTGTATCCTGCTGCTTCAAGCACGGACGCCAGCACGTCGCCAATTACTGCATTGCGAGCCGAACCGATCGTGATCGGGCCGGTAGGATTCGCACTGACGAATTCGACCTGCACCCGCAGATCGTTCCCGAGCGAAACGTGCCCCCACGCCTCTCCGGCCGCCACAATGCCCGGGGTCTGAGCCGCGATCCAGCCCGCGTCCAGGACGAAGTTGATGAAACCGGGCGGCGCGACCTGTACGCTCGAGAGAAAGTCCGTCTCTGGGACACACTCTGCCACTGCCTCAGCAATCTGCAGTGGAGCCCGGTGTAAGGTACGCGCCAACCCAAGGCAGATTGGCGAGGCGTAGTCGCCATGTGCAGCATGGCGACTCTGCTCAATGGGAATGTCAGCGGGAATGTCAAACTGGGGCAGTGCTCCACGCTCCTGCGCAGCATGTAAGCCGTCTGCCAACGTGGCAGCAATCTGTTCACGAAGGTTCTTGTGCCAAAAGGTCAACTTTCTAGCTCCTCATCCACAACCACTAACTGACTATCTTAGGACTCAGCAGTTGTCTAAGGCCACTACCCAAGGCTCAGCTCCCCTAGGAAGTAAGGCAACTGCTTGCGCCACCAGGGCCAGTCGTGGCTTACATTATAGCCCCAATAGTCAAACCACGCGGGGACCCCTAACGCATGTAGCGATTGCTCCAGTGTCCGTGTCTCGTGCAGAGCATCCTGCTCCCAGGCTCCCTGACCAACACAGAACACGATATCGCTGGCCCTAAACTGCTCGATGAACCAAGGATCGGTCAGGTTGGGCAGATAACAGAGTGGAAAATTGTAGTAGACGGTGTCATCCACGTAATCTCCGACGAAGTGCTGCGGGCCGTACAAGCCACTCAACCCCACAACGGTGTCGAAGACATCCGGATACTTGAAGAAGAGGTTAGCGGCGTGGTAGGCCCCCATACTGCAGCCAGTTACAAACAACCGACCATCATACCCACTGTACTGGCGAGCAAAGGGCAGAAGCTCATCTAGAATGTACTGTTCGTAGTCTAGATGCCGCCGACCACGATCGCCGGGGTACATCCAGTGTGCCATCCAAGCCTCGCAGTCGACGCTATCAACAGTGTAGAGTTGGATGTGACCAGAGTCAATGAACCCCTTGACCGCCTCGACCATACCGAAATCCTCGAACTCATAGAAGCGACCGCAGCCGGTAGGGAAAACCAGCACCGGCTTACCGCCGTGACCATAGATCTTGAACTCCATATCCCTGCCCAGATGACGGCTCCAGTGCTTATGGTATTCATCATTCATAGCAGCTCCTTAGTGATAGCGGAAGCATAGGTCTCGCTGGTCCCAGCCCATTGTGGGAGTGCTGGGACAGACACCAAAACCCAACACCTCGGACTGGACCTGGACTAAGCAGACTATGTCGAGGCCTGGTTCATAAAAACGTTGGGGGACGGAGATCCACCCCCCCCAACATGTGAACACAGACAGCGAGCCCAGCAAGGGTTTCCAGCCTCAAACGCGCCCCGTGCTGCGGAAGATATCCATTTTATGCTCGACCACCGCCTGCATCGCGTCTATGCAGGGGGCAAACACCTTACGGGGATCAATCTGATCCGGATTCTCCCGCGTGAACTGCTGCATAGTTCGAATCAAAGCGTTCCTGATCTCAGTATCGATATTGATCTTGCAGATACCGGTCTCGACGGCCCTTGTTATCTGAGCATCGGGGATGCCCGAGGCACCGTGCAGCACCAGCGGAACCGAGACCCGATCGCGAATCGCCTCCAGACGCCCGAAGTCCAGCTGCGGCTCTCCCTTGTAGAAACCATGGGCATTGCCTATCGCCACTGCTAAGAAGTCGAAGCCTGCATCATCGACAAAGCGAGCGCACTCGTCGGGATCGCTCATCGTAGCTTCACGATCGCTAACGACGACGTGCTCCTCAGCGCCCCCGATGCGCCCGATCTCAGCCTCAACCGGCACACCTACTGCGTGGCAGGCCTCCACCACCTTGCGCACCTCAGCAACGTTCTCATCATACGGTAGCTTGGAAGCATCGCGCATAATTGAAGTGAAGCCCGCCCGCAAAGCCGTCATCACCACCTCGAAGCTCGGGCCGTGGTCCAGATGAATTGCCACCGGCACCGAGGCAAGCCGAGCGGCCTTCTCCACAATCATAGGCAGGTATTCCACACCAGCATACTTCAACGCCCCTGCGGATAACTGGACCAGAATTGGCGACTGCTTGGCCTCTGCTGCCCGGAAAATGGCGTGAGTGATTTCAAGATTGTTGGTGTTGAACGCCCCAACGGCATACCTCTGCTTCTGTGCATCCAGCAGCAACTCTTTGCTAGTGACTAACATGCGACCTCCTGAGTTAGGGGACAAGATGACTGACCGTTAAGTGATACCGTGTTTCGCCTGAATGTCAACTACAACACCGCTCGGGGCAGACGTTTTGAAAGGGGCAGCTTCTCTGTCCATCATTGCCGCATCAGCCGAAATCTTCAGTGCGCATAGCGCCTAAACTCGCCAAAATGAGTCCGGGCTGTTTGTTATGTAGGCTCCGAGTGGCTTAAGAGCACATATCCAAGCTCTGCAAAGGCGCTCGCAAGCTCCAACTGACGTCCCGCATACCCGTTTTGATGACGCATTGTGCCCAGCATCACCGAAGCAGCGGGCTGACAGGTGATTATATGGGGCCTGTCAAAATGTCTCCCACTCGGGGTACAAGTCTTGCATATCTAAGGACCCAAGCGAGTCCAAAGCCGGCAGCCTCGAGCGACAGCTTTGAGGCCTCCAGACCCCTCGGAACGGACCGTCTAACCGTGTTCACAGACACGAGCCTTATGTAAGTGCTGCTCCATAGTCCGTCTCCGCCCGCGCACGGCATAGGATACCCGAAGGCGCGATGGAAAGACTTCGGGCACATCCAGGGACAAAGCCTTGTCCAGAGCAAAAGGCCCAGGGTGAGCTTCGGCATCCCGAAGCCCAGCCCCAGGCCCGTCCCTAGCGACGCTCATACCAGACGTAGATCAGCGCATTGCCGGCATACTCATAGTATTCGACTCGGATCTCGTGGACACCCGTCGAGACATCAGCTTGGGTACAATAGGTAGCAGCGTTGTTAGCGTGCCAAGCATCGAGAGGGAGTTTGCCGGCCAGGCAAAGGCCCATTCCATCGTCCGCCATCGCCCAGAAGGCAGTGTCCATCTTGGCCCAGCAGACACTACTGATCCTGACAAAACTAGCTAACTACGAGATCTGGATAGACCTGGCGGATGAAGTCTTGACCGACAGATACCTTGTGTCGCGGGCGCGCCATCGCCTTGCGCAGCTCGTCCCGTAACTCAGCGAGATGATGACAACAGACATTGTCCAGTTCCACCCGTTTCAGATCGTTCCACACCCCCTCATCGGGGTTCAGATCGGGCGCGTAACTCGGCAGTTGCGCCAGATGAGTCCGTTGGGCGCCCCCAGCACTCAGGAAGTCCTTGATGACGTGACTGCGATGCGCGGGGAGACGCTCCCATACCACCAGCAGCTTGCCTGGAATCTGCCGCAACAGATGCTTCAGGAAACCTACAACGGCCCGGCCATCGAACGCCTCCGTGCGGGTCATCGTATACAGCTTCCCG
>PWVB01000322.1 GCA_003562365.1 Anaerolineae bacterium
ACCAAGAATTCGTTCATAAATGTGGATGAAATCAGCGTTCCGCAATTTATTGGACGAGTCAATAGATCGATTTATTATGTAATCTCTCAGCGTATTAACCAAATCTTCTTTTGATTTAAATCCACCGAGTATCTCACGATCAAGTTCATCCTCATTATCTCGCAAGTAATTAGCAATTCTTGTTTTGAACTTTTTTCTATTCGTTTCATTAATAAACATACTGTAATTGAAAAATTCCTGGGCAGGTATAATATAATGGTGAAAGGCTTTTTTTGAATGTCTTCTTGATAAGCCTATCATTGCCGGCAATTTAAACGGTGTGAGGTTATTAAGAACAAGCTGATAAGCATCTTTTCCGCTCATAGCTACAGAAAAGTCCTGGCTCTCCAGGTATCTACTAATATCCAACAAATCAGCAAGACCAAAGTCGTAAAGAGCTTTGAAAACATCTGCAATATTAGATATATCCGATTCGCTATCTTCCGGATTAATGTATTGTCGTATTGAATTAATTATCCATGGTTTAAAAGATTTTCTTAGACACATTGTCCAGATCGCTTCTTGGTCAAGGTGAAAAAAATCTTGTAGGCTTGCCCGGTCATCAATATGATCGTATCCAGCCAATATTATTACTAAGCCATCGTCTTCCGGGTTTTTTAGTTTATTGCGCAAGCTTGTAAGATTATTTCTGTCGTTATACCAACCTTTTTCACGAATTCTTAAAAAGCAGTCTTTTTCCTTCGGTGTCCCAGAATCATACCACTGTTTACCAAGTCTGCACGCTACGCCGTATTCTAATCGAATACGGCGATCATGAATACGTTTTAGCTGCTCGTCAGTCTCCTTTCCAATATTAAGCAAAACCTCAGCGGGATATGACGGTAACACAAACCTATATGTCCCCGGCTCAGCTATAGATTCACTTACAATGTAATTAACTATTGAATTCTTTATGTGCTCCATAAACTCATAACACCTCTTAACTAAAAGGATTAGATACAATGGAGCAAGCGTCGGAAAGCTCTGTCAAGAAACCACCCGCTCTTAACATATCCGTGAGCCAAGATCCTTTTACCGGCTGAACAGAACTGTTTGCGGGGAGCTCACTCCAAAAAAGAGAATCAATAAGGGTTTCGCCCTCAACGGCAATGCCGTAATGAAGATAAAGCCTACGCAGAAAATCATCATAGGTACAGCGTTCACCTGGTCTTATTAATACTGTTACTAAATAACGCAATAAAGAATCTGTCATAATGAATCGAGCACCAGGGCCTGTATATGGCGCTATTATGCCCAATTTTTTACCAAGTGACAGAAAAAGCTTATGTCCGTATTTATTATCAGCCTCTCGGTAGAGTTGTTCTTCCGTTTTAGTAGGACTTTGTCTGGCACTTTGGACTAATTTATCAAAGGGAAGGGCTTTCTGAATTAATGCCTTTATAAATTGAAGATTCCGCTGTGAAGCCAATTTTTGTTGACGGGAAGGCATGTTGGAAGGAGAAAAAACCCATGCATAACCAAGAACACTACCTCGCTCACCATTTTGCTCTATTGTGTAACGTACACTTTGTGCGCATAAACTTCTCAGCACCTGCAATGCACAACCGGTCATCAACAATTCAAGACGCTCAACCGGATCCAAAGCAGCGCCAAGCAGGCGACTTATCTCGACTGCAAATAGGTAGCCTTCCGGCCAACTTTCGCTGGGGCACCACTCACAAGACAAACCATCCCCGTGCTTATTAGTAAGTTCTTGTGTTTCTCTATCCATAGAGTCAATGAAGTGAACAAGCCTGTCAAAGGCTGACATGTAGCCTTTGTTAAGCTTCATAAAATTTTCCTGGATAGACTGGTGAAGGCTCGCCAAATTGGTTTCATCGGAATGTAAATCTAATCGTGCTGTGAACTTGTTTATTGTATCGGGATTAATAGAAAAAAGATTACACAGTTGCAAGTATAACAGTTCCCCACCCCTAGCCATAAAGCGATGTTTAGAAACACTATAATATTTTTGGAATCTCACTATGCTCTCATACCAGTTTAATGGAGGTTCTCTTCTAGATATTGACTCATTCCATATAGTCTCTTGTGTTATAAGAGAAGATGATATTGGAAAAAAAGTTTGAGCGCACCAAGTTCGGTTTGCGCCGGCGCCATGATAACCACGGAAGAATTGTTCAAGCCGGTCAATTACATCTTGTTTATTACCACTATTTATATTAATCTTGTTATTTAATTGCTCTATTAATGACCGGTAGTGACCTTTATGTGTTTCATGCCTTGTATCAACCCTCGAGCTGCTTAGAAATGCAAACAGCTTTAAGTTAAGTTTTACAGGTAACTTGTAATTCAGTTCTTTTCCTTGAGGCCAATTTTGCAATTCCTCAGGGGTTGGAAGCGGAGTCGTAATAAATTCACGGTCGGCAACCCATTTGTCGGAGTGGACTAATGCAAGGAATTCAACCAGGTATTCCACCAGAGATTGTTCGCTTATAAACCGTTTGCCAAAGAGGCGTATTCCCGGGTTGTGGTCAGCAGAGACATCTATATAAGGGAACGGCACAGGCAAAGAATTACTCATTCTAGCACCTCCAGGTTGTTTTCATCTACGGCAATCTTCATAAATTTGAACTTGCGATCGGTTCCAATCATTAATAAACGTAGATGCATTTCTTCTTTTCCTCTATCTTTATTATCATGCTCGATAAGTCTTACCTTAAATCGTTCTAGCCTGTCGGCATAGAAGGCAGATAATTCCTCGGTTATGTCTCCTTCGTAGCGCCGCCATACATAATCAAAGAAAGGCAAATCAAGTTCCAACTCTGCAACACTTTGTTTGAATCGAAGACAAAGCATGTATTTTGTTACAGGGCCCACTGTAAAACGTGGAGTCTTAACCAGTTCAAAGTCGGAATTGCGAAAGTCGGCCAAAACCATCTGCGACCCGGGTCCAGTTATCCCCCGCTTGACGGTAATAAAAAGAGTATCGGTGTGTGATCTGTCTTCTGGCAGCTTTATACCAGCAAAATATTCCTGCATAACTTGCATAATTCTCGAACGAATCATGCTCTCTTTTAAAGAAGGTATTCTTCCTCTCTGGTTTAGCAAATCTAGATAGTTTAAGAGCATCGGTGAACGTAAGAAGACACTAAGAAAATGCCTTCCTGCTTCATCATCTATAGAGCCGAAAAAATAAACAAGGCGCCTCAACTGCCTTCGTGTAACGGGTTTTGATTCGATAAACATATTTTGTAATTTTTCAAGCAAGTTATTTGTGTCATCAGTTATAGTGATTGCTGTTCTTCCTTTCATCCAGGCATTTCTTTCAAAAGAGGGATCTAGCATAACTCCAAACTCTTCATTGAGTAATTGTCTGACCGGAAACAACTGTAAGGCCTCAGGTGATGTGTCTTCACCATCATCACCAAAAAACCGGTTAAAAAAGAGCGAGCCACATAACTTGCTTTCCAGGGCTGTTTGCGACATATTTATAATATCTTGACATTCCCGTCCGGCTGTAATCGCATAAGCGAGGTGGCCGGTCATCTGGCGCATTGTCAGTCGAAAATTGTATTCAAAAAGTCGACGATACAGCAACATCACTCGCTCCTGAACGATATCAAATCTTTCATGAAGCAAAGAAATGTTGGTATGTATAGGGCAATCTTTATTTACAGCACAACTAGTACACGTTTTCCAATTTTCAAGATCTATCATACGTTTAAAAACCGCACAAGCAGTCTTTATACTGTCTGTTCGACCAATATTTAAGACCAGAAAACAATCGTTTAATACTTTTTGGGGGCTATCGGCCTCCAGTGCCTCTAGCAGTTCGCTTTCATCAAAACTTATACCGTTACTTTTTAATCTTCTGAAACTTTCCAACAATGTTCCCGTATTAGAGATAACAAGATAAACTTTTTCTGATGAAGACGAAGCTTCATTCAAAACTGTTGTTCTAACATCTTCATCCAGTTCACTCATATCTTTAATAATCTCTATACCGTGATCAGCCAAAAATTCTCGAGGATTCAGCGGTCTGCGCTCACCGTTGAGTCTTTCAAAAATGTCTGCTGCTATAGTAGTTTTACCGTCCCCGGCATTTCCGGTAAGGATTACATTACACCGTTCACCGATTATTATGTCATAAACAAAATCAGTTAAGGGGTTGTCCACCGCTATCTTGTTAAAATGCTCGTTTGTGAACTGAGCTTCGGCAGTAGCATTCTCGTTACCGGCTGAAGCATTGGATAACGAATTCAAGTAAGCAACAAATGGATTATA
>PWVB01000330.1 GCA_003562365.1 Anaerolineae bacterium
CTATGGTGATTGAGGAGCCCTCCGTCGTAGCCGGGGCCTCCCTAGCAGCCAAGCTGGCCCGCTGCGGTGGCGGGTTCAAGGCCGAAGCTGACGAGTCCTTGATGATCGGTCAGGTGCAGCTCGTGGACCTGCCCGATCCCGAAACTGCGCGTGCTGTGATATTGGAGCACAAGCAGCGCCTGATCGAGCTGGCCGACCAGGCTGATCCGATCTTGGTCGATCTGGGCGGTGGCGCTCGGGATATCGAGACACGGGTGCTTGAGACCTCAAGGGGGTCGATGCTCGTCGTCCACCTGCTCCTTGACGTCCGGGATGCAATGGGTGCCAACGCGGTTAACACAGCGTGTGAACGGCTAGCCCCAGAGCTAGCCAGCCTCACCGGCGGGCGACACCACCTGAGGATCCTGAGCAACCTCGCGGACCGTCGTCTAGCCCACGCCGAAGCGACCATTCCTGAGGAGGCCTTGGCCTTCAACGACTTCGAAGGAGCGCAGGTTGCTGAAGGCATCGAATTGGCCTGGGCCTTTGCAGCCGCAGATCCCTACCGCGCGGCAACCCACAACAAGGGTATTATGAATGGGATCGACGCCGTCGTGTTGGCCACAGGCAACGATTGGCGCGCAGTGGAAGCCGGTGCCCACGCTTACGCCGCGCGGGGCGGTCAGTACACAAGCTTGAGCGTCTGGCAGCGCGACGGAGAGGGCAGCCTTTCGGGCACGTTGACGCTGCCGCTGGCACTGGGCACGGTGGGGGGAGCGACACGCACGCATCCCACTGCTCAGGTTGCTCTGAAGCTACTCGGTGTCCAGACTGGTCAGGCCTTAGCAGAGGTGGTTGTCAGCGTAGGACTGGCCCAGAATCTGGCGGCTCTACGCGCTCTGGCGACCGAAGGCATCCAAAAGGGGCATATGAGCCTGCACGCGCGCCAAGTCGCGATTGCCGCAGGGGCGGAAGGTGATAACGTCGAACGCGTTGCGCAAGCGATGGTTGCCGCAGGAACCATTCGTGTCGACTACGCTGAGTCCCTACTGCGGCAGGAAGACAGTGACTGAACGGCAGCCCGCGGTACTGTGTCCGACGAGCAGATCTATAAGGAGGCATTCGTGAGCAGTCAGCATCTGATGCAACCAGAGCGGGCCGTGGGCATTATCGGGTATGGCTCGTACATCCCGATGTACCGTCTGTCCAGCACCGAGGTCGCCCGCGTCTGGTCTGGAGGAGGCCGTGGCCCTATCAAGGAGAAAGCTGTAGCGGGCCTTGACGAAGACACCGTGACCATCGCGATGGAAGCCGCGCGGAATGCCGTCGCCCGGGCGGAGATCCAGGCTGATGCGCTGCGCGCCATCTGGGTGGGCAGCGAGTCACCACCCTATGCCGTGAAGCCGGCGTCTACACTGGTTGCCGAGGCACTGGGCGCGACCCCGTATCTGCTGGCAGCAGATTTTGAGTTTGCCTGCAAGGCTGGGTCGGAGGCGCTCCAGGCAGCTCTGGGCCTGGTAGGATCGAGGATGGGTGACTACGCTATGGCCATCGGGGCAGACACTGCTCAGGGACGCCCAGGGGATGACCTGGAGTATACTGCTTCCAGCGGCGGCAGTGCCTTTGTCGTTGGGCCGGCAGACTTAGCGGTCGCCACGCTGCTAGGATCGCTCTCCTACGCAACCGACACACCGGACTTCTGGCGCCGCGCCTACCAGCACTACCCGAGGCATGGCGGACGGTTCACTGGCGAGCCGGCCTATTTCCATCACACGCAGTCAGCGGCCTCCAGGTTGATGGAGGAGCTTGGGATGGACCCGGACGATTTTGAGTTCGCTATCTTCCACCAACCCAACGTGAAGTTTCCCAGCCGGGCAGCCAGGCGTTTGGGATTCACGGCCGAGCAGATTGACACCGGACTACTCAGCAACCTCATCGGCAACACCTATGCCGGCGCGTCGCTCACCGGCCTTTCGGCGGTTCTGGACGTCGCCAAGCCTGGTGATAGGATCCTTCTGGTGAGCTTCGGCTCTGGTGCCGGCTCCGATGCCTTTGTCTGGGAGGTCACCGAGCGGATCACATCCCGGCAGGACAAGGCGCCCAGAGTCACGGATTACATACGCCGCCGCACCGAAATCGATTACGCGCTCTACGTCCGTTACCGTGGCAAACTAAAGACATAGCGTCACCAACAAGAACCTAGGATCAGGAGAGCCTTTATGCGCGAAGTAGCCATTATCGGCATCGGGCAGACCCCAGTGGACGAGCACTGGTCGGCCGGGATTCGACATCTTATGTTTGATGCTGGCAGAGCCGCCCTGGAGGATGCTAACATCGATAGGGTCGATGCAGTCTATGTAGGCAACATGCTGTCTGGCGAAATCGTGGGCCAATCCCACTTGGGTGCATTGGCCGTCGATTTTCTGGATTTGGATGGTGCCGAGGCGTTCAAGGTTGAGGCGGCATGTGCCTCAGGCGCAGCCGCTCTGCGCGTCGGCTATCTGGCGGTTGCCAGCGGCGTGCTGGACATTGTGCTGGCATTGGGCGTCGAAAAAATGACCGACACCTCCGGGCGGGAGACAACGCTGGCTCTCGCCGCCGCCGCAGATGCAGAGTATGAGGTCAGTCAGGGAATCTCCTTTGTCGCGCTCAATGCGCTGTTGATGCGGCGCTATATGCACGAATACGGATGGCGGCGAGAGGACTTCGCGAACTTCGCCGTCACTGCCCACGCCAACGGTGCCAACAACCCTTACGCGATGTTCCAGTCGCCTATTACACCGGAGGCCTATGCCCGCGCGACGATGATCGCCACGCCGGTAGGTCTGCTAGACGCCTCACCAGTTTGTGACGGCGCGGCGGCTGTTGTTTTGGCGCCTGCCGAGTACGCTCGGACCCTGAACCCAACACCGGTCAAGATTCGCGCATCGGCGGTCAGTATGGCTCCGTTGGCCGTGCACGATCGCAACGACCCCCTGGCGCTGGAAGCCGCCGCGATCTCCGCGCACAAGGCCCTTGAACAGGCCAGCATCGTCAGGGAGGACCTGGATTTCTTTGAGCTTCACGATGCTTTCACGATTATGGCCGCCCTGAGCCTGGAAGCTGCCGGCTTTGCCGACAGGGGAAAGGGCGTTCGGCTGGCCTTGGATGGTGACATTGCTCTGGGGGGACGCATCCCCATCGCCACGATGGGAGGGCTGAAGGCCCGCGGACATCCGGTTGGCGCTACCGGCCTCTACCAGGTGGTCGAGTCCATCCTGCAGTTGCGCGGGCTGGCCGGCGTCAATCAGATCGCCGATGCTAAACTCGGAATGACCCAGAACATCGGCGGCAGCGGCGCAACCATCTTCACCCACATTTTGGAGACTATGAGCTAGGTTTTCCAGGTAGTATCAATGCTCAGCTGAAAGGAGAACTACACGATGGATCCGAAGGTTGTTAACGATTGGAGATTGCGAGGACAGCGCTATCGTCTGGAGGGCGAGCTCTGTGACCACTGCGGCGAGGCCATTTTCCCACCCCGCGATATCTGCCCTAAGTGCCACGAGCCGGCTAAGACCCCGCAAACGCTCAGCGGACGCGGCGAGGTCTACACGTTTAGCACTATCTACAGCGCGCCAGAGGGGTTCGAAGCCTATACCCCTTACACCGTGGCCCTTGTCAAGCTGGAAGAGGGGCCCATAGTCACGGCCCAGTTGACCGACGTACCGCCCGCAGAGGTTCAGATCGGTATGCCCGTGGAGATGGTCACCCGCCGGCTGCGCACACACGGGGAAGAGGGTACGATTGTCTACGGCTACAAGTTCCGCCCCGCCAGCTTCTGGCACGCCTCCACTCAGGCTTAAGGCAATCCTCTATAGGCACACCACAGGCTTTCCCGGCAGAAGGGGTCGGCGACTTGTGCCGCCGGCCCTTCATCTGTGGAAGCGTCCAGCGACAACAGAATGAGTAGCGTGTCAAGAAAAATCGTGACACTTCTTTGAATTCCCTAAGAGAGCTCGTGCCGCCGGCCTGTGAACACAGGCATTGCACATTTTTTGCTCCACAGTATTATCCAACCAAAGAGTCCGAAGGTACCACGATACCGCCGGTCTTTAGACACGGTTTGTGGGCACCTGCTACTGCCCTTCACGTCATCTTGCACCACAGGCCTACGGGGTAATTGCAGCCTGCCGCAACCACATGGCTGTGATCTACCAATTTTGGCTCTACTGAAAAAAGGTCGGGAAGCGCAAAGAATCTCAGTTTATCCACTACATATGCCGTTTTGTGGCCTAAAAAACACAATGTATATGGTGTGCCGATGACGTGCCCACCTTTTTACAGGGGAGCCAATTTTCTTCTATCAGGAGATGGCATCATGGTCAAAATCATCGGTGATACGACGTCCGGCCTATCGGAGTCTTTCGCGAAGGAACACGGTATCCCCATCATCCCTCAAGTCATAATCTTCGGCGAAGACTCCTACCTTGAGAATGTTGAAATCACATACGACGCATTTATGGAAAAACTCCAGGCGGCGGAAACGCTCCCGAAGACGGCGGCGCCGCCGCCGGAGCTTTTCGCAGAGGTTTATCAGCAGCTAGCCTCAGCAGGAGAACCCATCGTCTGCATCTTGCCCTCGGGGCTGGTCAGTGGAACGGTCCGTTCTGCGACGGTCGGATTGCAGATGGCGCGCGAGCGCGGCGCTGACGACCTCAACGTTCGGATCATCGACACTCAGATGATCGCCAGTCCCGTGGGGACAATGCTACGTCTTGCGGCAGAGTGGGCTGGGGCGGGTGCGGACGCCGACACGATCGAAGCACGCCTGCGAGAGATGAGTGCGCGCTGCAAGATTTATTTCGTGGTGGACACACTCAAGTATCTGGCGATGGGCGGTCGGATTGGCGGCGCAGCAGCGCTTCTGGGGAGCGTACTGCAGGTGAAGCCAGTGCTGACCTTTGAAGGGGGCCAAGTCGAGACCCTGGACAAGGTTCGCACCCACAAGCGCGCCTTGTCCCGACTCAAACAACTTGTCCTCAATCAGATCGCCACGGACGAACAAGGTCATCTCAGTATCATGCATGCTGCGGCAGAGGAAGAGGCTAACCAACTCGCGGATTACTTCGAAGCGCAGCTCGGCCTGACCAATATTCCCATCCGCGCCGTTCCGCCTGCCGTCGCTACCCACGGTGGCCCCGGCGTTCTAGGGGTCGGCTTCTTCACCGACTGACCGATGGAAATACGTGCAATAGTCTTCGAGGATCGTCGCGACGTTGCCAATTTCGTTCAGGTTCCCTTCGAGATTTATCGCGACTGCAAATTCTGGACGCCGCCCCTAATCGCCAGTGTGCGGATAGCACTAAATCGGCGTCGCCATCCCTTCTATAGCCACTCCGACGCGGCCTTCTTCCTTGCAGAGCAGGATGGTGCAGTCGTCGGACGTATCGCGGTCCTTGAGAACTGCCACTACAATAACCACAACAAATCGCGGGCAGCCTTTTTCTATTACTTCGATGTTGTTGATGATCTTGAAGTGGTCAACGCGCTGATAGCAGCCGCGCGGGGGTGGGCCCGAGAACACGGCCTGACGTGTCTTATGGGCCCTAAGGGGATGCTGCGCGCTGACGCCTATGGTATCCTTGTCGAGGGATTTGACCGCCGGGCCGGAATGGGGATTCCCTACAACTACCCCTATTACGCGCCACTGTTGGAAGCGATCGGCTTCAAGAAGGAGATCGACTACGTCTCAGGCTATGCAACTGCCAAACAGCAGATACCCGATCGCCTCTTCCAGTTGGTTGAGCGGATCAAGACGCGGCGCAGTTTCTGGGTCAAGTCCTTCACCAGCAAAGGCGAATTGCGCGCCTGGATCCCCCGTATTCAGCAGGTCAACAACGAAGCCTTCACTGAAGTATGGGGCTATTATCCGATCGATGAAGCCGAAGTTCAAATGATTGGAAAGCAGCTTCTGACCGTCTCTGATCCCCGTCTTCTAAAAGTCGTGATGAAGGGCGAGGACATCGCTGGATTCGCATTTGTCTTCCCCGATGTGGCAACCACGCTGAGGGCCATTCAGGGCCGGCTATGGCCTTTCGGCTGGCTTCGCTTACTGATCGCCGCCGGACGCACACGGCACCTGCTGGGCAACGGTATTGGTCTACTGCCGCAATACCAGGGACTGGGCGCGAGCGCGATGCTGTATGCCGCCCTGCACGACACCATCCGTCGCCGCGGCGCAGACCATCTGGAAATCGTTCAGGTGATGGAGACAAACCTCAAGAGCCTAGGGGATATGAACATGCTGGGGATCAACTGGCATAAACGCCACCGCGTCTATCGACTTGAGATCTAGCCGCTGTTGGTGTGAACTAGGAGACATGTCCAATGACGGAGCGTCTACCACGACTGACCAAGGTCATCTACGGAACCGGCGATTGGGGTGTAGCAGCGTTTAACACGCTGCGCCAGATCTTCTATGCGATCTTCCTGACAGACGTCGTAGGCTTGGATCCCCGGCTGGCCTCCTTTGCCGCGCTGATCGGGGTGCTCTGGGATGCGATTAACGATCCGTTGGTCGGGGTTTTAAGCGACAAGCTCCGAACCCGCTGGGGGCGTCGCCGTCCTTTCCTGCTCATGTTTGCCGTTCCCTACGGCCTAGCTTACCTTATCCTTTGGTGGGCCCCACTGTGGGACAACCAGATCGTGCTGATGCTCCATTTTCGTTACACTGCAGGTGCTCGGATGGCTCGGCTATCAGACGCCACCGCAGCAGGCCACCCACTTTATGCAGCCCCCGGCCGCTGTGCTGGGTATTCGGGTCCTGATCGCCCCCGTTGCGACATTGCTCTTGGCCTGCTTGCTGATCGTGACCTGACTCTATCCGTTGACCAGACGACGCTATGAACGGGTACAACGGCTGCTAGAACGTCGCTATCGACGAGAGACCCGGCAGCCGACCAACACGCCACCGGTAGTGGGGCTTTTGCCTCAGTGAGAGGAGCCTATGGGCCGACGGACCACCTATCGCAATGCGCGCGCTTACGAGTTCTGCACCGGATGCAGCCACCGATTGGTGCTGGAGGCTCTGGACCGTGCCTTGGTGCGCCTTCAATGGGACCCCGCTGAGGTGGTGATCGTCAGCGACATCGGCTGTGCGGGACTATCGGATCAGTACTTCGTCACCAGCGGTTTCCACGGCTTGCACGGGCGCAGCCTGACATACGCGACCGGCATCAAGCTGGCACGTCCGGATCTGCACATCATCAACCTGATCGGCGATGGTGGCTGTGGTATCGGATGCACCCACCTGGTCAGCGCAGCACGGCGCAACATCGGGGTCACGACCCTGGTTTTCAACAACCTGAACTTCGGCATGACCGGTGGCGAGCACAGCGTTACAACGCCCCAGATGCACAAAACCGCTACCACGCCCTGGGGTAACCCCGAGATGCCGCTGGATATCGCTCAAACTGCAGCCGTGAATGGCGCCAGCTATGTGTGGCGCGGCACTGCCTATCAAGCGGATCTGGATCGTTACATCGAGGCCGGATTGCGACACATCGGCTTCGCGCTCCTTGATATCTGGGAGCTATGTGTAGCCTATTATGCCCCGCTTAACCGCGTCACCCCTCAGCAACTTCGACAGTCCATTAGTGCAGCGGGGCTGCAGGAGGGCATGCTCCGGCAGATCGAGCGCCCTGAGGGCAGCGCTGCCCTGCGCGAAACCTGGGCGGCTGCCGCGCATAGGCCAAACAGAACACTAAACTCACTTGAGGTCCGGTTTTCAGCCGCGCTGGAACACCCGGTTGCCGTGATGATCGCGGGCGATGCCGGAGACCGTGTACGGACCGCGGGACGCATACTCTGCACCGCGGCCACGATGTCCGACTTGTGGGCGAGCCAGAGCGATGACTACTCGGTCGCCGTACGGTCCGGTTATAGCCTTAGCGAGATCCTACTTGCACCAACACCTATTCGCTACAGTGTGGTTTCGCAACCCGATCTACTTTTCATCCTCTCACAGCAAGGATACACTAAGGTAGCAAAGCAGATTGAGGATATGGGACCGGAAGGCCACATCTTTGTCCTGTCAGAATTGGTCGAGCGACTTAGGAGCAAGTTGACGACGAAGGCAAGGCTGTATGAGCTCGATGTCCGTGCGCTCCAAGGCGTCGCCCGCTCAAGCCGGATGCTGGCTACTGTGGCGGCAGGCGCGGCACACCTGCGCCTCTTAACCGCCGATGCATTGCTGGCGGCTGCCGCTAAGGTCAGTGCCGCTTATGCCGAGACCAACCAGAGAGCGGTCAGAGCGGCGCTGGACGCCACCAACGAGCTCATCATCCCCCTGGCCTGAGCCGGCCGGTCTGCTCTTTTCATCCCAGGCGGCTTCTGCGGTCGCCTGCGACACCAAAAGCACGCCACCGTTGACTTTGGATTCCCATCGGCTATCATGATCGTGGCTTGTATGGCCATCTATCTATGGGAGAGCGAAGCTCAATCGGGGCGACCCGCCGCTAGCTTTGCTCTTTTCACGTGTAGTTCTTGGCATCCTGGTAGGAGGTTCGATCGATGATCGATGTTAGTCACCTAAAGAAGTTCTATGGGCCGATTCGCGCCCTCGAAGATGTCTCCTTCCATATCGACCGCGGCGAGATAGTGGGTCTGTTGGGCCCCAATGGCGCCGGAAAAACGACCTTCATCAAGATCCTCACCGGTTATCTACAGCCGGATGAGGGCCGCGTGACCGTCGACGGCCTGGACGTCCAGTCCCATACCCGGACGGTACAGGCTGAGATTGGCTATCTGCCCGAAACGGCACCGCTTTACCCTGAGCTTTCAGTGCAGGCCTATCTCCAGATGATGGCCGATCTGCGCAGGATCCCCGACGACGAACAGCTGCAGTGCATCTCGGAGGCCGTCTATGCCACTGGCCTGGAGAGCCATTTGACCCGGCTCATCGGCGAGCTCAGTAAGGGCTTTCGCCAGCGGGTAGGATTAGCCCAGGCAATCCTGCACCGCCCGAGGCTTCTGATTCTCGACGAACCGACCGTGGGCCTGGACCCGATGCAGATCGTTGAGATTCGAGGCCTGATTCGCCGTCTGGCGCGCCAAAGCACTGTACTCTTCTCCACCCATATTCTCTCCGAGGTTGAGGCGCTCTGCGATAGGGCCATTATCCTGATCAACGGCCAGGTCAAGGCCGACGCTCATCTCTCGGAACTGGCCGCCACCGCGAACGCGGTGCTCATCCTGGAGCGCGAAGCTGCGGGCGCCGTGGATCGCCTGCGGCATCTAGGCCAGGTTCGAGCCGTAGACCCTTTCCAAGGGTCCGACGGCTATCCGGGCTTTCGAATATTCGGCGAGCCGAATGCTGGCGATGGCCTGACACCAGCGATCTATGCCGTCGCCCGGGAACAGGGGTGGCCGGTTCGCGAACTGCGCCAGGACGTCCGAACGCTAGAGACCGTCTTCAATGAGCTGGCATTGGCAACGGAGTCAGCGCCGACTCAGGAGGATACGATGGTCGGGGAGGTAGTATCGTGACAGCCTGGATTCGACAAACCGCAACCATAACGCGCAAGGAACTGCGCAGCTATTTTGGTTCCTCGATGGCGTTGATCTTTATCGGCACCTTCCTCGCCGCCACCCTCTTTTCCTTCTTCTGGATCGATACCTTCTTTGCCCGCGGGATCGCTGATGTGCGTCCCCTATTCCGCTGGATGCCCGTTTTGATGATCTTCCTCGTCGCTGCGCTGACGATGCGCCAGTGGAGTGAAGAGCAGCGCTCAGGGACCTTGGAGATTCTGCTGACCTTGCCGGTGTCGACGGTGCAGTTGGTGTTGGGCAAGTTCCTATCCGTGATTGTCCTGGTCACCGTGGCGTTGGCGCTGACGTTCTTCTTACCCATCCCGGTCTCACTGTTGGGTAATCTGGATTGGGGCCCGGTGATAGGTGGCTATCTAGCGGCAGTCCTTCTAGCCAGTGCTTACGCCGCCATCGGTCTTTTTGTCTCATCTCGGACCGACAACCAGATCGTCGCATTGATCTCGACGGTGATGGTATGCGGCGTGTTATATCTGCTCGGATCACCTGGCTTCACAGGATTCTTTGGCAATGAAGCCGGCGAGATCTTGCGCGCCCTGGGCGCCGGAAGTCGCTTTGAGTCGATTCAGCGTGGCGTGATCGATCTGCGCGATCTCATCTACTACATCTCGATCGCTGGTATCTTCTTGACCGCCAACGTGCTTTCGCTAAAGGCCAAGGGCTGGAGCGATAGTCAACAGAGCCTGCCACGACGGCGAAATGTGGCACTCACCTCAGCGTTTTTGGTAGTGAACCTGATCGTCTTGAACGTGTGGACCTTCCCTTTACGCCGCCTGCGGATCGATCTCACCCAACAGAACGAGTATACGCTGTCCGCAAGTACCCGCGAGATCCTGACCTCACTTCGGGAGCCGCTCTTGATTCGCGGGTATTTCAGCGAGCGTACCCATCCCCTCTTGGCGCCGCTAGTACCGCGGGTGAGAGACATGCTACTCGAGTACCGCGTGGCATCCGGTGGCACGGTTGAGCTGGAGATCATCGATCCGGCGCAAGAGCCGGAGAAGGAGGCTGAGGCCAACCAGGTCTACGGAATCCGTCCGACGCCCTTCCAGGTTGCAGAGCGCTACGAGACGTCGGTGATCAACTCCTACTTCGACATACTCATCCAATACGGGGACCAGAGCGCAACACTGGGGTTCGGGGATCTGATTGAGGTTGAACCCGGGCGCACCGGCGGCGTCGACGTCCGGTTGCGCAACCTGGAGTATGATCTGACCAGCACCATCAAGCGAGTGGCCTTTGGCTTCCAGAGCGCTGATGCGGTGTTGGCTTCACTCGACGAACCCGTTGAGATGACCGTCTACCTGACGCCTAACAGCCTGCCAGAATGGCTGGCGGAGGTCCCTACCACGATCGAAACGGTGCTCGGTGACCTTGCCGAGCGTTCCGCTGGACAGTTCGTGTACAGGTTCGTAGATCCCGATCAGCCGGAGAGCGCCATTGGGCGCCAAGAACTCTACGATCGCTACGGGCTAAGCCCCCTATCCGTCTCGCTCTTCTCCGATCAGAGCTATTACCTTTATATGGTGCTGGAGGCCGGCGAGCAGGTCCAGGTGATCTATCCACAGGGGGAGCTGAGCGAAGCAGATGTGCGCTCTGCCGTTGAGTCCGCGCTGAAGCGTGTCTCACCTGGTTTTCTACAGGTGGTTGGTCTCTGGGTGCCGCCGGCGACCCCCACCCAAGATATGTTCGGTCAGCCGCAACAGCCCATCTCCTCCTGGGAACAGATCCGCCAGGCACTGCAGCAGGAATACGAGGTCCGCACGATCGACCTCAGCACGGGAACGGTTCCGTCAGAGGTGGACACGCTGGTGCTGATCGGACCCCAAGGCCTGGATGATCGAGCGCGCTTTGCGATCGACCAATACCTTATGCGCGGGGGCGCGGTGATCGTCGCCGCCGGAAACATGACCATCATGCCCGATGCAATGAGTGGTGGGCTGACGGCACTGCCAGTCGAGGACGGGCTGCAGGAGATGCTGGCCCATTACGGCTTTACTGTGGAGCGATCGCTGGTCCTGGATCCCCAGAACGAGCCTTTCCCGATTCCCGTGATGCGACAGGTGGGCGACTTCCAAGTTCAGGAGATTCAGGCACTGGACTATCCGATGTTCATCGACATCCGTTCTGACGGGATGCCGCGAAACAACCCCATTGTCTCGGGACTGTCAGCAGTCACGCTCAACTGGGCTTCCCCAGTGTTCACCGATCCGGAGAAGAACGCGGGACGAGAGGTCACCGCGCTGCTCAGGTCGTCGCCACAATCCTGGGTGCAAGAGGACTTCAACATCCAGCCCAACTTCGACTTCCATCCGGAGACAGGCTTCCCACAGCTAGATGAGACCCGCCCCTATACGCTGGCGGTGTCAGCCCGCGGCGTCTTTGAATCCTACTTCAGGGATCGACCTTCGCCGCTGGAGGTCGCTGAGCAAGACCCGGACCTTCAGGACAACGGCCCAGCCGAAACCGCGCCAACCGCCGGAACGATTGGGGCCTCGCCCGAAACCGCCCGACTCGTGGTGATCGGCAGCATGGAGTTTGTCGATGATATCGTGTTGGAGCTCTCGCGCGCCTTAGGTGGCGATCGCTACCTGAACAACCTTAGGCTAGTACAGAACGCTGTGGCTTGGGCTATTGAGGACTTGGATCTCCTGGACATCCGGGCGCGAGGAACGGCAGCGCGGGTGCTGATCCCGCTGGAGCAGCGTGACCAATCCTTCTGGGAAGCCGTCAATTATGTACTGGCTCTAGTCTCCGTAGTGATCATTGCCGGCGTCAGCCGGATGCGCCGCCGCAACGAGCCCCCCCTTCCACTGCTTTCGCCAGACGAGGTCGGCTACGGATCCCAGCAACGCGCCCACAAGCCCCATCCAGATGCGGAAGCCGTTACGGAATCGGAGGAGGTCACAGGATGAAACGTTCACATCAGATCCTCACCGCAGCGCTGGTCATCCAGCTTTTAATCAGCGTTCTTGTCTTCTGGCCCCGCCAGGCGGATTCAAGGCCAGGAGCGATCCTCCTCCCCGACCTGGAGGCCGAGGAGGTCATCAGCCTCACCCTCCAAGACAACGATGGTCAGCGGCTGACGCTGCGCAAGGTAGCCGGAGCGTGGGTCCTGCCCGAGGCGGATGACTATCCAGCGCGGGAAAGTGTGATTATGCCAATCCTGGAGAAGATAGCGACCCTCAGCAGCGCAACGGTGGTAGCGCGCACAGCCGCGAGCCATATCCAGCTTCAGGTCGCTGAGGACGCCTTCGTGCGGCGACTCGATCTGGAAATGGAGGACGGTGCGCGCCATACCGTCTACATTGGCTCCGCGCCCCGCGCCACCGCCGCCCACATCCGGGTTGCTGGACAGCCGGAGACCTATCTCACGACACAGCTCTCTAGCTGGGAGCTCAACGTTCAGGCCTCACACTGGATCGATACGCTCTATATCGAGATCGATCAGGCCGATGTGACCGAGGTGACATTGGAAAACGCTCAGGGCAGCTTCACGCTGGTCCGAGACGAAGAACAAGACACTTGGACGTTGATCGATCTGGCGGCCGATGAGACGATCGCAGTGGCTCAGACCAGCGCTGTAGTAAGAAACGCGACCCGATTGTCGATGCTGCGACCGCTGGGCACTGTCGAGGAACCCGTTTACGGGATGGATAACCCCCAGGCCACCGTTATGCTGCAGACCGAGGACGGTGTTGTCCACATGCTAACAGTGGGAGACCAGGACCCCGTGGACAATACATACGTCGTCAAGTACTCGGACTCCGCTTACTACGTCCGTGTCGCGGGATTTAACGTCAGTGCGATGGTAGAGAACAGCCGGGAGGACTTTCTGAGCCCGCCAGTGACGGAAAGCGAGGAACTAGAGCTTCCCACGCCCTAGAACCGCGTCTGGCAGTGTCTCACCCTCCGTGTGAGCAATCCCGACGGATACAAAGAGCGGCCCCGAGAGACTCTCAGGGCCGCTCTTTTGATGCGCCAGATATATCGTGTCGCTAGGAAGTGAAAGGGCTTCGTGAGCCGAGATGACCGGAACCGCTAGCCGAAGCAGGGGGGCCGTCGTGAGGTGGAAACTGAAGGAAGCGGCCTGTCCGCGCACAGGAACACAAAGCTGGCTCCACTGAAACAATAGGGGCTTTGTGAGTGATCGGTGTTCTACCGCGCGCCGAGTGATGCATAAGTGGGCAGCGACCCGAAGGGCGTGAAAAGACACCCAAGACGCCCCAGCCAAGCTCTGAGGCGTTCCATAGCCGAAAAAGCAGCCAAAAAGGGAGTTGGGGATTGAGTATGAGCGGTTTCCGTGGGTTGCGCAGTCTGTTTGGCCACCATGTGCCGGTGAATACGGCGCAGGTTGCCCATCAGCGCGCTCCCCTACAGCACCGTGCCCACGCGGGTCAACCCACGCACTGGCAACTGATTGCTGCCGAACGGGTGCTTGAGTTCCCACATCACCGCCTCCACGGGCGCGCGCAGCTGTGCGTCCTCGGGGCACAACCGCTGCCGCCTGCGGGCGACCTTGATGCTGCGGTGCGTCACGTAGAAGGTGGGGCCGGTGGTCTTGCGCTCTTTCACGCGGCACTGTTTTCCATAGAACGGACAGGCTTCGCAGCTCTGCTGCGGAAAGCGGGCGAGACTCCGTTCAGCGCTCTGGCCCGGCTCCAGGTCCACGGTCACACCTTCCGGGCACGTCACCCGCAGCGGGGTGCCCTCCGCGTCTACTTCCCACGAGTACGCATCCCAACCCCACTGCTCGCCGTGACTCACCCCGCCGCGCAACCGCGTCGGACGCAAATCGACGCCGTGCTCCTCGCACACCTCATCGCCCAACTCGCCGCTGTAGCCCCCATCGGTCACCACCGAGGTCACTTCGATCCCCCGCTCCTGTTGTCCCGTCAACGCCTGATCCATCAACTGCGTGTCGTCGGCGTGATTGGGCTCGACTTGCACGTCCGTGATCAGTTGCACTTCGTTCTCCGGATCCGCCGTCTCGCTGACGTTCGCCACATACCCGCCGCGATAGCTCTTGCCGCCTTTCTTCCGGTAGGTCGCCTCCGGGTCGTGAGGCGATTGCAGACTCTGCGCCGAGATCTCCCCCCCAGCCTGCAAGCGCACTTCTCCTTCAGGGCTGACCGCGTACTGCTCTTCCAGCACCCGCTTCAGCAGCGCCAGTTGCGCGTGCTCTGGATCCAGCGCCGCCAGATCCTGGGACAAAGCATACAACCGTTCCCCCAGTGTCTCCAGGTGCTGGCGTTCCTCACTGGCCCGAATGCGGTAGCACACTTGGTGCGGGCGTCCATCCAGATACAGCGCCAGCCGTTCCGCCCAGGCTTCCCGCAACGCCTCCGGCAACTCCCGGTACACCGACTGGGTGACGCCCACCAGCAGTTCCAGTCGCGACCACTGCGCCAGGTTGCTCAGCACCTGCGTGCTGTCCATACGCTGCAGCCCCGTCCGCAGCTCCAGCGCCGCCAGTTGTTCGTCCGTCACCTGCTCAAACACCATCTGCATCAGGTTCGTCCCGGTCGCGGTCGCGTACTCCCGCATCCGTTTCCGAAAGTTGTACACGGTCCGCAGCGTGAACACGTCCTCGCCCAAGTCCCGCAGGCCCAGCGCGTGGCGCACCAGCAGATCAAAGCACACCCGCTCGTACAGCCCTTCGTCGCTCAATCCCAGGCCGCTCTTCAATATCTCAAAGCTCACCAACACGTTCACCGCCACATTCGGACGCGATACTTCTGTACTGTACAACACGGCGAACTCCGACTCCGCGATGCGACAGAAGACTTCCGCGTAGAAGGTGTCCGCCCATGTGTCCTGCAACCGCCGTTGGAGGGCTGGTGACAACGCATAGACGCCGGATAGAAAGCTCTCTTGCAGGTGTTGGTTGTTCTCGCAAAACATGGTCTACTCC
>PWVB01000040.1 GCA_003562365.1 Anaerolineae bacterium
CGGGTCTGCTCTCCACGCTGGGCTACAAGCTGGGCGATGACAGTCTTCACCAGTTCCCAGCCCACTTCACTACCCCCGAGGCCCCCCAGATCCAAGCAACGCTAAGCCAGATCGTCGCAGAAGGCGGCACCCATACCGTCGTTGAGGCGAGCAGTGAGGCGCTGGCCCAGTACCGACTTCACGGCACAACTTTCGATGTGGCCGTCTGGACCAACCTCGCGCCAGAGCACCTCAACTTCCACGGAGATATGGCCCACTATTTCCAAGCCAAGCGCTTACTCTTTGAGCGCAGCGCCTTCGCCGTGCTAAACGCCGCTGATCGCTGGGGTATGCGACTAACTGACCGGCCTCACATCACCTACAGTGCTGAGACAGGCGTGGCAGCCGACTGGACAGCTCGTGTCATCACTGAGGATGGCGCCGGCCTAACCTTTGAAGTAATCGGCCCGGCCGGCGCATTTGAGGCAACGCTACCAATGATCGGCGTCTACAACGTTCCCAACGCCCTGGCAGCCATTGCGGCGACGGCGCACCTTGGAGTCGATGACCGGGCATTGAGTGACGGCCTTGCCAGCTTTCCGGGCGTGCCGGGCCGCATGCAGGTGCTCCGTGCCGCACCGGTGCGCGTGGTCCTCGACTTTGCCCACACGCCCGACAGCCTGACCAATGCGCTGGCCAGCCTGCGACAGACCACCGCACGCCGGTTAATCGTAGTCCTTGGCTCAGCCGGCGGTCCACGGGATCCCGGCAAGCGCGCGCCGCTCGGCGCTGTCGCGACACAGCTGGCTGATCACGCCGTCTTCACCGAGGAGGACTGCCGCGACACACCAATTCGCGACATCCTCAACGAGATGAAACGCGGGGCCGACGAGGCCGGGCAGACCAACTACACGCTCATCCCCGACCGTTGGGAGGCCATCTGCCTGGCCCTAGATCAGGCCGAGTCAGGTGACACTGTCGTCTTCTGCGGTAAGGCCGGCGAGACAACGCTGGAGCGCGCTGATGAGATCATTCCTTGGGACGAGGAAACCATCGTGCGCCAAGCGATGCGCCAGCAGGCGATGCGCGAATAGACGACACGCTCTTCAGACCCACGACCAAACGACAAGGTAAGAGGCAGAGCCATCAGATCCCTGAGGCCTGGCAGCTTGCCCGCTTCCTGCTATGATAGGCACCTACATCATTCACCAAGGAGAAATCGTATGATCAAGATCGCAGAGATGCTGCCACCCCATCCCTCAAGCCTCTGGACCATTGTGAAACAGGCCGGCGTGACCCACGCCGTAGGCGGCATGGATATGCGCCGCGGGTTCGACGTCCCCCGCGAGCAGCTTCCCTGGAGCTATATGGCTCTGGTACGCCTGAAGACAATGTACGAGGATTACGGCTTCACGTTGGATGTCCTAGAGAGCCGTCCCCCGATGAATAAGATCAAGCTGGGATTGCCAGGCAAGGACCAAGAGATCGAGTACGTGATCGACCTGATCGAAAGCATGGGCAAGCTGGGCATCCCGGTCTGGTGCTATGAGTGGATGCCCATCATGAACTGGATGCGGACCTCAACCACCACCCCAGCCCGCGGCGGGGCATTGGCGACGAGCTTCGATTACGAGCTACTGAAGGATGCTCCACTCACAGAATACGGCGAGGTCGCCGAAGAGGTGCTGTGGGAGAACCTAGAGGCCTTCCTGAAGATCGTGGTACCGATCGCCGAGGAGGCCGGAGTTAAGCTGGCAATGCACCCCGACGACCCGCCTCTCTCGCCGATTCGAGGCTTGCCGCGGATTATGAGTAGCATCGAGAACTACCAGCGATTGCTGGACCTCTATCCCAGTCCCGTGAATGGCATCGGGCTTTGCCAGGGCAACTTTACACTTATGACCGATGATCTGCCCGCCGCGATTCGCCACTTCGGGCAACAGGAAAAGATCTTTTTCGTCCACTTCCGCGACGTGCGCGGCGACAAGTACAAGTTCGTCGAGACCTTTCACGACGAGGGCAAGACCGATATGCTGGCCTGTATGCAGGCCTACAGAGAGGTCGGCTTCGACGGCGTCTGCCGTCCGGACCACGTCCCGACCATGGAGGGCGATGACAACACTCGTCCCGGCTACTCATCCATCGGTCGGCTTTTCGCCATTGGTTATTTGCGCGGACTGCAGGAAGCCGTCTACGGAACGTAGTGTGCACTTTCGATGGGCAGCATCACGATTAGAAAGCCGACGGGCGGCTGAGCCGCCCGTCGGGGATATGCGAGCTATGTGAGGGCAGGTATCCCTGAGATCTCAGCTAGGAGACGATCATAGTGCGGCGCTATCGCAGTCCAAGCAAAGCGCGCCATCGACGGTCGCAACGCCTGCGAGATGGTACGGACCCTCCCCGGCTCAGTGAGCGCCCGGCAGAGGCCTTCCACGAGCCCATCGAAATCCCGGTAGAGGCAGGGGGCGTGAAACGCCTCCGGGAGCAACTCCGGATAGGCCAGGCGATTAGGGAGCAGCGGGAAGGTCTGGCAGTAGATGGCCTCCACCACGGCGATTCCGAAGAACTCATGGTAAGCCGTGCTGACCACAATGTCCGCCTCCCACAGCAGCCGTTGATAAGTGGCCCGATCGGCCCGTCCGTAGTGGACGATCCGATTACCCAACCATTCGCGAGCGGCTTCGAACTCCTCAGGCGCCTGACGAACGTTGGCGCCGGCCAGTGCCACCCTGAAGTGCAAGCCGCGGGCCACCAGCTCCCGCAGCGCGCGAAAAAAGGTGGCGGGATCCTTGTCGTATTCCCAGCGCTGGTTCCACAAAACCAGAGGCGGTGCATCGACAGATGCCTCAGCCTGGGGACGCGCCGCATCTAGGGGCTCCAGCGTAATCCCCACCGGCAGCACCCGGCTCTTCTTGACCACTGCAGGCATCAGCCGCGTGTGCGTGAAGTCCGGGAAGGCTTTGAGAAAGCTGGGCAGCGCGCCGAACCAATCGTCGCGATGAAACTCCGAGTTGAAGAGCACGCAGTCCGCCGTAAGCATCGACAGCCAGTTGATCATCGGGAAGGCGAAGTCCAATCGCTCCCCGTCCTGGAGCGGATAGGTCAGCTGGTTCTCGTGACAGTAGAGCACCACGGGTACCTGAGCGAGCTCCCGGCGTGCTAATGCCAGCAGCGCCGGGACGTTCACCATATCCGTCGCCAGCACGATATCTGGCGTGTCCTCCCCCTGCTCCCGCAACCGCGCCGTCAGCGTCACCGCGCCCCCGTGCATTCGCCACTTCCAGAACCGCGCTGGCATCGTCACGAGCCTAACAGCGTGACGGCTGTGACGGGCATAGCCGTCAGCCCAGGCCCGGTGGCTGCCGCCGTAATAGGGCGCCACGAGCAGCACATCCAGCGGGTCGGGCATCACCAGCAGTGTACCCTGCCACGTAGATCGCGGCCCTGTTTCAGCGCTTCGTGGGCTGCCTCTCGCTTCAAGCCTATGAGATTGATACCTCTATCTACTGTATGCTCGAAGATCACATTCATAGCGTTGTACTCAGGCTGCGACAAGTTAACGGCAGTCAAGCCAACCATCTCAGACGCGCTGCGAATGTAGTGATCTCCGCGACCGCAGAAGTGGAGCGCGCCGCCCCCGAAGGCCTCCAGGAGCCGCTGGTCGTAAGGCCTGATGAACCGATCAAACATGCGGCCTGATAGGTTCATCGCCGAGTCATCGCGGATCATAATTGTCCCCCCGTGGACCATCGACCAGTGAACGGCGGGACCGGGATTGGGCGGCGCACAGGCCATCCAGGTTTCCATAAAGGCACTGTAAGTCGCTGTCACAAGCTCCAGTAGATCAATAACCAGGTCAGGCGCCTCCACCAAAGCCATAAAGAGCGAGCTACCCCAGAGCAACTCACAGATGTCCATCGGGCCCTGCAGATCGGGGTGATAGAGGTGAACATAGCGCTGCAGCCGAGGGTAGGGTTCGAAGAAGGTCTGGTAGATCTCTGCCATCTCGAAAACCCTTTGCCCAAAGCCGGCGGACAAGTCGGGCACACCGCGGTCCAGCAGCTCCTTCACCGCTTGGGCCGCAGGCGTCCTGTCAGCCTGCCCCAGGGACGCCTCGAGGTTCGTGGTCGCCAACCCTCCCAACGGGATCGACGTAGGCAAGGTGTCCGTCTCGGGATCCATCACAAAGAGTTCCGCGCCGAAGAGCGTAGGCACGATACCAGTACCATAGTTGCAGCGGACCGCCAGCACAGCGCCGCTTCCTTGCGCCAAAGCCTGCGAGCACGCCCCCAACTGTTGCAGCGCCATCAGTTCATAGCTCTCCAACGCGTCGTTGACCGGTACGTGGGGCCACTCAAGATCGGGTGGCGCCGGACGCGCCCGACGAGGGGCGAAAATGGCGCCCTCAAAATCCCCGTTCACAAAATCCAGCCACTCGTCAAATAGCGCTGCCTCAACCTCCGGGTCGATCCGCCGCTCCAGATCCGCCAGGTACGCTTCAATCATCATCAACTCCTCTGAAGTCCATTAGGAAACGTGATGCCTGACTCGCGAATTTCGATGACCCTCTCCCTGAGCAGGAGGAAATCCCCACCCAGAATGTCATATACACCGAACCGTGAGATCCCGCCAACCGTGTCCTGCCTAGAGCACCAACGCCTGAAGCACGGGGTGCGGCAGGGCTCTCTTTACCTCGCGCCAGGCGTTGCGAGATCCCTCACGATCGAGATCGGGCACGAAACCAAAATCAAGATATATCTTGATTGCCGCAAGGCGCTTCGTCTGCGTGCCCAGAAAGGCTCGCGTGTGCCATTGCGCCATCTGATTCAACGCGTGAGTCATCATCGCCTTGCCCAACCCCCGCCCCCAGTAGGCTCGACGCACCGCGACCCAATGAATCTGCCCGTAGTCCTCGCCCTTGTAGTTACGATCATACCAGGCCGTGATGGTGCCCACACCGGCACCCTGCTCGTCTTGGACCACAAAGCTCCGCCAACGGAGTGCCTGCAGATCGTCACCAAACTCCCGATAGAAGAGCATCGCGTCGATCGGCAGGTGCCGGTCGGCGTCACGCCAGATATCGGTCCAGAGCCCTCCCTCGTCGGGACGCAGCGTACGAATGGAGAGGCCCGCGGGGAGCGCCACCTGGGGTATATCCTTCAGATGCGGGCGCACCATATGGATCTCCCGGCCGTCCGGGCCCGGTTCGGACGGAGCAACCGACGTCGTGGTCTGCAAGGCCCCTTGCCTCGTCCGAAAAGCCCGCCGCGCGGTCCAGTAGGCGGGCTTGCGCCGCCGATCCCGGGTGAGCACCCCATAGGGGCTCACCGCCAGGCGTCCGCAGAACTTGAAGGTCGCTGGGGGCCAAGCGTGATCAGCCCAGCACCAGACGGTAGCACCACAGATATAGGGTGCGTCCATCCCAGCGAACTCGGCTTCGAGTACAGCAGCGTGCAGTTCGCCACTGAAGGCGTTATCGACCACGTCTAGGAACGACGTATATCCGAACTCGGTGACGAGGATTGGCTTATCGGGATAGCTCCCGTGGAGGCGCGCCAGTTCAGTGCGCCAAAAAGCTGTCGAGGGGGCGAGATCGACGTCGGCGCTGTTTGTCTGCTGAGCCAGGCGTACGCTGGGGTAGGCATTAACACAGACAACGTCGTCGGCTTCGAACACCGTCGACTGATCCTGCCAATGATTGCTGACGTGGACCGCCAACCGTGTGGGGTCTAACGCCTGGGCCAGGTGCACCAATGTGCCGTTGCCGGCGGCGACCTCCGGGCGATCCTCGTGCGTCTCGTTGCTGACCGACCAGAAGATAACAGAGGGATGGTTCCGATCGCGCCGGATCAGCGTCTCCAACTGACGTTTGGCTGCGGCAAGCTTCTGCACCGCGACCTCCCGGCCCGCAATTGGGTCCTCAACCTCTGCCGTCCCGGACCACCAGTATAGCGGTATCTCGTCCATCACCAATAACCCGATCTCGTCACAGAGGTCCAGCTCACCGGGATGGTGCGGATAATGACAAAGGCGAACGAAGTTGGCACCGGCCTCTTTCATCGCTAACAAGTCGCGGCGCGTGTCCGCCAGATCAGGGCACATGTTCGTCTCCCACGAGTCTTCGTGGCGATTGTAGCCGGTGAGAAAGAGCTGTGAGCCGTTTAGCCAGAGCTGGCCTTTGCAAGCCTCAATGGTGCGAAAACCTACACGGAGCACCTCGGTATCGACCGGATGCCCGTCCAACGCCAGTGTGACCCGCACCGTATAGAGACGCGGGTGGTCGGGTGACCACGGCTGCACGCCAGCGACCCCCAGTGCGAGACCTAGGGGTACTGTCTGGCCCACAGGGAGCAAGTGCGGACCATCGGCTGCGCGGCTCACTAGCACCCCTTCCGACGTGACAACCTCGGCGGTCACGGTAGCCCGAGCCCCAGTGGCACCGCTGTTGCGAACAGACACCTGCAGATCCAGATGGCCCCCATCCTCCGCAGGGACGGCTACCGACTGCACATCGGCAATATGACAAAGAGGAGTCTGACGTAGCACAGCATCCCGCAGGAAGCCGCCGTAATTCCGCCAACCCCGCTGCAGGCCAGGCACCTCCCCAGGGCGGCGCTCGTTATCGATGCGCACCACGATCAGGTTATCGTCCCCGCAGGACAGATGCCGCTGCACGTCAAAGGAGAAAGGCAGGAAGGGATCCTCACAGCACCCTACCATATGTCCGTTGACCCAGACCGACGCATGGGTGTTTACCCCAGCGAAATCCACCGCGACTCGCCGGTCCCTCCACTCAGCAGGGACACTCACCCATCGACGGAACCATCCGGCGCCCTCGTAGGTCTCCAGCGCCGGATGGCAGGTCTCAAAGTCCACCGGCACCCATACCTCGCGCCAGCGATGGTGATCGTAGTCAGGCTCAGGATAGCCGTACGCTTCGCCAACAGCGGCGGGATCGGGCTGAAAGCGCCACAGACCCGTGAGATCGATCGTCATCGTGCCAAGTCCTCCTGGTTTCGTGCTACGGATGGTCTCCCATCATAGTGGACATCCTAAGGCTGGCAAGCCCGTAGCGGTCGCGCTTGATCCTCACGAGTCTATGGCGCGCTGGGGCCCGAGTAGAATGCCAAGCGCGCGGCTCGCTAAGCACCTAGTCAGCGTATCGTTTCCAAGCTGGAATGCACCCATCATTGCCCCTAGCTTGCCTTTTCATCAAACCACGCTAACCTATATTCAGTTTATCGCATACCAGTCGGAGGTCCTTGTCGGCATGCGCACGCGACAGATTCTGGTAGACGGAGCGCCGGTGGGCTTGCAGGGCTTGGACGCCATCTTCGAAAGCTTGAAAGCCGAGGGCCTCGCGGCAGGCGATGAGAACCTGGCTGAGAAGTTGGTCAGGCGAGTCGGTCGCGACAACTATATCCCGTACACTGCTCGACAGGCCTATGCCGCCGCTCTCAGCCAAGCATACGCCGCTTACCTCGCGGGGCAAGTGGACAATGGTTCGTCAAGTCAACGAGGCCGTGGAAGCTGGCGCGGCTATTCCAGGGAGCAGATCCCATGGTATCCTACCCTGAATGAGGATCTCTGCAACGGGTGTGGCGTCTGCCTGAGGTTGTGCAGCGCCAAGGCACTTGCGCCTCTGGATGACGGCAGAGTATTCGTAGTGGAGCCCCTCACTTGCGTCGTCGGCTGCGGCTCCTGCGCCACTGCCTGCAAGCCGGGGGCCATCATCTTTCCGCCGCGTTCGATGTTGGACGTCTACACGATGAGATCCCGTTAGGATGAGGGATCAGACAAGGGAGAGAGCTATGACAGATCTGCTAGGGATGGCGCCGCTGGAAGAGGTGACCGTCGCGCCCAAGGAACTGGCGCCGCTGTTCAAGGCGTTGGCCCACCCTCGCCGCCTGGCGATGCTGCAGCTGCTGAGGGAACGGGAGCTTTGCGTATCGGAGATTGAGGAGGCGCTGAGCCTGCGACAGGCCTACGTTTCACAGCAGCTTAGCGTGTTGCGTGAAACCGGCCTGGTATGTTACCGCAAGGATGGCTGGAATGTCTATTATCGTCTTGCCGGCCCCGAGGTCTACAGCCTGCTGGAGATAGCGACGGTAATTTACAGCAGCCTGGGTAGCTGCGCCCTGACGGATCCCGAAGATGCCGCTGACCTATGCTGCGGCGACGCAGACGAGGACTAGTTCCCGCACCACGAGCAATCCAACAATCAGGCAGCGCGTGCAGTTCTAGATGGCCGTCCATCTCAGTCGCATTGCACTAGCCAGCGACCGACACCGGCGCGTTCGACGATGATGGACTGAACGCAACTACGGTGGCGTGAGCCGCCACACCCACGAGCCCCGCACAGGGGGCGCCGTTGCTCTGAAGATCACCCGATTGAGGTGATCGCCCCAGACGCCGCCCAGCCGTGCATCGCTGATCGCCACTCGTTCCACCACAACCTTGAAGGCGTCGGCTGCGTAGACCAGGCGCCCTGTCCCTGCCTCGCGGCTTATCCCCACCGGGCCGAAGGTCGCCGCCCCAAAGTGCACGCCATCATCATCGACGGCCACCTCACAGGGTGTGAGCAGCGCCAATGAAATCGCCTTGACTGGTCTAACCAGCACATAGGTATCCTCCACCAGGAGTTCTGCGCCACGCATCAGCGCCACCGTACGGCCCCAGGCCTGGAGGTTGGCTGTGGGCGGATAGGTGCCCGAGAGATCCAGCGAGAGCTGCACCGCGGCGTCACCGGCACAGTAGGCCACACCGCGAGCTGCAAAGGCCTTCCCCGGTGCCTGCATCACGTTGCCACCCTCTCTGGTCTCGAAGGTTGGCAACAACGTGTGGTAGGCTGACTGCATCGTCCAGATCTCGTAGCGCTGGGGGCTGAAGGTCTTACGCCGATAGGTCTCTACGCCCGCGTCAACCAGAATCGGCTTGCCGTCTCGGCAGACGATGAAGCTACCGACATCATTGTGATTATGGCTCTCCCCGTTATGTCCGGCCTTCGCAGCGAGGAAGAAGCCCTCAGCTGTCCTGGGTTGGTCGCGGGCAATGAGCACCTGAATCCCGTCGAACCAGACGTCGCGTGGTGGTGGCTGGGCCGGCGCTGCCGCCAACGGGTCGGGGATCTCAAACAGCGCCGGCAACACCCGGCCCAGGCTATTCCCGCGCCGTCCCGAAGTCCCGGCCTGTTCGGCCATCAACCACGCGCCAAAAGCCAGCATATCCTGATCGTCAATCGCCTGTCCGTAACGATAGACCAATGGTGCCGGTGGATGGTTGATCGCCGAAGCATCGGCGAAGTTGACGTAGTAGTGATCGTGAATGTGGACCCGAGCGATATAGCGTCCCATATTCTGGATCTTGGGCACGTCGAAGACATCGATGCCGCCATCGCTGGCACTGCGAAGCAGATCCAGGCAATCAAAGAGCGAGGCTGCAGCCCGGCCCCAGTACCCTGGGCCCTCATCGCAGCCGCCTGACTCGGCATAGACGCCTATGAACACGTCCAAGCTGCACAGAATCTTGTGCACTGCCGCTGTACGCCGTGCGGCGTCCGTCTCCAACAGCAGGACCGCTGCCAGCCAATTCGAGTTGATCCAGGGATTCCAGTTGTTGATCCCGTGATCGCCGGGATGGAAACCCATCCACCAGAAGTCTTCGCGATGAAGGCACGGATCAAGCACCCGCCGCTGGGCCTCATACATCACCCGCCGGCGCACCAGTGGAGACACGGTGTCGAGCCGGTCACCCAGCAAGTAGACGCTCCAGGCCAGCAAGGCCACTGCCTCGGCAGCAAAGAGATCGACCGTCGGTTCCTCAACATCGGGCAGGCCGACACCGGCCTTCTGTGCATCGACGTGGGCTGGGTAACCCCAATAGGTCTCCTCACAGGTGGCCCAAATGCCGTTGACGATATCATCAAGAAAACGGCCCTGCCCTTCCACGCATTCGGCCAGCACCAGGTCGCACAGCGTACGCCGGCGCTCCCACTGCACCGTCTCGAAGTTGGTGCGGTTGCCAACACGCGCGTATTGGAGGAAGAGCGTCGCGGGAAGAGCGGGCCATTCGAAGCGGAGCGCGGCCTCTCCGCGAGTCAGAGTGGCGGCCCTCACCTCCTTCCATAGCGTCTGCCAAGCCGCGCAGTTCTCAATCGTCGGATAGGGACGCCACACCTCTCGGGCCAACAGCAGCGAGGGCAACCTATGCAATGGATAGCGTTCGCTTAACAATGGACTCGCTCCTTGCTTGAACTCTTTGGCGCGGATCGGCACGCCAGCCGACATCAGCTCGAGTCAGTTAAGAAAGTCTGCACCACCCGCACGAATAGGTCCGGCGCGGTGTAATGAGCGATATGCTGTTGGCCCGACAAAACCGTAATGCGGCTGTTAGGCAATGCATCATGCGAGGCTTCCGCACTGGCTTTGGCAAACGCGGGGCTATCGCCCCCCAGAATTAACAACACCGGCACGCCAAGACGTGCGAATCGCTCGCGCTAGAACCGGTACCCTACTTCGGCCTGCAATTCGCGAGGCACGGTGTGCGCTGCAGCCACCATACTGGGAAAGACGGGTGACGCTTTCAGAAGCTCGAGTCCATCAGCTGGCATCTCGACCACTTCCCGCAAGAAGGTCATCACAAGCTTTTCTTGATCCCCGGCATTGACATCATCGTCGATCAAGTTCACAAAAGCAGCAACGTCATCGAACTCGTGCTCTATGGCGTAGCCGCCGGCGTCACCGCTCTCATTGCGTCCGCGTCGCTCGATGGCATAGACAGCAAACTGTGTCTCCAGGGCCGGCAGAACTGGCCAACGGCAACTCGAGCCCAGCATACCGCGAACCAATATCAGCGATGGACCGGTTCCACTCTTCTGATAAGCGATGGTTGTCCCTTCCTTGGACCTTAGCGTTTCCATATCCCCCACCCTTCAGAATGTCGGCGTGCGATGCGTCACCCGGCATAGCGGGGCGAACGCTGGTACAGAATCGCCCGACGGCGATACCCGACGGCCTCGATCACCGCCATCTCACGCAAACAATAGGCCATCTTCTGCGCAAGACGCCGCGATCGCCCCAGAGCGTCGGCTAGGTCTGCTGTCGTAAAGGTGGCCGGCAGTGCCACCGGCAACAGTGGGGCAAAATCCGCCGCTGTTGAGAAACGACGGGTCTCCACCACCTCCAACAACAACCGATCGTCAGTTACCCACCCACGGTTGCGCCAACCGCGGCGAGGATCATAGTGCCGGAGCTCCTCCTCCCGCGTGAACGCCACCTCTAGGCTAAACGTCGAACGCCAGATGAGTTCCGGAAAGCTGACAAGCTCAACGAAGAGCGCCTCCACCCGACCGCGCTTAGGCGACTTTCGCCGACGGGGCTTCCGATCTATTGCCCCCGGCCGCGGCGCCTTCACTAGCCAAGTCTCACGGGCGATGGGGAAGACGAGCATCACATGGTATGCCTGGCTTAGCGCGCGCAGCTTGTCTTTGATCGACGAAAAGCTCTGGGTTTGCACCTCAATCAGTTGGTGACCACGCACGACATCCACAACGTAGCCGTCAACGGGTACCTCCAGCTGTCCAGTCGCGCCGGCATACCAGGCCTTGAGCGCGGCGTGGAGCGATTTCTCATTGTAGACGTTGATCGGCACCGTCACGGACGAACCACAGCGCGGAACGCAACCACGCAGCCCTTACCCCCAATGCCTAACCGAGGCACGTGATCACTCGCTCATCGTAGGCCATCTTGATTTGCTCGCCAGGCTGCAGGACCAGGAAGTCCGTATCCCAATCTCCGTCAATCAACCGCCGGATCAGGACGAGGTCACCGACCAGCTTGTCGAAGGTCCAGCCCCGCCGGTCGGCCTCGGCCCGCGTCTCGACCTCGGTAGCGCTGCTGTCGCCAACACCCATATCGATGTAGGCCGCCCGGTTATAATGCTCGCGCCAGCCGCCCATGACCTCCATCAGATAATCCGCATTGTCCTGCCCGTACTTCAGAACATAGGTATCGTACTGCTCTTGCACATCCTCGAATCCCTCGGCCCCCAACGACAGCGCCGTCGCACCAGACTTTCGCTCAACGTAGTCACGCACGTACCAGTAGGTGCCGGGATAGTCAGTGAACTGCTGCGCATAGCGCGCTCGCCCACCCAGAAATAGTGTAATGCAGTCGTGGGCTCGCGGCAGCACCAGCGGCATCTCCCGCGCTACCAGCCCTTCCGTGGCTCGCCCACAGAGACCGTAGGCCATCACGACCGCATCATAGTTCCGTTCCGGGTCAGCAGCAGCTGCATCGATAGCCGCCTGCAGCCGCGTTCTCAGGAGAGGCGGATCATGGTGCCATCCTAGTCGAAAGAGCTCCACATCGACAGTATGCGGAGAACGAGCCGCCGCCAGATAGACCAAGCGTGCCAGCGCCTCACAGGCCAGACAGTTCAGATACATGTCCTCACCTCAGCGGCTGTTCTTTGCGCACGCGCTCCTCGATGAGCTTGGCTGACAACAGCACAATGGGCACACCAGTGCCCGGATGGGTGCTCGCGCCGACGAAGTAGAGATTCTCGTAACGCCGGTGGCGGTTCTGCGGACGCAGGTATCCGACCTGCATGACATTATGGCTCAAGCCAAATGCCGCCCCCTTTGCCAGGTTCCAGGTGTCACGGTAATCTGGCGGCGTCAAGGTCCGTTCAAAGATGATGCGGTCCTCAATGTCCACGCCTAACTGGGAAAGCCGTCGAAAGACCCAAGACTTAGCACGAGACTGCAGGGCAGCGAAGTCCTGGCCAGCCCCACCGTTCAAGTGTCCCGTCGGTACCAACACCATCAGCGCATCGGCATCCTCCGGCGCAAAATCCGGCACCGTGCGCACCGGTGCGTGGATGTAGAAAGAGGGCTCGCTGGGCAGGGAGTGGGCGTGGAAGATCTCGGCAAAGGATTCACGGTAGACATGATCCGAGAGGAAAACGTTGTGGTGCAGCAGGTGATCGCTGCGGTCACCCTTGACCCCCCAGTAGAACATCAATGTCGAAGACGTATACTTCAGCGTATCCATTCGTGACGCGGCGGGGTCTTCCGGCAGCAGGTCGGTGTAGACGTAGGGTAAGTCGGCGTTGGCGATGACGATGTCGGCTTCCAGCGGCTCTCCATCGGCCAGCGTCACGCCAGTCACCCGGCCTTCATGCACGTTGATCTGCTTCACCGGCGCATTGTAGTGAAAGGTGGCGCCGTGACCCTCGGCGATCCCCGTCAGGCTGGTCGCGATGGCGTACATACCCTGGCGCGGATACCAGACACCCTCGACAAACTCGGTGAACTGCAGCAGGGTGTAGGTCGCCGGCGCCTCGTAAGGGCTCAAGCCCAAGTACATATTCTGAAAGCTGAGGGCGGCCCGCAGTCGGGGGTCTTCGAAATAGCGCCCTGTCTCCGTATAGTGCTTCGTCAGAGGCTTGAGCTCGAAGAGCAGCGGCAGGTTTGCGGGAGCGAAGAATTCGAGGAGATTGTAGAAGTTGCGTCCCACGAACCTGTCCAGCGACTTGCGATAGCGCTTGGCTCCTTCCGCCAGGAAGCGCAGCAGCTGCTCGAAAGCACCTGGCTCGATGGCCTCCAGCTGCTCCTGCATGTAGTGCATATTACTGCTCAGATCGAGCCGAGACCCGTCATGAAAGTGGACCCGATAGGTCGGGTCAATGCGCACGAGATCCAGATGGTCCTCTATGCGCTCTCCCAGATCTGCGTAGGTCTGCGCATAGGTCGGCGGCATCAAAAAGAGCGAAGGTCCGGTATCAAAGTAGAAGCCCTGTCCCTCAATCGTGGATGCGCGTCCGCCGGGCTGTCCGGTTTTCTCCAACACCGTCACGCTATAGCCGGCCTTCGCCAGTCGCGCCGCCGCGGCGATCCCGCCAATGCCGGCTCCGATGATGAGGATGCTTGACATTGAACACCTATCCTTTCATTACTCCAGGTACACGACTAAAGCACTTCACAGAAGCAATCAAAATCAGAACGCGTTCACTCAAATTCCCTGGCGCTCGAAGCCCAGCTATGCGTTGATTTCTGAGCTAAGCGCCATTATAGACCACCTACCAGCAAATGCCAACCAACACAGCTGGCCTATGCCTGCCTGGCAGAGCGACTATAATGGCCGAGCAGAACAGGGAATCCAATTGAGCAACGGAGGCACACTATGAAGATCACAAAACTGGAAACCTTTCTCGTCAAACCGCGCTGGATCTTCCTCAAGATCCACACTGACGAGGGGCTCGTTGGCCTGGGGGAGCCGATTTTGGAGGGCCGAGCGCTCACCTGCGCCACGGCTGTCGAGGAGTTGGCCCCCTATCTGATCGGCAAGGACCCGACACGGGTCGTTCACCACTGGCAGGCGATGTATCGCCATGCCTTCTACCGGGGAGGCCCACTGCTTACTAGCGCACTGAGTGGCGTGGAGCAGGCACTCTGGGACCTCACCGGCAAGGCCTTAGGCGTGCCGATCTACAAACTCTTGGGTGGGCCTACCCGCGACCGTATCCGCATCTACAAAGGCGGCGTGCGACCGGACACCATCAAATCGTGGGTCAACAAGGGGTTTACGGCTTTCAAGACCGGCGTCGCCAAGGATCGACCTGCCCGCATCATCGAAAGCCAGGCGTTCGTCGAGCAAGCCACCAATCATTTCGCAGCCCTGCGCGAGGCCGCCGGGTCCGAGGTCGATATCGCGATCGATTTCCACGGCGCTGTCAGTCCCCAGACCGCCCAGCTGCTGGTCAAGGCGTTAGAGCCCTACCATCCGATGTTCATCGAGGAGCCGGTGCAGTGTCAGAACGTCGATGTCCTGGCCGACATCGCCCACAGCACCCACATCCCCATCGCCACCGGCGAGCGCCTCTACACCAAGTGGGGTTTCCGTGAAGTGTTGGAGAAACGCGCCGCCTCGATCCTGCAACCCGACCTCTGCCACGCTGGGGGCATCTTCGAGACCCGACTGATCGCCGGCATGGCCGAGGCCTATTATGCTGGCATCGCTCCGCACTGTCCGTTGGGTCCCATCGCGCTGGCTGCTTGCATCCAGCTTGATGCCGCCATACCCAACTTCTTGGCCCAGGAGCACACGACGCTAGGAGAAGGGTATCTCAAGGAGCCCTTCACCTTCGAGGATGGCTACGTAGCCTTGCCTATCAAGCCGGGGCTGGGCATCGAGCTTGACGAAGAGGCATTGTCCGACAAGATCGATCACGACTGGCGCAATCCCCAGTCCTACGACGCCTTCGACGGGTCGGTGGTCGACTGGTGACTTTATCTCGGATGGTAGACACTCTTCGGTGACGACTCTCCCCCTTAAAGTGGGGAGCTTCTCGGGACACGCTCGGCGTTACATCCGCCCGCGTTATGTCCCGAAGGCCCCGTCCGAGCCAGATGAAGCATATTAACCGCAGCATTGACGTTGCGGTCGAGAACTAGATTACAGTGAGGACACCGATGCGTTCTGACGCTCAGATCTTTTTGCAC
>PWVB01000153.1 GCA_003562365.1 Anaerolineae bacterium
CCGAGTGGAGCCTTCCGGCCAGGTAAGCGGCTGCTACTACGGCACAGGCCAGGATAAGCCACTGCGTCCACTCGATAGGGCGGTTGTTGAACAGGTGTCGCCACATAGGACTGTTCATCCCGAGATCGACTACGCGCAGGATGTCTACTGCGATGAACACAGTCCACGCGAGCACCAGCCATCCCAGGACAGCCAAGATAAGTGTCCCGGGTGGTATGCGCAGCAGCAACGGCCATCGCGCAGACTGTGTGATACGATTGCGGGCATATTCCTGCTCATCGGGCATAACACCGTTCTCCCCTGGCATGACCTGCGACTCGATGTGTAGACCTCCTAACCTGTTTCTTCTCGCCTATTCGGACACGCCTCTGTTCACCATTGTACCGCTGGGCACATATGTCGCAAATGGAGTAGCCATCACTGATCTGCGGCATATGAGGGCTTGTCGACTCTCTGACTCATTGGTCTATCTTCTCCAGCCGGAAGAATCGATGGCGTGACATTTCCCACGGTCGAAAGGTCCGCCCTACCCGAAATCCGGGCTCCGTGAGGCATGCCATCACTTCCTCGAGGAGATAGCCTTTCTTGTTGATCTCCCAGTAGTGCTCGCCGTCGAACCCGTGTTCGTTCGGTCGCCAGAACGGCTGGTTGAACAGCTGCCGGCGAAGCACCACAGGGATGTGGACCCGTATAGCTGTTCGCGCGTCGGGCAGGCTGATGACGGCGCACCGGCGACAAACCCGATGAATCTCGCTCAGCCCAACCGGGACCAGCGACCACGGGACGTGCTCGAGTACCTCGAAGCAACCGATCACATCGTAGGAACCGTCAGGAAAGGGCAGATCGGTGACGGAGCCTACCACATTGGGTTCGAGCGCCGGATCGAGGTCGAGGGTGGTAACCGCGAGGCCGCCGCGCCTCAGACCGTAGGCGACGAACCCGCTCCCGATACCCAATTCCAGGACGCTGTCGGGTGACACGGCAAGCAACTCTTGAAGCTGATACCCGTAAGCAGCCATCCGAGCCGGCCTGAGATACTTGCGACGGCAGTAATGGGCCTGCGCCACCTGGGCCCCAGCAGCTGTGCGTTGTGTGCAGTCATGTCAGTTCGATGGCTCCCTCGGTATTCATCTGATTGGTCCGTCTTGGCCAATCCCTTGCTGTCTGGAGGCGGAGACTCAGTTCGGCCGGTCTACTAGCGACCGCCAGTTGGCCCACTCGAGCAGTTGAAGCGCTCTGAATCGTGCTGACCCTGCACCCTCTGACGTGAACTCTGCGACCTGCGGCCATACACTCGAGGGCCGCTGAGGGAGTGTTGTTGCTATTAGATGACCCACGTGTGCACGGAAGGCGTCGCCGTCCGCCAGATCGTTCCATACGGGCCAAGGACCCTGATTCGGGCGGGACCTCTGGAGGAGACCATTCACGGCTGACAGGATTCTCCCCCGAACCGCCCACAGCAACTGCAGTGGAGCATTGATGGTCAGTCCATAATAGGGGTAGAATCCCTTGCTGTGAGGAACGTGACGTGTGTCATACAGTAGCGGTTTCATCGCTGCGTGGAAGAGTCTTCTGTTCATCGTCCATCGCTGCGAAGAGAGGGCTGCGAGCTTCAGGAATGAGGAATCGATAAAAGGCTCGTACGTGGGATACAGCCTGCGGTTTGCCGCCAGATGACCAAGGCTAAGGAGTTGAGACGCGGGCCATAGCCGAGCCCACTCACCGGAGCTCTGAGGTCGGTACTGCCTGATGCGGTCACGGTGAAGTGACCTTCTCTGCACGATCTGTCGGACCCAGGGCCAATCCTGCGGAGCGTGGGTGTCTCGAGGATGCTCAGTCACAGCGAGGGCGATGCCAGCCCACTTCTTTTGGGCAACGTAATGCCCTTTCAGCAGCACATCGGCCAGATGGCCTCCGAGAAGCCGCTGGTCTGTCGGCCAGTGTTGAAGAAGTCCAACTGAGTGGGCGTCCAAGAACTGACGGTGGGACTCGGCCAACATGAGAGATGAATCCGAGTTGTCCAGATAATGGGTGGGCGTTCGCAGTGCCAGCTGCCAGTCGATCCCCAGTTCGTCTGCTATCCGACTCGCGATTCGGACCTCACGATTGTGTGTGTCAGCAAACGTCACCGCCACCGTGTGTGCGTATCGGCGCGACACGCTGGCCACCACTCGGGAGTCTTCCCCTCCACCTAGAAGCACCCCTACGGTCTCTTGCCCAGAGCAGATCCGCTCTACGTTATTCACAAGTGTATCCCGGGCCCGACGAGCACAGTCATCAAAGGCGACTGGATGGTCACACTCTCTCGGCGTCCAGTATGGCTCTGAGAGCAAGTTGTCATCGGTCAACCGGTGTAGCGCCGCAGGGGGAAGCTGCTGCACATTGCGGTATAAAGTGTAGGGATAGGTGACCGTGGTGTAGGTCAGGAAGTCACCTATCGACACTTCGTCCACATCGTGCAGGCGATCAGCAGCAACCGCCAGTCCGTCAACGTGGCTACCAAGCAGCAAGACCCTCGGCTTGTGTCTCAGCCCCGTCGCATAAAGGGGCACAAAGCTGTTAATGTCCGTGACGGCTTCGACGCGACCCAGGGACTTGTCGACACAGAGTACAGCGAAGTGCCCAACCAGGTCTTCGTCCCAGCGGAGCCTCCGCTTCAGCTTCCACTGATCAAGAATCCACGAAGTCCCATCGTTGCCTTCCGAGGCTGTGGCGACGGTGAAGTCGTGGCGCGGTAGCGGGCCCCCTAGAACCACGATAACGTATCTATCGGTCTCAATCGGATCGAAGCACGGATACGGTCTTCCCGCGGCCGCGAGGCAGCCCCAGTCACCGCTGAAGATCCTAATTGGCCGGTCAGGGTCTAAAGCCACTGACCGAAGCGCGTCCCGCAGCCTGAGCTCCAGTGAAGGCTCTGCCGAGAAAAGGAAATCAAGCATGGAACCTACGATCCCTCCTCTCCTACGATTATGCGCATCGCTCGGGCTACTGCCCAACGATGTGATTCGATTTCAAGTAGCGCTTGCACACGCAGTGGCTGGAATGGTTGAGTTCGGCCCAGAGCAAGGCTCACTATGCGCCTCACAAGGCGTCTACCAGAGAGAGGTGGTGTGAACGCATTGACAGCATCTTCGTACTGGTTGATGTAGCGTGTGAACCACAGCTCTCGGATGTCCTCGTTGATTCTCCTGTGATACTCACCAGTCTCGAATTCAGCGCTAAGGCCTTCGGTGCGTTCATCCGGGGCAAGTGCCTCATCGTACAGTAAGCCACGAGCCAGATCAAGCTTAGCGTGATGCAACTCGGATAGCTCAACAGAATCGCGGTTGACGGCAAGAATCGGTATCTGCGAACTGTACCACGTCTCCCCGGCCTGCTCTTTCACGAAACAGAAGTTCCCAAGACTGTAGCAAATCGGGGCGCCTTGGTATGTTTCAATGCCCTGCGTTACGTGCGGATGATGACCGATCACTGCAGAAGCGCCCAAGTCCACCAGACGGTGGTATGCCCATCTGAACTCCGGCAGGGGTCTGTCAATGCGCTCCACTCCGCCGTGGCAGAACACGATCACATGATCCGCCTCACGGGCCTCCTGGATCAGGATGCTCTCCAGCGTGGGATGGAAGAGCCAAGCGTATCCTAACTCGCGATTAGGAGGCGCAAGGCATCCGAAGCCGTTTTCCCCGGCACAGAGCACCGACACGCGTGCTTCGTTTGACCAGAGTCGGATGGGCGAGTACGCTTGTTGAATCGACAAACCCGCTCCGCCAAAGCCGAAACCGTGCGCTGACACGAGCTCTAGCGTGTCTTTCAGGCCTCTTTGTCCGTGATCCAGAACGTGGTTATTGGCCAGGCCGATGACATCCACACCAAGATGGTGGAGCAGTTCTAGCGCCACAATCGACTGTCTCATCACTGGCCCAGTCTTGGATATCGGGTTGTTGCATGCGGTCACCGGCCCCTCCAGGTTCGCGACAACGTGATCGCACTCCCGTAGAAGCTTGGCGATCCGCCTGTCCACAGGTGGATAGGCATCGAGGTCAGCCGTATACACGTCGCCCAGAAACGCGATCCTCATCGAGTTTGGTGTCCGTTTTCAGCGAGTAGCAGATGCGACTCCACGCTGCAATCCTCGAGAGTTGCAGTCGCACTTGCTTGGTGCAACAGCACTTACCGTGAGGACCTGGTTGATAGGGCGTCTCGTGAAGTGGTGGCGACCTGGATGCACGAGGGCCTGCGCGGTGAAGAAGACCGGCACCCAGCAGACGCGG
>PWVB01000420.1 GCA_003562365.1 Anaerolineae bacterium
CGATCAATGCGGGTCGGACGTGACCGTCCACTTCCCGCATGACCTGCTTTGCGGCCTTGCTGTTGCCGCTGTGTGGGATCTTTGCGTTGAGACTTGCGACGGCGACGAGGCTTGAAGGGCGCCTGCTTGAGGGCTTTCAACTCCTCACGCAAACGCTGGTTTTCGTTACGTAAGCGTGCGTTTTCCGCCCGTAGTTCTTGGACTTCGGCCTGCAAGACGGCTAACTGTGCTTGGAGCGCTTGAAACGCTTCGATCGTGACGGTTTCTGGACTGTTCATACGCGTGTTACTGTACCTGGGTCGGCTTAGAAAAGCATCAGATTTGTCTTAGAAACGGCTTAGAGCGTCTGTTGCTCACTTTACTAAACGGTTACAAAAGGAGAAAAGCCTGAGATGATGAGAGAGGTTCCCGACATTGCACGCCCCCCACAGACGTTGATCGATGGGCTACAGGGCATCGGCGCCGCCACCTGCGCTGGCGAGCTGAGCCGCTTGGGCGTCAGCGACCCCTTTATCAAGGGGCCCATCGCTTGGACCCCAGGGCGGAGCATCGTAGGGCCCGCACTTACGCTGCAGTTTATGCCCAAGCGCGAGGATCTCTACGGCGCCGGCGAATATGAGGATCGAGAACGACAGCTGCACCGCCGCGTACTCTATCTAACCCAACCCGGCGACATCGTGGTCGTCGATGCTCGAGGCGATATGGCTAGTGGTGTTTTCGGCGAGATGATGTTGACCTACTTTATGGGCAAGGGCGGCATCGGCGTCGTGATCGACGGCTGTATCCGCGACTATCCCCACGCCCAGACCCTCGACCTGGGCTACTGGTTGCGGGGCTTGACGCCCAACTTTCACACCCAGACGAACATCGTGCCCTTTGCCGCCAACGTGCCCATCGCCTGCGGCGACGTGCTGGTGATGCCCGGCGACATCATCGTCGCCGACGATGACGGGGCAGTGGTGGTCCCCATCGGTCTGGCGCCAGAGCTGACCGGCAAGGCCAGTGAGCACGCCGAATGGGAGGAGTTCACCCGTATGCGGCTCGCACAGGGCGGAGAGCTGCGCACCTACTATCCGCTCTCGGAGGAGGCGTGGCCCGAATACGAGGCCTGGCGCGAAGCGCAAGAGGCCAAGGACTAACCATAGTCAGCTGAGCCAGAGGCAGCAAGCCGAATTTCGCACCCCGACCTGCTGCCTTCTGTATGCCCTAGCCTCCGGGATACAGTCGCGTCAGCGCCTTTGCGATACGCTCCAGCGCCAATTGGATGTTGTCGAGCGAGTTGGCGAAGCACAGGCGCAGGTAGCCCTCCCCGCCGGCGCCAAACGCGGTACCGGGGAGCACAGCAACGTTGGCTTCTTCCAAGAGATAGTCGGCCAGCCAGTCAGCGCTGCGACCAAAGGCAGCCACGTTGGGAAAGACGTAGAAAGCTCCTTGGGGCACACGGCAACACACACCGGGGATACCGTTGAGGCCCGCGACGAGCACATCCCGGCGCCGCTGATACTGCGCCAACACGGCTTCCACCGCATCTTGGGGCCCCGTCAGGGCCTCGATACCCGCGTACTGGGTGAAGGTGGCGGTGCAGCCGACGCTGTGCGTCAGCAGCAGTTCGACGCGCTCTGCCAGCCCTTCTGGCATAATACCAAAGCCCAGGCGCCAGCCGGTCATTGAGTAGGTTTTTGAGAAGCCGTCGCAGATGACGGTGCGTTCCCGCATACCTGATAACGTGACGATACTCGGTGCTGGCGCACCATCGAAGGTCAGACGGCTGTAGATCTCATCGGACAGCACCCAGGCATCGTAGCGCTGAGCTGCTGCAGCAACGTGCGCCAAAACCTCGCGGGAGAGCACGCCTCCCGTCGGGTTGCTCGGCGAGTTGAGGATGATCAGGCGCGTGCGATCGCTGATACGCGCATCCAGTAGTCTCAGATCGAATGCGAAGTCATTCTCCTCGCGCAGTGGAATGGGCACCGGGGTACCGCCCGCCACCAAGATCATATCGGCGTACGTGGGGAAGCCCGGGTCCGGATAGAGCACCTCGTCGCCCGGCTGGACCAGCGCCAGCGCGGGAAAGAAGAGCATCGGCTTTGCGCCCGGGGCCACAACGACCTCGGACGGAGCGACCTCCAAGCCGCGGCGCCGACCAGCGTCCTCGGCGATGATGCGGCGAAGCGCTGGCAGGCCCCCCGGCGGATTATAGCGGGTCTGCCCCGCTTCAATTGCGCTAATCCCCGCTGCGGCGATGTTCTCAAAGGTGGGCACGTCGGGCTGCCCGATCTGCAGCTGAATGATATCGTGGCCCTGCGCCTCCAAGGCCTGGACACGGGCCAGCATATGGTAAGCTCCTTCTGGGGCCAGGCGGCTAACGCGGTCAGCAAAGTCCATTGATCACCTCCTCGATCGATAAGACAGCGCGCCCCTACCCTACGCGCGTATCCCACACTGCCTTGAAGCGCCCGATCGCATCGATGTGTGCCTCGGGCGAATATCCTCGGTTCATCGTGTTGATACAAATGTGGGTGACACCCAACGCCTGCAGTCGCTCGATGCGCTGGCCCCAGGCCTCCTCACCCACGCGGCCCACATCAATTCGCACGTCCAAGCCGAAGTCCCGCGGGTCGCGTCCAGCGTCGCGGAGATATCCCCTAAGCTGGGTCATCCGCTCCGCCAACTCCTCCGGGGAAGCAGTGTTGGGCATCCAACCGTCACCGAGCCGCGCCATACGGCGCAGTACAGCGTCGGACCCTCCGCCAAACCAAATGGGGATCGGACGCTGACGGGGCAACGGATAGATGCCAACATCAGGCAACTGATGATACTCGCCAGTGTAGTCAACCAGCCGGCGGGTCCAGAGCTGACGCAGGACTTCCACCTGTTCTGCCTGGCGGTGACCGCGGCGGTGGAAATCCTGACCCAGCGCCTCGTACTCCGCTGGATTCCAGCCAACGCCGATACCCAGACGGAGTCGTCCGCCGCAGAGCAGATCCACCTCAGCGGCCTGTTTAGCCACCAAGACGGTCTGACGCTGCGGCAAAATCAAGATGCCAGTGGCAAAGCCGAGCCCGCTGGTGACACTCGAGAGGTAACCGAAGAGCACAAAGGGCTCATGAAACATGCTCTCGTAATTATACGGACCAGCCTGCCAGGGGCCGGGTCGCTCCGGATTGGCCCCTACAACGTGGTCGAAGGTTAGCAGGTAATCATAGCCCAATGCATCAACCGCCTCCGCGTAACTACGAATCGCGGCTACATCAGTGCCAATCTCGGTCTGTGGAAAAACCACACCACACTTCATCATCAGTCCTGGTTCCTCAAACTATGTCAATGTGTCAAGCACGTCCCATATAGGATGCGGGGCTTCCAGGTTGGACAGATGGCATCGAGGAACCTTCTCCTTTCTCTGATTCTCCTTCTGTCCTCTTCCTACAGTAGGAGGCACGTCGCCCACGTGCCAGGCCGGTCGGAGCAGTGCCCTGCTTCGTTACTCCTAAGATATCCAAAGTCTTCCTGCTATCTTTTTTGGCGTGCCCCCTCCCAACGCCTCTATCGCCAGGTCCGTCCGCACACCTGTTGTCCGCCCATATTCGCACCATCTTTTTTCGGCCAGACGGAGAGACCGCCGGTCATTGACGTACCCCCACGGCTAATGGAGTTTGAGAAGATAATCAGATTATAGGCGCTTTGATATCATTAGTGGGCAGGACTGCACTAGACCGTTCTCCAATACCTACTAAAATCTACCATGAGGTTTTATGCCTGGTTCCTGCTTCAACGAGGCCGCCAACAATACTGCCGTTGGTCTTATATCCTCTCCGCAAGCGTGACTTTCCGCCGAACTGGCGGTAGTTTTTGATGCCAAATTGCGTAGATTGATAGCCGCGTTCAAGTCGCGGTCGTGTATTGCACCACAGTCACATGTCCATTCTCTGTCTGACAACTTCAACTCCGAATTGATGCAGCCGCAGTGACGACACAAGCGCGATGATGGGAAAAATCTATCGGCTACCATCAACTCAGAGCCATACCATGCTGTCTTGTACGCTAACTGCCTACGAAATTCGGCAAATCCAACGTCGCTGATTGCCCGGGCCAAACAATGGTTTGCCAACATACCAGATACATTCAGGCCTTCAAGCACGACTACACTTGACTCTACTGAAAAAAGGTCGCGAAGTACGGAAAATCTCAGCCTTACCCACTACATATGCCGTTTTTTGTCTTGTAAAACACAATATGTGGGGCGTGCCGCTGACGCGCCTACCTTTTTACAG
>PWVB01000081.1 GCA_003562365.1 Anaerolineae bacterium
CAAACCGTGCGCGCTAACCAAACTGCGCCACGCCCCGAACAACCTATTTATACTCGCATTCCCGTTTTCGTCAAGGCGCCCAGGAGAGGCGCTGATTCTCCCAGCCCGGCAGCGCAGAGCCTAGATCGAGGATACGATGTGAATCACGCGATCCGAGGTCCATAACATAGATGGCCCAATTACCGTCGCGATTGCTCACGAAGGCCATATGGCTGCCATCCGGTGACCAAGCGGGAAGGCCCTCGTCGGACGGGGTATCGGTCAGCTGCTGGACGGCTCCTTCAGGACTGAGCAAGAAGAGGTTCCAGTTCCCGGTGACGTTGCTCATATAGGCCAGCATATTGCCGCCAGGGGCCCAGCTGGCGGCGACATCCTGCCGGCTCGCGGTGAGACGCCCGCCGGCTAGCCCATCATCGGGATTGTCGAGGATGATGCCGCACACACCCTCGGCATCGCATCCTGTGTAAGCTAACAGGCCGTTGCGCCCCCAAGCAGGGGCCCAGCCCGGCGCGAGCTGCCGCGGCTCATCACTGCCATCGGTGTTGGCGATGTAGATATGCCAGATACCATCGGCACCTGCTGCTGCGTAGGCCAAACGCTGACTGTCGGGTGAGAAGGTCGGCCAGGCTTTCTGTCCGGCGGGAAGCAGCTGCAGAGGGACCCCCTCCTCTGGTAGCATCATCCGGATGGTGCTGGTGGCCCGATCGCGATAGACTACCCGCCCGGTGCCCCACTCCCAGAAAGGTTGATCGGCGCTGGCGGCTATGCGGATGATCCTTCCACTGTCATAAAGGGCGTAAAGGTCGTAGAGGCCGGAGGCGCCATTATAGACGGGATAGGCGAGTCGGCCTACCGAGAAGCCCGGAATGGGTTGTGGCGTGAGGACGGGCAGTGCGCCGTCCACGGGTGCTGGGGTGGCTACCAGGCAGACCTGCGCGGCGTCCGACCGCCGTTGTTCAAGACGGCTATCGCTGAACATTCGCAGCGCCTGACTGTACTGGATCTCTGCGGGACACATCTCGCCCCGATCGGCGAATAAGTCTCCATAGCGGAGATGCGCCTGGTACAGGCGTTGGGCGACGTCCTTATAGTCAGGTGCAGAAGCGTAGAGCGCCTCGAACCGCTGGATGCTTACCTCCCAATCTACGCCCCAATAGCTAAGGGCGTCGAGATAGCGTACGGCCAAGCGGCGCTGAGCCACCACATCGGCGTCCAAGGGACGCAATGCGATCGCCTGATCCAGGTAGGAAATCCCGACCTCGAGTTGGTCCTCGTCCAGGAATTCCCGCCCGGCGCGGTAGAGGCTCTCAAAGAGCATTGCCTCTACGGAGGCCTGGGCGTGCGTCGGATCGAGCGCTCGAAGCTGGGTCAGGGTTCGCGCTGTCGCGACCCAATCCTGCTGTTCATAGGAGGCCTCGGCTTGCTCCAGTAGCTGTTCGGCCAGTGACTGCGCTACCTCCAGCGTGGGAGTCGGCTTGACCTCCAGCCGGAGCCGCGCCTCCGTCAGTCCCTGCTGGGCCAGGGCGTGGCGGGGCTCGATCTCAAGGATGTAGGCAAACTCCGCTGCTGCGCGCTCGTAACGTCCGTCGTTCAGCGCGGTGAGGCCGGCCTGATAATGCTCCTCGATCGCGTCTGCTCTCCGTACTTGACGGTCGCGCTCGCCGTGGTAGACGCCAACATAGGCCGAGGCTGCCAACCCTCCTGCGAAGAGCAACGCAGCGATGAAGAGCAGCAGCACTCGGCTCCAGATGCGGCGGGCTCTGCCCGCTCGCTTCGGCCGGAAGCGTATTGTAGGTGGCCAGAATGAGAGTCCCGTGGCGCGCTCTTGCCGTTCGTCTATTGTTGCGGCGCAACGCGGACAGACGACGGTAGCGTCACCCAGATCGATGCCACAGTTCGGACACGTCGACATTCTATCTAGTCCCAGTGGAACTCTTCCAGCGCAAGGTCGCCCACAAACTCCCGCAGCAGTGAGTTCTCCGGGACCATAGACTGGTCCAGCGGCTGAAACCATTGCAGGAACTTGAGCAGACGCTTGGCTTCGACCCACTGACGGGACCGGGGGTTGACTTGGAGGAGCAGAGGCTCAGCCAGCGGCTTCAGCACCGATAGCTCGTAGACCAGGGCCGAGTTGAACATCACATCGGCATAGTCCTGATATGGGAAGATGTGCTGTTTTTCGCCACGCCTCACGCTCTCCCAGCGCTGCAGCGTGTCGGTTGCTGAGTATCCCCGAGTGCGGGCGTCGCGGGTGATGCGGCGGATCAAGCGAGTATCGGTGGTCGGCACGCGATTGTGGCGGTCGAGGTTGAGTTGTGTGAGGGCGGAGACGTAGATCCGGAAGAGAATGTCGTCGGCGAGGGCGTAGACCAGGCGAGGATTGAGCCCATGGATGCCCTCGACGATGATCATCTGATCGGGATCAAGTTGCACCGTCGGGCCGGGCTCGCGGCGACCGGTGAGGAAATTGTAGCGGGGGAGTTGGACCTGCTCTCCGTGTAACAGCGCCTGAAGCTGCTGGTTGAAGTGCGGTAGATCCACCGCCTCCAGCGCTTCGAAGTTGAACTCGCCAAACTCGTCTTTCGGTGTGTCATCGCGGTTCACGAAGTAGTTATCCAACTCCAGGGCGAACGGACGGATGCCGTGGGCCAGCAGTTGGACCGCCAGGCGCTTTGAGAAGGTGGTTTTGCCGGAAGATGAGGGCCCGGCGATCAGTACCAAACGCAGACGATGTCGGCAGCTTGCGATCTTCGTGGCGATGCTGGCAATGACCTGCTCGTGGAGCGCCTCCGAGACCAGGACAATCTCGCGGATTCGGCCGCGCTTGATGGCCCGATTGAGGCCGCCCACGTGCTCGGTCTTCAGCAAGCGAAGCCACTCTCCATACTCTCTGAAGACACGTTTCAGCTGCGCATACCGAACAGGCTCCTGCAACTGGGTTGGCTGATGGCGACGCGGAAACTGGAGGATGAAGCCCTCCTCCCATCTCAGGACTCGGAAGTGCTTGAGGTAGCCGGTGCTCGGCACCATATAGCCGTGGAAGTAATCCTGATAATCGTTCAGCCCGTACAAGCGCAAGTAGGCCTTGTGCTGCCGGTCGCGCTCCTCAAAGATCGCCACCTTGTCGACCTCGTGGCGCCCCCGAAAGGTTTGGAGAGCTTGATCGAGCGGTACCTTTTCCCTTTGGATGGGTATATCCGCCTCCACCAGGTTCTGCATCTCCGCCGCCAACTGCTCGAGCTCGGACTCGCTGAAGGGTTCTCGATTGCGGACCTCGCAAAAATAACCACCGAAGGGCAGCGAGTGATCCACGAAAACCTCGACGTCAGGGAAGAGGTGGCTGGCGGCAACGATCATCAGAAACGTGAGAGATCTCCTGTAAATGCGCACGCCGTCGGATTGAGATAGATCGATGGGGGCAACATCCGAATCGCGGTCTAGCGTGAAGGTCAGCTCACGCAGATCTCCGTCAACGAGGGCGGCGATGAGCGGCGCCTCGTGATCCGGATAGGCAACCTCGAAGAAAGCCTCCACAGAGGCGCCGATGGGACCTTCATAGACACGCCCATCGGGGAGGGTGATCTGTACTGTGTCACGATGGTCGCTTAGCTTGATCTGTTGATTCCGTGTCATTCTGTAACCGGGCACTGTCTTTAGTTCGCTAGACTTTCTGGAGGATGGTGCCACGCCAGTATAGCGGCTTTGGCATGTTTGTCCAGCGATAGGACTGGAGGCCTTCGACCCAGGGGGAGCGGCTCTGAGGGTGTCGGTTGGTCTGGGGTGCGAGTTGGTCGCGGTATCGATTCAGGGGGAGCGACGCCCCGGCGGCGCATTTGGCGTGTCCAGTAGCCCAGATTAGGCCTGCGTCGCACGACCTATCACGCCATCCCTTGGTTAGGGTTGGTTGCGGGTTTTTGGGAATTGGGCTAGACTCGGTCTGAGATCAGACAGCGTTCTAGGTGGCGAGCCAGGGGCGACGTGGAGGGTATAGAAGGTAAAGGGGCATGGCTACCCTGACGTTCGTACTGAGTCGCATCAGAGGTCACGCGCGTGTGATCGTGGAGGTTCGCGAGGGGGCGGTGATCTCAAGGCGCCGGCAGGCTACGGAGTATCTGTGTTTTGAGTGCTTGGTGTTGGGCGCGCCAGCCGAGGAGATGCCGGTGATCACGTCGCGCATCCGCGGTGTTTGCTCAACGGCGCACCACGCCGCTGCTGTGCGGGCGTTGGAGGAGATCTGCGGGGTCACGCCGCCGTC
>PWVB01000083.1 GCA_003562365.1 Anaerolineae bacterium
CCAAGCGCGGCCTGTTGAAGCCGCCGTAAGCGGCTAAACGCTCCCTTTTCTATCGATTTTGGTAAGGTTCCTATCACCGGAGACTTCTCCGGTCATTTTGGATTGCTCGAATTGTCTGAACAAGTGATGCTCAATCCATCCATTTACCGGAAAGTAAAGTTAAGGAGGAATGCCGTAAATACCTATGGAATGCGACAGCGACTATGCGATGGGCAAGGAGATGGTGAAGCAGGCGCCTGCCCCCGGGGAGCTGTTGACGGCGACGCTACCCCCCTGTGCTTCAACCAATGACTTCACGATCGTCAGCCCCAACCCAGACTCACCCTGCCATTGTTGCCGCGACCGGTCACCACGGTAGAAACGCTCGAAAACGTAGGGTAGGTCCTCCGGGGCGATGCCGCTGCCGTTGTCCGCGATGTCTATATGAACTGCTGTTGCGGCGGCTTGGGCGCGCAAGCGGATGGTGCCGCCGGATGGTGTGTAGCGCATTGCGTTGGTCACCAAGTTGTTCAGTACCTGTGTCATCCGTTCAGGATCCGCAGAGATCGACGGCAGGTCGCTTGGCGCATCGACCACCAGGGAGATCCCTGACGCCTCTGCCTGCACCCGGTGAGCCGCCTCTACCTGCTCCAACAGACTCTCTGGGCTCAGCGCTTGGCAACTCAACTGTAACTCGCCGGCATCGGCCAGTGAGAGCAGGCGCAGATCGCCGACCAAGTGGTTCAGGTGCTGGGCCTCACAATGCATCACGGTGTAGATCTCAGCGCTACCCTTGAGCTTGCCGTCGTTCAACGCCTCTGTATAGCCCATCAGGACGCTGAGCGGCGTCCTGAGATCGTGGGCAATGTCGGCGGTCATCTGTCGCCGAAGTTGGGCCGTGTGTGCCAGATCGCCAATCATCTGGTTGAAGGAACGGGCCAATTCACCCAACTCATCTTGGCTGGAGACGACCACCTGATGGCCCAGGTCACCGTCGGCGACGGCACGGGTGCCTGTGGTGAGGGCGTGAATTGGTCCCATTAGCGTCCGGGTCAACAGCCCTCCCACCAGCAGCGCCACACCCGCCGCGGTGAGGGCGCTCAGCAGGATAGCATTGCGCACCCGGCTCAGAAACGCGGCCTCCAATGTCTCTTGTCGGGGCTGCCCGTGTATGCCCTCGACGAGGAGATAGCCGACCACCACGCCATCGTGCTCTAGAGCTACGGCTCGCCGTAGCTCAGTTCGCGACACCTGCTCACCGATTTGCCGAGGAATTGTATCTTGGAGAATGATGCCATCGGTATCGACAAGGCTGGTGCGCAAGGTCCATCCGTGCATCATCCCCCTACCCATCGCCACGTCGTTGGATCGGCGTAGCAGTGGGCCCGCGCCGGTCCAGCTCTCGCGCTCCTGATAATGGGCTTTGAGCGCGCCAACCAGGGGGACGAGTTCCTGATCCAAACGGAACCGCTCAAAGGCCGTCCGGGTTCGCAGGCCGACATAAAGCGCCACCAGAGCTGCACCAAGCACGCCCACAAAGAGAAACGCCAGCGCTAGCTTGACTGAGATTGAACGCTGCCACACGGTCAGCTGCTTGCCCATCGCGTTGTACGTCAGCCTCTCTGCTTGGCGAAACGGTAACCAACACCGTAGACGGTCTCGATGTAGCACGGATGACCTGGATCGGGCTCGATTTTGGTCCGCAGGTTGCGGATGTGAACGTCAATGGTCCGTTCGTACCCTGCGTAAGCATCGTCCTGTAGCTGAGTAAGGAGATCGAAGCGCGAGAAAACCCGTCCTGGCGAGGCGATGAGCGTCCGCATTAGTTCGAACTCCGTGGGTGTGAGACTCTCGATGACCCGATCGCCAACGGTGACGGTGCGGCTTGCGAGATCCACCACGACCTCGCCGGCTCGCAGGACCTCTGACTGCCTGGGCGCTTTGGTCGCGCGTCGGAGCAGCGCGCGGACCCGTGCGGTCAACTCCCGCATGCTGAAGGGTTTGGTCACGTAGTCGTCGGCACCGAGCTCCAATCCGAGCACCTTATCGTTCTCGTCGACCTTGGCTGTTAGGATGATAGTCGGTGTGTCGGCCTCCTGCGTATACGTGCGGAGGAAGTCGTAGCCGCCCATCTTTGGCATCATCAGATCGAGGATGATGAGGTCTGGGCGCGTCTCACGGGCCACGAAGAGCGCCTCCTGCCCATTGAAGGCCGTGACGACGTGGAACCCCTCCTCGATCAAGTAGGCCCGGACCATCGCCACTAGTTCGCGCTTGTCGTCAACGACGAGAATTGTTCTGCTCACGGCATCTCCCTATCCACGCCAATCGTATAGTACTCTATCATACCCCAGCCGTGTTCAGAAGTTGTTAAGTGCTTTGTCTGACCTGACGGATCGTCGTACGTCTACTCCATCACGCGCAGCGTAGAAGGGATGTCGGTGCGGTGCAGCTTGCGCGTGCTCACAAGCGGTGTGAGTCCCACTGCGCCAATGCCTAGCACGCCTGCCAGGATCAGCGCCAGTGTTGTGATCCGGATAAGCAGGCCGAGTTCCTCCGTCATGCCCTCCATACGGGCAGCCAGTAACCGGTTCAACGTCACCCAGCCGAGCCCTAGGCCCGTCTCCAACAGGCCCAATAACGCGTTTTCGCTCACCTGTATCCATTAGCGCTACAGGCAAGGTGGGGATCCATTCTAGCTTAGGGACAGAAATTAGCAGCCATGGTCAAGGGAACCCGGCGTGCTTCTAGATCGCGGACTATTACGCCAAGGTGGATTGAATCTTATTCAGAACTCTAGGCATCCGGTTCGCGAGGGACGTGGTCGGCTTAGTGCCCCAAGACTGGAAGTGAATGCACGCGGGAGCTTCCCCACGGTGGCGAGGAGTTGTCTGTGAAACAGCCTAGCGTATACTTCTGGGAGGATCCTTAGGTGCAAGACGTCACCATTGTCAAATAGGAGCCAATCGCTAACTGTAATCCGTGCCGACGCGCTCGACGGGGTTTTAGCTCTCGGTTGTGACATCTTTCAGTGTTCGTCTCTATGCATGATACATGGGCCGGAAGACCAGGAAGACCAGGAAGAGCCTGAGGAGCACTTGCGCGGCAGAGACGACTACCCAGACTTGTCTTATCAGGGTAACTAATGAAAAACGCAGGTCCACTGAAGGTTGTTTCGCCACAGTTCGGTGATTGGATGACGCACGTGTCAAGCAGTTTATGCGCATCTTGCGATCATGAGACGGCTGCTTGGGTGGTTGAGCGAAGAAGCAGAGGAGTTATTGACCTGCCAGCTGGCTCGCAGTTGACTCTTGCGATGAAAGTGACGGTAGCAAGATGCAGTGGCGGAAAGCCGCACGACGGGGTCTTTTTATGGCCTTTGGGAAAGGTCCCTAAAAGTAAGAGTCAAGGACTTCGGGAACTACGGCAGAATCGAAGTAGGGCATACCCCCGACCGGCTTGGCGGTTGAGAGTTCTGCGCCTACCGGGACAGGAGACAGATGGAGAACCGAAGAAAGGAGAAGGTTCCTCGAAGCTATCTGTCCAGCCTGCAAGCCCAGCGTCCCGCGTGGGATGTGTTCGATTTTGTGACACAGTTTGAGGAACCAGTTCTGTATGATCGTCTATCCCTCGATGAAGTGGACGCGAATGACACCGGAGGAGGCTGGATTCATCCCCGATAAGCTGATACAGGTCGAGGCTTGGCTCGACGAGCACGCTGGGGCGCGTGGGTATCGCTTCGCTCTGGTCAAGGACGGTTATCTAGTGTCAGCGCTCAACCGGGGCTACGATCCTAACGAGCCACTCCGCATCGCCTCCGCCGCCAAGTCATTCTATGGCAGTGTTCTGGGCATCGCTGTTGCGGAGGCTCGCATCCCGTCCGCTGATGCACCAGTCGCTGATATCTATCCTGAGATGCTGGACGTGCCGGCAGGTGAGGGGCCCAAAGAGGGACGTTATGCTTTTCCCAAGGATCGCGCCATTACCTACCGGCAGCTGATTTCTAACACCTCCGGCTACATGAAACCCGGTGAGGCTCCCGGCAGGGTCTTCCACTACCAGACCTACGGGATGAACATACTCACTCACGCCATTGCTACGGCCTATGGCCGCTACGATGTGGCCGATCCAGAGGGGTCGGTGGGCTTTGCGAGCTTGATCGACGAGAAACTAGCCGCTCCCATTGGTGCGACCTTCGATTACAGTCTTACTAACTTCGACCTGCATCCACGGGCCCGACTGCCGATCTTCGGCTACTATTGCCAGGTGCACACCACGCCGCTTGACTTCGCGCGGGCCGGCTGGCTCTGGTGCAACTGGGGCCGCTGGGAAGGCCAGCAGGTCGTTCCGGAGGCCTGGGTCCGGGCTGCGGTTAAGGTGAATGGCGATCTGATTGACCATGCGCCTCCAGAACAGTGGATGTATGGCTACGGTTTCTGGACTAACGAGCGTGGTGTGCTCTGGCCTGACCTGCCCCACACGGCGTTTGCGGCGGCAGGGGCCGGGGGGCACTATGCTACGGTCTTCCCTGACCTGCGGCTGGTTGTGGTACAGAACCCAGGGCCGTATCATAACGCTCGAGAAGGGGCATCGCTCGCCAATGGCGATCTGCTGAGCCTTGTGTTGGCAGGGCTGCGGGTGTAGGGATTGGGGCTGATACTGATCGGGGAAAGGGTAGAGTATGCCTGACACATTCAAACCGCTCACCGTGCCGGAGCTGGAGGCGATGGCTGTGCGCATCCGCTGTGATATCATTGAGATGGTGACTACAGCGCAGGCCGGTCACCCCGGAGGATCGCTTTCGGCGGCCGATGTGGTAACGGCGCTTTACTTCCGCGTGATGCGGATTAACCCACAGAATCCAGCGTGGCCCGACCGGGACCGTTTCATTCTCTCGAAGGGTCATGCCTGCCCGGTCTGGTACTCGGCGCTGGCCGAGCGCGGGTATTTTGCGATAGCGCACTTGAGCACCCTGCGACAACTGGGCAGCATCCTTCAGGGGCATCCAGACATGCGCAAGACGCCGGGGATCGATATGACCGCCGGATCGCTGGGTCAAGGACTGTCGGCTGGTTTGGGGATGGCGTTGAGCGCCAAGCTCCGCGGTAAGGACTATCATGTCTGGGTTGTCGTCGGTGACGGCGAAACTCAGGAGGGCTCCGTCTGGGAGGCCGCGATGGCGGCATCGAAGTGGAACCTGGATAACCTGACAGTAATCATCGACCGCAACCGTTTGCAGAATGATGCATGCGTTAAGGATGTGATGCCGCTGGGAGCCCTGGCAGATAAGTGGCGGGCTTTCGGTTGGCACGTTGTGGACATCGATGGACACGCGATGGACCAGGTGGTCCAGGCACTAGAGACCGCTGGGGCTAGGAAAGGCTTGCCGACCTGTCTAATCGCGCACACCGTTAAGGGTAAGGGAGTCTCCTATATGGAGGATGTCGCTGATTGGCACGGCAAGGCTCCCTGCGAGGCAGAGGCTCTACGGGCTCTGGCGGACATCCTCTCCTGCGATCTCGAGGATGTAGAGCTGTTTGGGGAGACTGTCGATGGTTGAGCTGGGCTATCATTACATACGGTCGGAGGTAGTGCGACTGCTCGAAGCCGGTGCGCTTCTGGAGGAGGGCCCTGGAGAGGCTACCCGCTACGCCTATGCCGAGGCGCTGCTGGTGCTGGGAGAGCGCAACCCTAACGTGGTGGTGCTCAACGCTGATGTCGCCAAATCGGTCAACACGACGGCCTTCGCCGCGGCCTTCCCCGAACGGGAGTTCAACTTCGGCATTGCTGAGCAAAACATGGTGGCGGCAGCGGCCGGAATGGCGACCACCGGTCTGATTCCCTATGCCACTAGCTATGCGGTCTTCCTGACTATGCGGGCGCTGGATCAGGTGCGCAATAGCGTCCACTATCCGCGTCTGAATGTCAAGCTTGCGTCGAGTCACGGGGGGATCACGCCCGGCCCTGACGGCCCGACGCATCAGGGTCACGAGGATCTGAGCCTGATGCGTGCCATCGCCAACGCGACGGTGGTGGCGGGGGCTGATGCATGGACCACAAAGCTGGCCACTTGGGCTGCCGCCGAGTGGGATGGCCCGGTCTACCTCAGCTTCACCCGCGATCCAGTCCCTGATCTTTACACCGAAAGCTATCCCTTCCGCATCGGTGATGCGGTGGTGATCCGTGACGGCGTCGATGCTACGATTGTGGCCATCCGCGACATGGTCGCGCAGGCGCTGGTCGCCGCTGAAATGCTGGCACAGGAGGGCTTGAGTGTCCGGGTCATTGATTGCCACACGCTCAAGCCGCTGGACACAGCCACTCTGCTTCAGGCGGCTGAGGAGACCGGTGCGCTGGTCACGGCTGAGAGCAACACGATCCTGGGCGGGTTGGGGGGCGCTGTGGCTGAGATTTTGGTCGAGCATCACCCGGTGCCAATGCAGCGCATCGGCCTGCGCGACACCTTTGCCGAGTCCGGTCCCTATCTGGATTTACTGGAGAAATACGGGATGTCGGCCCGTCACATTGCCGCGGCTGTCCAGCAGGCCATCGCGCGCAAGTAAGTGATCGCCTGACGTCCATTCGAGAGGAGCTGTATATGAAACCCAAAGTCTATGTCACCCGGCGAGTGCCCGATTTGGGTCTGGATATGGTGCTGAAGACGTGCGAAGCTGAAGTCTGGGAAGGCGAGCTGCCGGTGCCCCGAGACCTGTTGTTGGAGAAGGTCCGGGACATCAATGGTCTCTACTGTCTGCTGACCGACCGCGTGGATGAGGCACTGCTCGATGCCGCGCCTAACCTGCGTGTTGTCAGCAACTACGCCGTCGGCTACAACAACATCGCCGTCGACGTCTGCACCGCCCGCGGCATTCCGGTAGGAAACACACCGGGCGTGCTAACGGACACGACGGCGGACTTCGCATTTGCGCTTTTGATGGCGGCTGCACGGCGCATCGTTGAGGGTGCGCGTTACGTGGCCAATGGGAAGTGGCGGACATGGGGTCCCAAACTCCTGCGGGGTGTCGACGTCTACGGAGGTACCCTGGGTATCGTTGGCTTCGGTCGGATCGGTCAGGCTGTGGCGCGACGCGCTCGAGGCTTTGACATGCGGGTTCTCTACTATGATCCTTATGCCGAAGGGCTGGATCCAGATGTAGCCGATGCTGTGGATCTGGAGATGCTGCTGAGCCAGTCGGACTTTGTGTCTATTCACGTGCCGCTCTCCGACGAGACCCATCACCTGATCGGCGAGGCCGAGCTGGCCCAGATGAAATCGACAGCTGTCTTGGTCAATACAGCTCGAGGACCCGTCGTCGATCCCGACGCGTTGCTTCGGGCGTTGCAGACTCAGGTCATCGCTGCTGCAGCTCTGGATGTGACTGAGCCGGAGCCCTTGCCACCTGACCACCCGCTGGTGAGCCTGCCTAACTGCATAGTCTGTCCGCACATCGCCAGCGCCAGCATCGCGACGCGCAACAAGATGGCTGTCATCGCGGCGGAGAATCTCCTGGCAGGCCTCGAGGGCCGACACCTGCCGCACTGTGTCAATCCAGAGGTCTATCCGCTACGGTGGTGACCTTGACGTAGTGTCGGTAGACTGCCCCGAGGGCGTTCGTGCCCGGTGTTCTCGCAACCGCAGGTGCTCCCAGCAGCTTCGATATAGCCCCTACCATTCGGCGCATCAATGCGTTAGAATAGTAGGGGCTATTACTGTGGCCCGTCACAAGAGGAGACCGGATGATTCTGAGTATCATGCTGATCTTGGTGCTGGGAATGCTTGCCAGTCGGCTGTTCACCTGGGTCAAGCTTCCCGGCCTAATAGGGATGATACTGGTCGGGATTGCCTTGGGACCCTATGGTTTCGACAGGCTTGACCCCTTCATGTTGGACAACGCGATCGACACTCGTTTTATCGCGCTGGTGGTAATCCTCCTGCGAGCGGGGCTGGAGCTGGAGAAAGACCTGCTTCGCAGCGTGGGGGGCACTGCCATCAAAATGAACGCTATTCCATGCTTGCTAGAAGGTTTCACTGTTGCGGGCGCTGCGTACCTTCTGCTTGATCTGCCCTTGGTGGAGGCCGGGATGCTGGGCTTCGTGCTGGCGGCGGTCTCCCCGGCCGTCATCGTGCCTGCGATGTTGCGGCTCAGGGAGCAGGGCTGGGGGATGAGGCAGGGCGTTCCCAACTTCGTCTTGGCCGGCGCCTCCGTGGATGACGTCTTCGCCATCATCTTGTTCACTGCCTTCTTGGGTATGGCGCTGCGGGCCGACGGGTCGTTCATCGGCCAGATGGCTCGGATACCGGTGCAGATCGTTGGGGGAATTCTACTGGGGGCTATCATCGGCCTGGGTATGGTGCTTGTGTTCCGCCGCCTCTCGATCTCGCACCTGGAGCGCGTCGGTGTCACCGTGACTGGTGCCTTTGCTGTACTGCTCTTCGGTGAGCATATCGGTGTTGCTGGGCTCCTGGGGGTGATGGCATTGGGATTCGTGCTGCTGGAAAGAGTTCGAAAAAGGGCCATTCGGCTGGAGGTCACGCTCAATCGGGTCTGGTTTTTTGCCCAGTTAGTTCTCTTTGCCCTTATCGGCGCTGAGGTGGATCTCGAGGTGGCCTGGCAGGCCGGCCTCACTGGACTGGCTATCGTTGCGGTTGGGCTGCTGGCTCGCAGCGCGGGCGTGGTGTTGGCGCTGCAGGGGTCTCGTCTCACCGACAAGGAGCGGCTCTTCGCCGCCATTGCTTATCTACCCAAGGCCACCGTGCAGGCGGCGATCGGTGGGATTCCGCTGGCATTAGGCGTTACCTCTGGTGTCACAGTTCTGGCAATTGCGGTGCTGGCAGTGGTCATAACCGCCTCCATGGGCGCGGTGGCGATTGATGTAACCACGCCATTGCTGCTGGAAAAGGATCGGGGTGGCATTGATTTGTGGCCGCCCGCTGGGCTGCAGAAGCAGCCCAGCGAAGAGCTTATGACCGAGCATCCGAGGGAGGTTGACGGTTTGCGTACCGTGGTGGTGTCCGATGACATTTGAGAGCGTGCTCTTCATAGATCCAGAAGATAGGGCTGCAGCGGAGACTGCCGAGATGCCTGACTTCTTCGGCGATCTCAACCTTGATCAAGTTATCGAGGATATTCTCGCCCAGAAGCGGGAGTATGATCTAGCCCCCTACTTCTACGCACCCCTCCACGATGGAGACACGATCCGCTATCGTCAGGAAGTGATGCGCGATCTGGAGGATGACGCACTATTGCAGGGTTTGAAGACCTTCGCGGAGCGGATGCACGCTGCGCGTGGGCATGCGCGCCTAGCAGCTAATCTGGACTACCGCCATCATCGCCATGGCTGGTATCTGGAGGCGATAGTGGTCTACACCGAAGCTGTCACCCACCTGGTCCGCGATCTAGCGCGCGCAGATCTGAGATCGCGGGCGCTTCTAGAGTTCCGCAACACGGTGACGGATTATGCAAGCTCTGACGGGTTCATGTCGTTGTACACTGAGACGAAAAAGCTGAAGGCGGATCTGTCGTCTATACGTTACTGCCTGCTCATTAGAGACAATGGGATCACCGTGCGCAGATATGACGGCGAGATCGATTACAGCGCTGAGGTAGAGCGGACATTCGCGAGGTTTCGGCGTGACGCTGCGGAGAATCAGCTATCCACGACCTTTTCGGTGGCAGGTATGAGCGATGTCGAAGAGGAGATCCTCACCGTCGTAGCCAAGATGTATCCTAGCGTCTTTCGCGCTCTCAGCGACTTCTGTGAGCGACACGTTGACTACCTGAACGAGACGCTCAACGTCTTCGATCGTGAGATACAATTCTACATCAGCTACTTGGAATACATTGCCAAGCTTCGGCGGGCCGGGTTGCCATTCTGCTATCCACGTGTCTCTGATGAGAGTAAGACCGTCTATGCCTATGGCGGATTTGATCTTGCCCTGGCGGCGAAGCGTGTCCCCGACGGCGCTGAGGTGGTGCTCAATGACTTCCGTCTAGACGGCCAGGAGCGAATCCTCGTCGTGTCGGGACCAAACCAGGGTGGCAAGACGACCTTTGCCCGTATGTTTGGACAGCTTCACTACTTGGCGCGCTTGGGCTGCCTTGTGCCGGCTCGAGAGGCGCAGCTCTATCTCTACGACAGCATCTTCGTGCAGTTTGAACGCGAGGAACGGATTCAGAATCTGCGTGGCAGGCTCCAGGACGATCTGATCAGGGTTCACGACATCCTGAGCCAAGCCACCCCCGACAGCATTGTCCTCCTGAACGAGATTTTCACCTCGACGACGCAGCAAGATGCCGCTCTCCTGAGCAAAGAGATCATGCAGAGCATCGCGCAACTGGACTTGCTCTGTGTCTGGGTTACCTTCATCGAAGAACTGGCCTCCGCCAGCGCGAAGACCGTTAGTATGGTCAGCACTATGCGCCCCGACAATCCGACATTCCGCACCTATAGGATTGTGCGCAAGTCCGCTGATGGCCTGGCTTACGCGATGTCGATCGCTAGAAAGCATCGTCTCACCTATGAGCTTTTGAAAGATCGGATCGGTCGATGAAGATCCGTCTAATGCACCGCGCGCAGCAGTTTGATGTCCAGCAAGCACCGCCATCGCACGCGGCGGCACTGACGCAGGACCTGGAGTTGGACACTTTGCTCAACGCGATGGCGGGACGGGATCGCTTCCTGAAGCGTGTGGCCCGACAGGTCTTGTTATTGGGTCTGGACGATGCCGATGCGATTCGTTATCGGCAGGAGATTCTGAGGGATTGTCTCAACAATCCTTCTGTCGTCAGGGATCTCTACCGCATCGCGACGGAGTCGGCTGAGCATCGAAGTCGGCGGTGGATGGGCATTTACAGTCGGTATCCTAGTGTGATGCTGAAGAGCTCGTTAGGTATGCTGCAGACCCTCGTGCGTCAGCTGGCCAAACTGCGCGTGATCGCCGATCGACATGGTGGTGCCTTTGAGTCGGATGGCTTCACTACCTTTTTTGACACGGTCCGGGAAGAGCTCGATGACGAATTCTTCGCCCGGGCCCGCGAGCACCTCCGGGAGCTGAGGTTCCGCGATGGGGTGCTGGTCAGTGTCGAGTTGGGGGTGGGTAACAAGGGCACTCATCACGTGCTGCGCCAAGCGAACGATGCCAAACGGGGTTGGCTCAGACGATTCCTCGGGCGCCTGCGTCCAACCCACACGATCCGCATCCATCATCGTGACGAGGCCGGAGCCAGGGTTCTTTCACAGCTGACCGATGCCGGGGTGGCATCGGTCGCCAACGCACTTGCTCAGTCCGCTGATCATATTGAGGAGTGCCTTAAGACGCTAAGGACCGAATTGGCTTTCTACGTCGGCTGCCTCACTCTCTATGAACGGTTGTCCCAGTTGGGCGCCCCGGTCGCGTTTCCTCAGCCGGTGCCTCGCGGAGAGCGCAGCCACCATGCCGTCGGGCTCTACGATCTTGCTTTAACTCTGACCCTGCGGCAGCGGGTCGTAGGCAACGATTTGGCAGCTGACGGTAAGGATCTCATGATCATCACCGGTGCCAACCAAGGGGGAAAGTCAACATTTCTGAGGAGCATAGGTCTGGCACAGTTGATGATGCAGGCCGGCACGTTTGTACCTGCCGAATCCTTTCGCGCCAACATCTGCGTTGGACTCTACACGCACTACCGGCGGGAGGAGGATGCGACGATGGAAAGTGGTAAGCTCGATGAGGAGCTGGGCCGGATGAGCGCCATTGCGGACCGCATCATGCCCGATGCCCTGGTGCTCCTCAACGAATCCTTTGCAGCAACCAATGAGCGAGAGGGATCGGAGATCGCACGGCAGATCATCCGCGCGCTGTTGGAGCGGCGAGTCAAGGTCTTCTTTGTGACTCATCTGTACCAGTTTGCTCACGACCTGCACAGTAACCGGGTGGCTGCGACTGCTTTTTTGCGTGCAGAGCGGCGCTCTAACGGGACACGAACCTTCAAGATCTATGAGGGAGAACCCTTGCAGACAAGCTATGGTAAGGATCTCTATTCTGAGGTGTTCGGTTCGGAGCAGTGATCCCACCGTGTTAGGTCTGGGCGCTCGCTCTGTCAGCAAGCTAGACTTGGGGGCAACCTAATGGCGGAGATAAAAGCAGCCACTTGCACTGTCTGTTGATAGTGATAGTATCAGCGGAATGAATGACCACAAGGAAGCACGGTACGACGTCTACGCTGTCAATTGCCATCGGGTGTGGATTCCCGAATGCTGCAAGCCTTAGCTTGTGGGTGCCATCGCCGGGCGGCTGCGCGCGAAGTGCCAGGTCAGATCGACCGGTGGTTCTCGTTGAGTTGATGCATTTCGTGTACGGTAAGCTGCACACGTGAGGCTGGGGATGCGGAGTTGGTATGCCCTCGATTTAGCGCAGTGGTGGGTCACGACTGGAATGCGGCATAGAGCATTAAGCAGCAAGGCTTAACTGAGTTAAACTCAGTCGCTGTGGGGCACACGAAGACCGAAAAAATCTCGAGGAGAGATGGTCAGACTTGCTCCGGTAAGCACGTCTCAGTGAGCCGAGGTTTTCTCTTATAGAAAGGACGGAATTGTGGATATATTTATGAAGTGCGGTGGGTTTACTGCTGCGGATGACGCTCGAGACGCTGGCCTCTATCCCTATTTCATCCCTCTGACCAACAACGAGGGGACGGAGGCGCTGATCGGTGATCACCATCTGATCATGATTGGTTCTAACAACTACCTCGGGCTGACCGTCGACCCCCGGGTGCGGCAAGCCGCGATGGACGCCTTGGAGCACTACGGCACCAGCTGCACCGGCTCCCGCTTCCTCAACGGGACTTTGGAGCTGCACCTGGAGCTGGAGCGCCAACTCGCCGAATGGGTGGGTACGGAGCGCGCGCTGGTCTTCAGCACTGGCTATCAGGTTAACTTGGGCACGATCTCGGCCATTGTCGGACGTGGCGACTACGTAATCACCGATAAGGAGGATCATGCCAGCATCATCGATGGGTGTCAGCTCTCTTACGGCACGATGAAACGCTACCGGCACAACGATCTCGAGGCGTTGGATCGCGTGCTGGCCTCACTCCCTGAGGAGGCCGGGAAGCTGGTGGTTGTCGACGGTGTCTTCAGTATGGGCGGAGACATCGCGCCCCTGCCTGATATGATCTCCATCTGTAAGAAACACGAAGCGCGTCTGATGGTCGATGACGCGCACTCAATGGGCGTCTTGGGAAGGGGACGTGGGACGTCTGCGGAGTTTGGCGTCACTGAGGGTGTTGATCTGATTATGGGTACCTTCAGCAAGTCCTTTGCCTCGCTGGGAGGCTTCATCGCCGGGGATGCCGACGTAGTCGATTACATTCAGCATCATGCACGCTCACTCATCTTCAGCGCAAGCATCCCACCGGCTAACGCCGCTGCGGCGATGGCCTCACTGAGGATTATGCAGGAGGAGCCCGAACGTGTCGCACGCCTGATCGAGATTGGCGAGTTTATGCGCGCTCGCTATCGGGATCTTGGTTTTAACATTGGCAATAGCCAGACCCCCATCATTCCGCTTATCATCGGTGACGACGAGCGTACGCTTCGCTTCTGGAAGGCCCTCTTCGACGCCGGCGTCTACACCAATCCGGTGCTCTCGCCAGCTGTCCCACCTGGACTGCAGCTGTTGCGCACGAGCTATATGGCGACGCACACTGACGAGCAACTTGAGCGCGTCCTCGCCACTTGCGAGGCCGTCGGCAAGCAACTCGAGGTCATCTGAACCGAAGGATTAACCGCTATGCGTTTCTATGCGTTCGCCTCGTTTTTTTTGATTGCCCTTCTCAGCGGCTGTAACGTGGCGACGCCGATGGCGACGCCCACGGCTACTCGGACGCCACTCCCGCTGGGGACCGAGACACCGTTGCCGCCGTCGGCGACTCCTACGCCGCGACCGACGATAACGCCGTTGGCCAGCCCCACCCCCGTGGCGCTGGCGGTTACGCCTTTTCCCCCTGACGTCAATCCGTTGACGGGCTTGACAGTGGAAGACGAGGCGGTGTTGGATCGTATCCCAATCGCCATCAAGGTGTCCAACTCGCCGCAGGCACGTCCGCAGTCGGGGCTTGCTGCGGCGGACTTGGTCTTTGAGCATCTATCTGAGGGCGGTGTCACGCGCTATACAGCCATCTTCTATGCCAACGAGCCGGCGCAGGTGGGATCGGTGCGTAGTGGTCGCTTGATCGACGTTGAGATCCCGGCGATGTATCATGCGCTCTTTGGTTACTCAGGAAGCAGCGGTGGTGTGAAGGAGCACCTCCGCAACTCCGATCTGTTTCCGGCGCAGATCGCTGCGCCAGACTTCGGGGTGGGACAGCCCTATTTTTACCGGGTGCCTCAGGCGGGCAAGGCTTTTGAGCACACGCTCTTTACGAATCCCGCGGTGTTGCGCGAACTGGCTGAGGATCGTGGGATCAACGTCCGGCCCGAGTTTTCCACCTATATGGCCTTCAGTGAGAGTATTCCTCTAATCGCTGACAGCTACGATGCGACTCAGCTGACCATTGATTACAGGGCCCGCGTGCGTTGGGACTACGATCCGGAGGTAGGAGATTGGCTGCGCAGCCTGACTGGCGCGCCGCACGTCGATGCCCCGACCGGCGAGCAACTACGGTTTGACAACGTGGTGGTCATTTTTGCACATCACATCGAGGCTGATTTCTGGGAGGAGATGATAGGTGATCGGCGTAACTGGAAGCTCTCGATTCAGATCCAGGTCTGGGGCCAAGGACCGATGCTCCTCTTCCGCAATGGGACGCTGCTGCAGGGCTACTGGCGTCGCGAGGCTCGTGACGAGATGCTGACCTTCTTCGATGGTGAGGGGCAGCCGCTTCCCCTGAAACCAGGCAACACCTGGTTCCAGGTGGTCCCGCTGGGCACAGCGAGTGCGGAGCCAGAGCCAGGGGTGTTCCGTCTTTCGCCTTGAGAGGAGAAGCCTGGAAGTAGCTATTCGGCATTCCCCTCGCGTAACTTTAGTGCAACTGGACGCCGAAGTGCTTTTTTCGGCCCAAACCTGGCTCCCCTGTAAAAAGGTAAAAAGGTAGGCGCGTCAGCGGCACGCCCCACATATTGTGTTTTATAGGACAAAAAACGGCATATGTAGTGGGTAAAGCTGAGATTCTTCGTACTTCGCGACCTTTTTTCAGTAGAGCCAAACCTGAACTCTTACAAGTAAACCCGGTTCCGCTACACTTGGGGCAGCCTTTTCCGGAGGACTGCCATAAGCCACAGGGAGAGTAACGAACTCACTCACCATGCGATGCTGGTCGCTTGGGGCGAGTATGCTCAAAGCATCGGCTTGATTGACGAGATCGAGAGCGTGCCCTTACACCAGAAGACGGTCACGCATCGACCCCAGAGCAAGATCCTGGAGTTCTTTGTTGCCATACTC
>PWVB01000102.1 GCA_003562365.1 Anaerolineae bacterium
CTAGTTGGTAATGAGGAGGCGGGGTCACCGGCTTTTCGGATTAGCTAACCCACTCCGCAAGATCCTAGTAGCCGGAAGCTGCACCGATCCGTGCGGTCAAAGTCACGACGGTGCAGATCGGCTTCGTGCGTTTATAGCCGTGCACGGTGCGATAGCGTCCTCTGATCCACCATTCAATGAGGCGCTCACGGCGTCCTCGGTGCCATCCAGATTGTCGCGGTGTTGATCGAGCGTAAGGTACCGCCAGCGCAACCACAGGCGTACCACCGCCTTTCGGTGGCAGACGCTGCGGCGCCCTCTGGCCTCCGGCGCAGGCAAATCTTTGTAGCGATGGGACATCCAAGCTAGGGGTGCTTCGCCGTCTGCCGGGCACCCCGGCATTAGGAAACATCTCCACCAGATCATCCGGCACTTACGCGGGCGTCAGCGTACTCCCCCTCGCGAACGGCTCAGGACGCCTCAAATGCTTATCTAGACACTCTGCGATGGCATCCACGCTGCATTTCGTGTGGCTCTGACAGGGTGTTTTTCGCTAGTGAGGATGTCCAATGTCCAGCCCTCAGCAGTTCGCTGGTATGATCATCTACCACCACCTCAATGCCAACACGCACCCCTTTGGCCTTCACAGAGGTGCCGTCGGCGCTAATCATCCGGAGCTTTCCCCACACTGCACCCAGACTGCTGCTTGCGGCGCGAGGCTCTCCTTGCGGCCTGGACCCTATTGTAGACCGTCATCGTGCGCAGCCGCTCGATCTGCTGGGCCCCTGTACTTATCCCCTGAGAATGCACGCGAAACGTGCGCCCACAGCGCCCGCATGCCTTTCGATCGCGGATCACACCATCATAGCGAATGCCCCGCAAAGGCTTACGGTGCCCTTCGACCCTCTGGGGTGGAAGCGCTTGGCTCCATAATCATAGTGGCTCGTCGCGGTTATCCGGTGGATGTGCAGCTGAGCCTTCGAAGAGCCGACTTTCAGGCGGATTGAACACCCACCACCCTATGTCTGCTTCTCGTCCCAGATTCTGAACAGTCACGTACTGGGTTAGAATAGCGCAGCAATTCTGGGCAGCCTCGTCACCCCTCATGAATGGCTTTGATGCTACATTCAACTTATAGCGTTAGCGAGTTCACTGATGACCTGGAAGAGATTCTTCCAACCCGACTTCTGCGTCGGCTTTTCCCGAGGAGCAGGGGGTCGCGCCAATCATCATCTGCCTGCGCCAGCCCGCCGGGTTTGGTGGGTGTTGACAACGGCATAAAATCTGTTATACTCATCTTCGTAAATATTGAAGAAGCCGCAGGCAGCAGTTTACCCCTAGCTGGTACAGGTTAGAGAAAACTGTGACTTGTATCCAGCGTTCTGGTACCTCGGAGTAGGCACACAACACCGCTGTGCAAGTCTTATGCCTGGGACACTATAGTTTGTTACACGAAGGATATTGAAAGTATATGGCTAAGAACTTGCAGATTATTCCCCTGGGCGGCCTGGGGGGCATCGGAAAAAACATGACGGTGTATGAGTATGGTCGCAACATGATTATCGTTGATTGCGGTGTGATGTTCCCCGACAACGATATGTACGGGATCGATTTGATCCTTCCAGATTTTGACTACGTGATTGAGAATCAGGATCGGCTGCGCGGCATCTTTCTGACGCACGGCCATATGGACCACATTGGGGCGCTCCCCTATTTGCTCCAGCACGTTGACGCGCCCATCTACGGCACCCCGCTCACACTGGGTATGGTCGAGCGACAGCTTGAGGAGAAAAACCCAGGGCACAAGGTCGACCTGCGGGTGCTGCACAGAGCGAGCCAGCACCACGCCGGTCCCTTCCGGGTCAGCCCCTTCTCGGTGGCCCACTCCATCCCCGACGCGGTGGGATTCGTTATCGAGTCACCCATTGGTAAGGTTGTGCATACCGGCGACTACAAGCTGGATGAGACCCCTGCCGGCGGGCATACCACGGATCTGGCGACGCTGCGCAGTCTGACCCAGGACGGGGTTCTGGCGATGCTGGGCGACAGCACCAACGCCGACCAGCCGGGCCGCACAGAGACGGAGCGCGTCGTACGCGACACGCTCGATCGCCTATTTGCCGAGGCAAAGGGCCAGCGCATCATCGTGGCTACCTTCTCCTCGCTGCTGGCGCGCCTGCAGGAGATTATAACATTGGCCGAGAAACACGGGCGCAAAGTCGCACTTACCGGGTACAGCCTCAACCGCAACGTAGAGCTGGCCCGCGAACTGGGATACCTGCAGGTATCCGACGACCTGATCGTCGATCCCCAAGCCCGCATCAGTCCGGGCAAGTTGGTGGTGCTGGCGACGGGCTCGCAGGGCGAACCCCGCTCGGCGCTTAACCGAATGGCCGAGGGAAGCCACCGGCAGATCAAGATCCGCAAAGGCGACACGATCATCATCTCCGGCGGGACGATCCCTGGCAATGAAGAGGACGTTAGCCGCATGATCAACAATCTCTTCGAGCGTGGCGCCGAGGTGATCTACGGCGCAATGGCCTCGGTTCACGTCTCGGGCCACGGCGGCCGCGGCGATATGGCCGCGATGCTGAAGGCGGTCAAGCCAACCTATCTGGTTCCGCTCCACGGTGAGCCCCGCCACCTCTATATGCATCGCCATCTGGCGCGGGAGATGGGCATTCCTGAAGACCGCATCTTCATCCTCAAGGAGGGTATGCCTTGGCTCAGCGACGGAACGAAGGCCTGGACGGAGGAAGCTCTGGAGCTGGCCGATGTCTGGGTCGATGGCCGTCTGGTTGGCGAGATCGGTGAGATCGTGATGCACGATCGTCACCGCCTGTCCCAGGACGGCTTTGTCGTAGCGCTGATCCCGGTCAACGATAGGAAGGAGCTGGCCGGCGAACCGCAGCTCGTCAGCCGCGGATTCGTGCACCTCGACGAGTCAGGGGAACTGCTTGACGCCGGACGCAAGGAGATCAAGCGCCTGGTTAAGGGCAACGGCCACAACCTGGGGAAGGCTTTGGAGGATCTCTTCTTCAGAATGACGCGGTCGCGCCCGGTGGTGCTGCCCCGCTTCATCGAGGTCTGAGATTACCCATCCGACCCGCACGCTGCTGGAATTCCAAGGCCGGAGCGACATCGCTCCGGCCTTTTCTGTTGTCCGAAGGGCAACGGCAGCCTAAGCCAGTGTGCGGTGTTCGTTCATCCAGCGCGTAGCGAAGTCGACCAGCCGGGGCTGGGAGAAAAGCCGGCACTCGGCCGACCCAACCGATCCGACGCGCCCGTGCCCCGCCGCCTCGAAGGCGGCGCCAATCTCCTCAAAGTCCCGATCGTACCAGTAGATGTCGGGGTAGGTAGCCCAGCGCGTCCCCTCCTCCGACGGCATCGGGGCGCCGCGCCGGCAGCGCTTCTGCGGCGCAAGGGCACAACGGTATTCGGCCAGGTGAAAACTGGTGTTGCGATCATAGCCCACGCCGATGAGCAGCACGTAGGTGTCCAGCTCGTAGAGCCGGGCCAGCGGCGAGCGCTCCCCCTGGCTCATCGCCAGGCCGTGATCAGCGGTGATGGCCTCCGCGTGCGGGCCGCGGGCAGCCCAGGAGACACAAGGATGGTAGGAACGCCGGGTGCCCTCCTGCTTCCGAAAGGTCTCCGGGATAATGCCCATCCCGCGACTGGGTGTGAGGTCCTGTCGAAAGGCTGGCATAGCCGCGCGGATGGTAGCGTGCCAGGCCTCGGGGACCGGCGGATCGGACCATCCGGCGGGATCGGTGAGATCGCCCGTGTGGGTCGGCATGGCCAGCGTCCCCTCTGAGCCCAGGGCGTCCTCCAGCGCCAGGATGATCGCCGGCGCGCCGCCCACCACGTACCCCAACGAACTCATTGAGCTGTGCACGGCCAGTGTCATCCCGGTTCTAACGCCCAGGATCTCAAACTGCGTCCTCAGGCTCGAGATCGTCTCGATGCCGTCCATAGATTTTAGCGGCAGGGGACTCCCCGTTAAAACGGGGAGGGGAATGCCGCGCCTCCTTTCTTGTACATGCAAACAATCTGTGGTATAAGTCGTGTGGTGCCCCAAGTTCCGCCGCCCAGTCTTGGACGGTGAGGTGGGCAAGCGACTTTCAGAACTTATCCCGCAAATTGTGAAGGACAATGGCGGCGAGGTGTTTAGTTTGGTGGTTCAGCCCGATCATGTCCACCTGTTTGCATCGTTTCCGCCAACGCTGGCGACCAACCAAATCATGCATCGCATCAAGGGTTA
>PWVB01000416.1 GCA_003562365.1 Anaerolineae bacterium
ACTGCGCTGCAACCTTTCCGCTGACCGTGAAAAACTCGTGCCCCGCTCTCTCTAGCCCCGTCTCTTGCTCAACCAGCGGCCAGCACTCGCCCGTGCTTATCCGGACTACCCACATCCTCTGGACCAGATGCCAGGGCCCTTCGTGGCAGAAGAGGACAATATCGGGATCCACCGGGCTTGTGTTGACGTGACTGATCCACTCTCGTTCTCCCCATATCGCCACCGCCCGTTTGGTCTGTACAGAGACCCGGACGACGACACTGGCTGGGCGACGGTACAAATGCTCCATCCAGGTGCTGGTGCTCAGCGGGACGGATTCGGAGTAGACGAAGTCGATATACTGTCCATCGTTGGTCATGGACAGGATGCCTGGCACAAATCCATCTGGAACACGATAATATTCATCTGTCTTCAGGCTGACCAGGTCTACTGACTTGAGGACGTTATTGCTCCAATAGTAGGCGATCATGCGTTTCCCATCCAGGCACGGCGAGCCTCCAGCGCTGACTTTGCCAATGCTGTGAACCCATCGGACAGACTGTGGCCCGACTTCCGCTGTGAGTTGTACCATTTGGGCTCGCTTCAGGTCCAGCAGATAGAGCTGTTCGCTTCCCGTCCGATCTGAAGTGACCAGCATCGACCGTCCATCTTCGGATATCAGATTTTGGGTGAAGTATGGATGTCGCGTATGTCCCTGATTGTCGGTCAGTCGGGTGACCTCAACTCCGGTGTCTTTGTCCTTTTGTGTCACGCGATCGATTGCGTAAATTCTACCTATATCGTTGTTCATCGCATGCTCCTTTTGCTGTAAAGTCTGTTCAACATCTTCGTCCGTCGATCTCGCGTCAACTCGTCGGCTTCATATAACGATGTCAGCCTTGTCATCAACGATAGAATTGCGCTATCGTGTCCATCCTTGGCTTGCGGCATACAGCCGTTACGCAGGCCGGCGGGCACGCGAACGCCAGCGTGTTTGGCTGCCCTTTACGGAGCAGACCGCGGTTGTCCCGCGTGCGTCCAGCTCCAGCACGGGCCGTCACCAGACCCCCATCATACGCCAGCCCTCAAAATGCTCAATGCGGGCCTCCCCGCCGCTGGCCACGATCTCCACGTGCAGATCGTGGGACGGCGGATAGGCAACTCGAGTGACGGTCTGACGTCCTCCGTTGACGAACAGCTCCACAACGGACTTATCGTAAAAGAGATGCAGCTGAATCCGTTGGGGTGTACTGGACAGAATCTGTGGCAGCACGGTGCCGTTCGCATCCAGCGACTGTCCGTCATAGCGAATGACGATGCCCGCCTGCCCGGATTCATCACGTAAGGACAGCTGAATTGATTGGGCTGTTTCGAGCTCGACATCGGCTAAGATCTCAAAGGTGTCACCCCGCAGACTTTCCATGCGCAGCGGTACATTGGAAAGCGTATGCGGTCTTAAGACGGCGTGGTGGCTACGCAGTGCTGCCAATTCCTGGATGGGGGTCTGTACCAACCGCCCCTCTGCGTCAAGGGAAAGCTCCCGCGGCAGCGACATGCAGCAGTTCCAGCCGTGCGCGCGGAACGCGCCTACCCAAGCCAGGAGCAGGACCCGACCGGCAGCATCTGCAAAGGTGCTGCTGGCGTAGAATCCCCGGTTCTCACTGTGCGCGGGGGGCGCGCCTTGGCGGCAGACGGGCACCCCCGTATCCTGCCACCGCAGGGTGCAGCCGCCGGAGTCACCTGGCGCCAGGCCATAGGCATAGTCCACGATACCCGCGGGGCCGTCGGGGTTGAACGCGACGCGCTGGGGATCAAATGTGCCGACCTGGTAGGTCATAGGATAGGTGGAGCGCAACAGCAGCCAGCGTCCTTGGAGTTTGATGAAATTCGGACATTCCCCTTCGATTCCTTCGATGTGCCCGACCGCTTGCCAGCGGGTCAGTGCCGGGTTGTGTGCCTCTACTACCAGGCCTCTCGCCTCCTTGAAGATGGCGAAGGTGCGTCCAGCGTCCCGGAAGGCAAACATATCGGTCCAGTGGTCGGCGATATCGATAGGCACGCCGCTCTGTCCGCGCGCCAGCCCGATGTCCAAGGTGCGCCAGGTCCGCAGATCCGCGTCCAGCGGCAGCGCAGCCCGCTGCTGGCGCGGTGGGCGAACGCCTTCGCGGGGCTGCGGAGTGTGTCCGTAGAACAGCATTGGCGTGCCATCGGCCCGATGCATGGCGCAGCCGCTGGCGCATTGGACGTTACCCTCGTCGAAGGACGGCGCAATCGCGATAGGGAGGTGCTCCCAGGCCACGAGATCTCTGCTGCGGGCGTGACCCCAGCAGGAGTTGACCTGACGCCAGTCACAGCGATCGGCAAAGGGATTGAACTGGAAGAAGATGTGGTACCATCCCTCGTGCCAGAGTGCGCCGCAGATGTCATTCATCCACTGTGCAGGCGGGCGGTAATGGAAGCTGGGGCGGAACGGATCGGCAGCAGCACGGGCCTCGGCAGCGGCGACAGATGCCTCGGCCAAAGCGATGGTGTCCGACATTGTCTGTCCGATGACCATAGTCGGATACCTTCACAGGTCGCCGTCAATGGCGTAGATATGCTGAGTTCGCCCGGTCAGCAGAAGTCCCACCATTTGGGAGGCAACGGGTGTCTCCGCCAGAACATCCTCAGTGTTAGGAGCTGGCAGGCGCTCAGACAGTCGCCAACGGCGGCCAGGGTTAGTGTCTGTTTGTTGGCCGCGCCGCATTCCGGGTGCCGCCTGTTGTATATTCTGGTTGGCAAGCTCTGGGTTCATCGCGGCCTCACAGCGGCACATTCGGAGCGTGGTACAATGACAGCCGTGACAGGGTTACAGGTCCTATCGCTCGGGTCACCCGCACGCGGAGGGCCTCAGCCAAGACCGCTTCGAATGGCACAAACATACGGGCACCCACCGTGCCACCCTTGACAATACGATGCCACGCCCCATCCTGGCGTACGTCGACCTCGAAGGCAGCGATGTGCTGTCCCTTTTCCACCTGCTCCTCGAGGTGGACGCAGTTCGCCCGCGTCTTCGGTGGCAGGTGGACCACACGGGTCAGAGGTCCATCCGGCACATCCTCAATCTCGGCACCTTCTGCCAGGTCTGTCCTGAAATTTGCCTCCACTGCGTGACGCAGCGCCCGCAGCTGTAGCACATCCTCCTCGGCGAACAGGCCACTGCGGTCGGGAGGAATGTTGAGATTCAGACCATGTCCGTGTCCCACGCTGGTGAACCAGATCGAGATCAGCCGCCGCAGACTGTGCGGGGCCTCGGATGGATGCCAAAACCACCCGGGCCGAATGGAAACGTCCACTTCTGGCGGAATCCAGTGTGTGCCGCCCTCTTCACCCGCCGCCAGATAGCTGCAATCTGCGTCGCCAATGACGATTTTCGAGGGATCGATCGTGCCCCAGCACGCTGGTTCTGACGTACCGGACTCATTGCCGATCCAGCGGATGTCGGGCCCGGCATCGCTGAAGATCACGGCATCCGGCTGCAAGGTCCGGATCTTGTCGATGATCCTCGGGAAATCGTAGTAGGTGCGCCGGTCGATCTCGCGTCGTTCGTTGGCGCCACCATACCAGCCGTCGCCGCCATTGGCGCCATCCAGCCAGATCTCATATAGCTTTCCGTAAGCCCCGCCGAAGAGCTCGTCCATCTGCCGGTGGTAGTACTCGACGTACTCCGGCTGACCGTAAGCACCATGGTTGCGGTCCCACGGCGATAGGTATAGCCCCGCTTCGATCCCCTCCGTTGCGCAGGCCTCGACGAACTCGGCCACGACGTCGCCCCGACCGCCCTTCCATGGTGAGTGCTTCACCGAATGCTCCGTCCAGCGGCTTGGCCACAGACAGAAGCCGTCGTGGTGCTTTGCCGTGAGGATCAGGCGTTGCATACCGACCTCTTTGGCAACGCGTGCCCACTGGCGGCAGTCGAGCTGGGCCGGGTTGAAAAGCGCGGGGTCCTCGCCGCCAGACCCCCACTCTTGATCGGTGAATGTGTTCATACCAAAGTGCACGAATCCGTAGAACGGATGCTCGTGCCAGTGCATCTGCCGTGCCGAAGGTACACGTGTGGTCATCTCACTCTCCTAATAGGTCTCGGAAGTTATGGAGCCTGTGGAACGTGATGCGATTCGAGTCGTGGAAGTTATGCGCGCCGTCGTACGCTGTGCGTACGAGATAGATGATGCTGTCGCCATCAAAGTGCCAGTCCACATACTG
>PWVB01000439.1 GCA_003562365.1 Anaerolineae bacterium
AAAAGTGAACATCAGCGCGTCGAGCCATCTTAAGGTGTCTAATCGTTATGCACCATGACATTGTGATCGCGGTATGTCTGGATGCGCCGTCACCTGATCAGCGGATTCGGCTATTCCTTCGCGTCGAGCCCTACCAGCAGGTCGGTGTGGACGAGCGACGCAGCCATGGCCGAGCCTTGGGGGCCGCCTACTCCCCGACTGCCCTGTTGGCCGAGTAAGTGTTGGTATCGCAAGGTGCATCTTGATATTATGATGTCGTGTAGCATGCAGAAGTGTAGTTTGTGGAATCATAGGGGAAGTCTCGGGTTGTTGAATCTGCGGGAACGCATTGTTTGGCCTGTGCTACAACTGATCGATAGCCTCCGTGGTATTCCCCCCTCAAGGACAGCGAATGAAAACGGGCATTCTCATTGGATACTACGTCAAGAGTCAGGAAGCTCGCGAAGCTTTCAGGAGATTACGGAGGAAGGGTTACCGCCGCGTCGCTTGGGTGAGCAAGAACACGGATGGCGAAATCCACATCGGGGATCCCTTCCGCTGGCACCGGATTTTCGGGGCAGCCATGGCGTTTATCCTGTTGGGAGGGGTTGCCACAGTGGTCTTGCTGAGCTTTCAGTGGCCGGGGCCGATGTTCAGTGGATTGCCCTCTGTCCTGCTCCCGGCTGTCGCGTGTGGAGCCATCGGGATTCTGCTGAGTGTGGTCTGGATACGGCGATCGAGGTTCGGCGTCGAGCGAAAACACCTTGAGGATCACACGCGTTGGCTCGTCTCCGGGGAGACCGCCCTGATTGTCCGGACACCGATTGAAAGACTGCGGATCCCCGTGGCCGTCTTGCTGGAAAGCGGTGAGACCCCGCCCGCGGTCTTCCTCCTGCATCCCCAGCGCGAAAGCCCAGCCCAAGAGCAAGAGGACCAGCGCCCTGGTGGGACGACGCGGAGCTCGGCGCAGATCCAGGAGCATGCCCGTCGCCTGGCCACGGACCACCAACTTGACTCCAAACCGCTACGGGATACCGAACTGCTGAGCCGGTTGGAACCGAGCCGCCGGTGGGTGCAGCAGGTTTGCCTATATCTATCCGAAGCGTCCCATTTGCAGCAAAGCGTGCCGCCGACCGCCGAGTGGCTCCTCGACAATGAATACATCCTTGAAAGCAATGCCCGTGACGTGCGGCTGAATCTGCCTTGGCGGTATTACCGGCAACTCCCGGCGCTCGCGAGCGAGCCCAACCGCGGTCTGCCCCGCATCTACGGCCTGGCGCGGGAACTGGCCGCCCACACCGAGATGCGCCTGAACGAGGAGAGCATCCTGGCCTTCATTGAGGCCTATCAATCGGTGGGACCGCTCTCGATTGGCGAACTCTGGGCCATCCCGCTGATGCTGCGCATGGTACTGGTTGAGGGCATTGGGCAGCTCGCCAACCGAGCTCTGACCGAACTGCGAGAGCAAGAAGTTGCCGATTTCTGGGCGAACCGCCTGATTACGGCCAACCGGTGCGATCCCAACCAGGTCTTTTCGATCATGGCGGAGCTGACCGAAACCTATCCCAGCCCAAGCCCCTATTTCGCCTCGCAACTGATTGATTACCTCTATGACAAAGGGGCGGCGCTGGCTCCGGTGCAGGGCTGGCTGGAGCGCACATTCCACAAATCCCTGGATGATCTCATCCTGCTGGAGAAGAATCGCCAGACAAAGGATCAACTCGCCATTGGGAATGCTTTTACCAGCCTGCGCCAGCTCGCCTTGCTCGACTGGAAGGAATGCTTCGAGCGGCTCAGCCGAGTGGAGCAAATGCTGCGCCAGGATCCTGCCGGCATCTACCCCCAAATGGATTTCGCCACGCGTGACCGCTACCGCCGGGCGGTTGAGGATCTGCGCCGTGGGTCCGGCCTGGAAGAAGAACAGGTTGCCCAGCGTGCCCTTGATCTGGCAACGGGGGCCCGCCCGGATTCCGTGGCGGATGAACGATCGGCTCACGTCGGGACGTATCTGATCGGCGAAAAGAGAGGGGATCTGGCGCAGCTCATCGGGTGCCGCGAGACGCTGCGTTTTCGCGCCCTGCAGTGGGCTTATTCTCATCACTCGGCCGTATACTTCCTCGGTATGACCTTCTTCTCCGCGGCGTTCATCATCTTGTCCCTTGGGCTTGGCTTGCACACCCACGGCCTGGGAATTCAGATGATCATCGCCACGCTTCTGCTCATCCCTGCGAGCCAGCTCTCACTTGAGGTGATGAACACCCTGATTCTGCGTTTTTTCCCGCCGCGCGCCTTGCCGAAGATGGATTTCCGGGTTTCGGGGATTCCTGACGCCTGCCGGACCCTGGTCGTCGTGCCCATGATGCTGGTGGATCAGGAGACGATTGAGGGCGAGGCGGAAAAGCTTGAGATCCGTTATCTCGCCAATAAAGAGGCCAATCTACTCTTTGGTCTTTACTCGGATTATAGGGATGCGGCGTCGGCCCATTGCGATGCGGACGTGGCTCTGCTGCAAACCGCGACCCAATGCATCGTAGCCCTCAATCAGCGCCATGGTGGCGAGCGTTTCTTCCTGTTCCACCGGGAGCGGAAATGGTGTGACTGCGAGCAACGATTCATCGGTTGGGAGCGCAAACGCGGGAAGCTGGAAGAGCTGAATGACTTGATCGTTGGCACGCGGCCTCGCGAGGCCGAGCCTCTGGTTTACGTCGGCGACCCCGACAGATTGTCCGATGTGAGGTTCGTCATTACCCTGGACAGTGACACGCAATTGCCGGCCGCGGCTGCCCGCAGGATGATCGAGACGCTGGCGCACCCGCTCAACCGGGCGCGTCTGGATAACGCGGGCCGTGTCCAGTCCGGTTACACCATCATCCAGCCGCGTGTCAGCCCCTCCCTGCCGAGCACAAGCGGTTCTCCTTTCAGCCGTCTCTTCTCGAACCCGGTCGGCATTGACCCTTATACCAATATGGTCTCCGACGTTTATCAGGACCTAGTCGGCGAAGGCTCCTATCACGGCAAAGGCATCTATGATGTGCGCGTCTTCAGCCGGGTGCTTTCCGGCAGGTTCCCCGAAGCCTGGCTGCTCAGCCACGATCTGATCGAAGGCGCTCACGTTCGGGTGGGCCTGGCCAGTGACATCGAACTCTATGATGAGTTCCCACAGGATTGCCTGAGCCACATCAAACGGCAGCACCGCTGGCTTCGGGGGGATTGGCAGATCGCGGACTGGATCATGCCGCGTGTTCCCCAACCGGGCGGTGGACGAGGGCCCAACCCGCTCTCCTGGTTTGATCGCTGGAAAGTCTTTGACAATCTACGGCGCAGCCTGCTGCCCGCAGCCAGTCTGGCCTTGCTGATAACCGCGTGGCTCATCTCCTCACGGGTCGGGTGGATCGCCAGCATTGTAGTCGTCACGCAACTGTTCTTTCACTCCCTGGCACAGCCCTTCACCTGGGTGACCACCGGTCAGGGTCTCAAGGGAGTCACCCTCGCGAGGATAGTCCATGATCTGCTGCGCGTGCTGGTTGAGGCGGCACTGCTGCCATATCAAGCCTGGCTGGCGCTGGATGCCATTGCGCGGGTCTGGTATCGTCGCCGCATCTCTCATCGGCGACTCCTGGAGTGGACTTCGGCCCAGGCAATACATAATAAGGCCCAGACCAAAGGGCCGATGTTTCTGCTTTCAATGGGCTTGGCGAGCGTGTTCAGCGCGCTCGTGGGGTGGGCCGTTGCGTACGGGCGACCCGCCAACCTTTGGGTAGCAAGCCCCTGGTTGATACTCTGGTTCCTCTCGCCGATGATCGGCTGGTTGCTCAACCGCCGGCCGCCGGTGAAGCCGCCGCAAAGCCTGCTTCCCGAAGAGGACCGGCAGTTCCTAAGGAATGTTGCGCGGCGCACCTGGCGCTATTTCTCGGATTTTGTGAATGAGGAGACCTCCTGGCTGCCCCCCGACAATTACCAGGTCTCCTACCAGAATGAGCTGGCCCTGCGGACCAGTCCGACCAATATCGGCCTGTATCTGGTCAGTGTGCTCAGCGCTCATGAGTTCGGTTACTTAACCGTCGATGAGGTGACCGGCACACTGGGTCGGACACTGGAAACAATCGGGAAACTGGAACGCCATGAAGGCCATCTGCTCAATTGGTACGACATCCAAACACTGACGCCCCTTGCGCCGCAATATGTATCCACCGTGGACAGCGGAAATCTGCTGGGCGCCCTGTGGACACTGGACCGGGGGCTT
>PWVB01000487.1 GCA_003562365.1 Anaerolineae bacterium
AAAACGCCCGGGGAGCAGATATCAGACTCTTCGGAGCAATCTGCGTCGAAACGTGAAAATATGGCTGCAGAAAGGCAGCCTTCCAAACCGTGTCAAGTTGGCACAGTTTGGTAAACCAGGATGTTAGCCTATGCCTGTAACGACTATTTCGTTTGCTGATGATGCCACGTTGGCATTGAGCATTGTGCTGTTCCTGCTTGGCCTGACCGGTCTCGTGACTCAACGAAAGATCATAAAGCAGGTCTTCTGTTTGAAGATTATGTTGCAAGGAGTCTCGCTAGCTCTGATTCACGCGGGACGGCTGCAAGGCGATCTGTTTCTAGCTCAATCCATGGTTATCTCAGCTCTGATTGTGGAGGCAGTCGTGATCGCGGTGGCGCTGGCGCTGATTGTTAATGTCTACCGGCATTATCCTTCTGGTGATGTCGATGATCTGACCCGATTGCGAGGCTAGCTTGGTGACTGCATTGCTTAGTGGACTTATCATACTCCCCGCATTGGCGGCAGTGGCATTGGTGTTGTTCGTACGCTCGAGTTCTGGCGCATTGCGAATGAGTCAGATCGTTACGGCCATTGCGATGGTGTGTGCGTTGCTGCTGTTGCCTTTTGGGACGCAGGACCTGCAGCTGCAGTTCGGCTGGCTACCCAGCTTTGGAGATTGGAGTTTGACGGTTGGCGGCGTTGGGTTATACGCTCTGTTGATCACGGTTGCTTGTGCGCTCTTGACTCGATTCGCCGCATCCGATGAGCCAGCATCCCCGACGGCCGAGGCCGTTTATCTGATCGCTCTGGCGGCATCGAATGCAGCCTTTCTTTCCGGGCACTTTTTAGCTCGGTATGTGGCGCTGGAGGTCGTCGCGTTGTGTGTGGCCATCGCCACACTGGTGGCTTTGCATCACGAATTGGGAGCACGAGCGGCGGGATTTGTCTATCTACTCTTTCGCATCGGCGATGTTGGTCTGTTGGCCGCAATCCTGCTCTTGTTTCAAGCTACTGGCACTCTGGCAATTGGAGATACATTGCAGATAGGGATGTCTCTCATTGGACCGCGGTCCGTGTGGATTGCAGTTGCTCTCATCCTATCTATCTGGGTGAAGGCCGGCGCCTGGCCGTTTCACAGCTGGCTGCGCGTTGGGGCCGCGCTGGGCTTGAGGAGCCGTTCTTGGCTCTACGGTGTACTGATGCCCAGCTTGGGTTTCTATCTGCTATACCGGGTTGCTCCTCTCCTAACGGCATCAATATCCCGCTCTCTGATCGTGAGTTTGGGGCTAGGCGTTGCTGTGGTAGCGACTCTGGTGGTGGTCAGGGGACAGGAGGTGGGGCGGGTCCTGCTGTACGGCAACACGGCGGTTGCCGGCTTGGCTCTGGCTTCTGTCGGCGGTGGGGTCACGGCTGGCGTAGTCGGTTTGCTCATCGTCACAGCACCGATTCGGCTGTGGCTATGGCGACGAGAGGATACGCAGACGTTGCAGCCGGCTTTTCTAGCCGAGGGCCGGGTGATCGCGCGCGATGTATCTCTGGACGCCGGTGAGGGTGAGGTATTCCGACATAAGCCAGTGAAGACTGCGGAGCGTTGGGGTGGTGATGGGCTCGTGAGTCTTGTGGGAAACGGCGTAGTCTCCATCGGTAGGTGGTTCAGTGCTCTGCACACGGGGCACCTACGCGCCGGACTGGCTTGGATTTTGGTATCTCTTACTGTGGCTCTCGCGGTGGTTTGGTTGGTCCTATAAGGCTAATGGGCGCCTTACGAGAGTGGCTGACTGTGCCCCCTTGTCATCAGGTCCATTGGGTGCGCTGCTATGCGTGGCGTTGTCCATCCTTCGGGAGCGAGGCCTATGCTCCAGGGTGACGAGCTGATGATCATCGCCAACGCTTTGCACACATACCAAAATGCATACTCTTTGGCGATCCTGTTTGCCCGTCTGGTTGCTGTTGCCTGAACGAACCGCTTTGCGTGTAAGCTGGTCCCAGGCAATGTCCCGAAGGCCTTGATGGTGCCCGGGACTTAGCATGCGATGCTCTTGCTAGCGATGAGTCTCTCAGTGGCACCTGCTGTTTGGGGAGTGTTGCTGGGCCTGTATTAGATTAAGTGACAAATGAGTTGCCGTTGCTCTTTGGAGGTTGATGTTAATGGTGGGGGATTTTTGGGTTTTGATGCCGATCGTTTGTCTGACAATAGGCGCTTTCTTGGTCTATCTCTTGGCGCGTGTTGCCCGGCTGAGTAACCAAGCGCTCTCTTTCTGTACCGCTTTGTCGTTCCTCGCAGCCTTTGGGTCGCTGATCCATCTCGCTGCACGATCTGAATTGCTGTCAGTAGGAGATCCAGCATTTCGTAGCCTTTGGGTGGGGGCGACTCTGTTCCGGGCAGAGCCCGGCGCCCTTTTCGTCTCCGCAATCGCACTGGGTCTGGGTATCTGTGTGGTTGTCTACTCTGGACGGTATATCTCGCTGGATCAGCGATACCACACTTACTACCCCTTGCTTCTGCTGGTGGCCACCGGGATCATTGGAATGGTCACGGTTACCGACCTTTTCGGAATCTATCTGTTCTGTGAGTTGATGAGTGTGGCAGCCTATGTGTTGGTGGCTTTCCGCCGTGAGACGGCTACGGCAATTGAGGCCGGCTTCAAGTACCTGATCCTTAGCAGTGTTGCGACGCTGGTGATGCTCCTGGGCATCGCCTGGATCTATCGTGAGGCAGGCTCCGTGACGTTACCATTGATGTCTAGTCCAGGCCTGTGGATGCGCGCGGGAACGGGCTGCTTTCTGGTCGGACTGGCGCTCAAGAGTGGGATTGTGCCGTTGCACACCTGGCTGCCCGATGCGTATGGGCGGGCACCCAGCAGCGTTAGCGCCTTTCTGGCCGGCATCGGCTCCAAGAGCACGATCTATGTGATACTTCAGGTGGGGTTGGGTCTAGGTGTGCGGGCGGGAGATCTAGGGTTGATGTTGATCTGGTTGTCCTTCCTAAATATGACACTGGGCAATCTGTTGGCATTGGTGCAGCAGAACACCAAGCGTCTCCTAGCCTATTCGTCGATCGCTCAGGCTGGCTATATTATGTTCGCGCTGGGTGTCGGCTTGCGCTACAATCATCCAGCTGCAATCCGGGCGGGCCTGCTGCTCCTGTTGGGACACGCGGTGATGAAGGGATTGGCCTTCCTGAGCAAGGGCGTCTGTCACTTCTATCTGAAAGCAACGCTGGTCGATGAGTTGCAGGGTACTTTTCAGCGGCTTCCGTTGATCGGTCTTACCTTCAGCTTTGCTTTGCTAGGTCTGGCCGGCTTTCCGCCATTGGCGGGGTTCGCCGCAAAGTGGTTCATCTTGGCCGAGGCCCTGTTAGCCGCTGAGACATTGGTCTACTTCGGCGCGATAGTCTTCCTCCTGAACACACTGGTCTCGTTAGGTTACTATCTGCCGTTAATCGCAAGGATCTTTACTCCGGCGTCAACCGAGGTTGCTGTTAGCCCTATCAGGATATCGCGGTGGATGACTGTGCCGGTCCTTGCGCTCAGCCTGCTGGTGATGGCGATAGGGGCCGCTCCCGATCCCTGGTTGGGTTGGGTCACTGACGTGATGCACATATGGGGTGGGTAACTAGTTTGGGAGTATGCGTTTATGGATAGCTTGTGGTTCAGTCCACTGTTTGTCACAGCGATCTATTTTGTTCTGGTCCTCGGTCTGTATTGGTTCGGGGGAGTCATAGGGGCAAAAGGGGACGCTTCGGAAGACGCGCTGACCGATAAGCATCTTCCCTATACCGGAGGCGAGTTGCCAACCCGACCGCCGGAGACCATCGGATACCAAGCGTTCTTTCGACTGGCGTTGCTGTTTGCGATCTTGCACGTGGCGGTTTTGGTTTTGTCGACAGTACCATCGACTGGATCTGCCCAACGTCTAGCTTTGATCTATCTCGGAGGGATCGCAATTAGTGTCTTTGTTCTGACGGCAAAGGAGGAATAGCGTGGTACAAGTTTTGGAGAGCTTGGAGTCCCGTCTGCGCAATTGGACCCAACCAGTGGTTCGTTGGGCGCGACGTAAATCGCCTTGGATCTTGCACTTCAACAGCGGCGGCTGCAATGGCTGTGATATCGAGATTTTGGATACCCTTACACCGCGCTATGACGTTGAACGGCTGGGTATTCTCAAAGAGGCATGTCCTCGCCACGCTGATGTGCTGGTGGTGACGGGCCCAGTAACCCGTCAGACCCGAGACCGCCTCCGGCGCATCTATGAACAGATGGCCGAGCCGAAGTGGGTGGTGGCGGTGGGAAGCTGCAGCTGTTCCGGGGGGATCTTTGCGGGCGGTCACAACGTGGTTGGCGGGGTCGGAGAAGTGCTACCGGTGGATCTTTACATTCCGGGGTGTCCCTGTCGGCCGGAAGCGATCATCGATGGTATTGCCAAGCTCCTGGGGAAGATCTGATGACCACAAACGACGAACGAATCGCTGAAAGTGTGGCGGTAGCTCTAAGGGAGGTTTTGCCAGATTGGGAGCCAACGGTGTCCACGATGCCAATGGATGATGCTTGGGTGTCGGTTCCAGTTGACGGGTTGATCCCAGCACTCGAGGTCCTTCTGGGACGCTTTGACATACGACATCTGTCGGCGATCACCGCCGACGAGATAGACGGCGTTTTGGTGTTGTTGTACCATTTTTGGGAGGGTGAAGGCATAACGCTACGGGTTGACCTCCAGGAGCCTGAGCGCAGGATTCCTACGTTGGTTTCGTTCCTGCCCGGCGCAGACTTCTATGAGCGAGAGGTTTTTGAGATGTACGGTGTGACCTTCGACGGTCATCCTGACCTTCGTCCGCTCTTGCTTCCTGATGATTGGGAGGGTGGTCCCCCGATGCGCAGGAGTGCCATCGAAGAAACCGGAGAATCTGGACGATGAGCAAGACAATAGTTCCGATCGGTCCACAGCATCCTTTGCTTAAGGAGCCAGTCGCTTTTCAGATCACCGTTGAGGGAGAGCAGGTTATCGATAGTGCGATGCGTATGGGCTACGTCCATCGTGGTATCGAGCGCCTCTGTGAGGAACGGACCTACGTTCAGGATATTCACCTTTTGGAGCGGGTCTGCGGTATCTGTTCCCACGTGCACGCGACGACCTATTGTCGCGCGGTTGAGGCGCTGATAGGGGTGGAGGTGCCATTGCGTGGTGTTTATCTGCGGGCGCTGCTTTGTGAGCTGGAGCGCATCCATAGTCACCTGCTTTGGCTGGGCGTTTTGGCGCGTAATATAGGCTTCGACACGATATTCATGTATGCTTGGCGGGATCGGGAAATTGTCTTGGATATCATGGAGGATCTATCGGGCGGGCGTGTTTCGCATGCGGCCAACGTGATCGGCGGTGTGCGTGTTGATCTAACAGAGGCGCGCAGGGAGGAGATCCTGGGCGAGTTGACTTTTTTGGACGGGCAGGTTGCGCGGCTACTAAACGTGGTGGAGCAGGAGCAAAGCCTGCGGGCCCGCACGCGAGACATCGGACTGCTGACCTTGGAGCAGGTGCGTCAATACTGCGTGGTCGGCCCGGTGGCGCGCGCCTCCGGGCTGGATGTCGATTTCCGTCGCGATTCGCTCCAGGTGCCGTATGACCGCTTGACGTTTGAGGTTCCTGTCCACGATGCCGGAGATGTCTGGGCCCGGACTTTGGTGCGATCCCAAGAGACAGTGGAAAGCCTGCGATTGTGTCGGCAGATTCTAGAGGATCTACCGGAAGGTCCGACGTCAGCACGGGTGCCACGAAGGGTCAAGGCCGGTCAAGCGATCGCCCGCGCCGAGGCGCCGCGCGGTGAGGTCTTCTACTACGTGCGGAGTGATGGCAGCGACTCGCCTGCCCGCGTGAAGGTCCGCACGCCGACCCTCACCAGCTTGATCACCTTGCCTGTGCAGCTACAGGAGATTACCATGGCTGATGTGTCGGTTGTGCTGTCGGGCGTGGATCTCTGCATCGCGTGTGCGGACCGCTGAGGCTGATTTCGGGAGGGGTGATGGTGATACTGTTTCGTCTGTTGGTCTTTCCAGGATTCCTGTTTCTATTCTTCAGTGCGATGCTCTTTGACTGGGTGGACCGGAGAGTGATCGCCCGTTTTCAGGAACGGGTAGGCCCGCCCTGGTACCAGCCTTTTGCGGACTTTGTCAAATTGCTGGCCAAAGAGGATGTACTGTCAACGGGTGCTCACGCTACCGCTGCTTCGTTGTTGCCGGTGGCTGCTCTGGTTGCAGTGCTGACAGCGGCACTCTATGTCCCGGTAGGGGGGATTGCGGTGGCTTCTTTTGAGGGCGATCTCATCCTGGTCCTGTTTCTCCTAAGCGTTCCAGCCATCTCCTATTTTCTTGTGGGCTGGATCTCTGTGGGAGTCTACAGCGTGATCGGTGGGAATCGGTCCTTGCTGCAGTACTTTTCCTATGAGGTGCCATTTCTGATGGCTCTGGCAGCGCCAGCAGCGCTGAGCGGAACCTGGTCGATTGCGCGGATCGTGGCGTATCAGGGGCAGACCTCCTGGGGCTTGCTGATGCAGCCGCTGGGGTTTATTCTCGCGATGATCGGCCTCGTTGGCAAGCTCAAGCGCGATCCACTGGACATTCCCAAAGCCAAATCCGAGGTGATCGCTGGTCCGTTGACCGAATTCAGCGGACGGAAACTGGCGCTTTGGCATCTCGCGATGGAGATGCAGACAGTCGTGGGCATCTTCCTCTTGGTGAATCTGTTTGTCGGCGACAGTCGCTTCTTCGGCTGGCTGCCGCAGTTACCGGTCTTTGGTCTTAAGGCCTTGGCTCTACTGGTTCTTCTGTCGATGGCGGCTGTCCTCTATGCGCGTTTACGCATCGATCAGCTGGCGGATCTGGGATGGAAGATCCTGGCGCCGTTGGCCCTATTACAGTTTGTCGCTACGCTGTGGATTATAGGACTATGAAAACACGTTTCTACCCTCATACTTTTGCCTATTTGTTGCCTCATATCTGGCGGGTTCTGTGCAAGGGGGCTTGTACTGTTGGATTTCCCTTCGGTGAAGCCAAACTACCATCCGGTTACAGAGGCGTGGTCAAGATCAAGCCGGAGCTCTGTCGTGGGTGCGGTCTCTGTGTGCGAGACTGCCCGGCCTTCGGGATTGAGCTTGAGCGTGAAGGCCGGGATAAGTTCCGCCTGATCTACTATCCGGATCGGTGCGCTTACTGTAGTCAGTGTGAGACTAGCTGCAACTTCGGCGCGATCTATCAGGTCAACGAGTTTGTGCCGGCAACCGATCGGCCGGATGAGCTGAGAGTTGTCCTGGTCGATCGTTGGCCAGAAGAGGATTCCACGGCTGATGAAGACCAAACCGATTGACGGCAGTGGCGGCCGAGCACACTAAAGTACCGCTTGGGTCACGATGTTGATGTTCGATACGTTTCTGCTGGCGTGCTGTGATCACCACCGTCGGACTGCATCCGTGATCTGCTACGGATGCGCTGATAGTCTCGTAGATCCACGTAGCTTTGCAGCTCTCCATCGTGGGCTGCCCACAGGCTTGTGGCGAAGCTGCTGATGAAATGACGATCATGCACGATAGCCAGAACCGTCCCCTCAAACGCAGTCATTGCCTGCTCGAAGTTGGCTCGACTGGGGATGTCGAGATGGTTAACTGGCTCGTCGAGTAGGAGCAGATTGCAGCCTGTCGCGACTAAACGCGCCAACACCAGGCGTGCGCGTTCTCCGTAGCTGAGGTTGCGAATTGGAACAAAGACGTCTTCTCCGGCAAAAAGGAAGTAGTGGAGGAAGGAGCGTATTTCGGTATCCGACATCGCCGCGACGCTCCGGATCGTGGTGAAGGGGTTACTGTCAGGATCCAGAGTCTCCTGTTCCTGTGCGTAATAGCCGATCTGGACACCGGTCCCCAGCTTGAGCGATCCGTCGAGCGGTTTGATGCTGCCGATGATCGTGCGGAGCAGGGTCGTCTTTCCGACGCCGTTGGGTCCAATCAGAGCTACCCGTTCCCCTTGTCGAATCACTTCATTGATGTTGCGGATGAGCGGACGATCGCTATACCCTATTGTCGTATTCTCAAACACGAGCACATCCTGTCCACTCTCTGGCGTTTCACGAAACGCAAGTTTCATCTGCCACGACGGCTGTGGCTTCTCGATCTGATGCTCCTCAAGTTCGCGTTCGATGCGCCGTCGTTGCACAGTGGCACGTCGGGCGATGCCCTTGGCGATCTTGCGTGGTCCGAAGTCGATGGTGCCGTGCTCGATGCTGTTGGCGTAGCCTGTTAGCCGGCGTGCCTCTCCCGTCAGCTGTGCGATACGTTGCTGCTGAGCGTGGTAGGCGCTCCAAAGCTGCTCGATCTCCTGTTGTTTGGCGTCCAGATAATCACTGTAGTTGCCCGGATAGGCAGTCACTGAACGGTTTTTGCCATCGAGTTCATAGATCCAGTTCACCGTTCGATCCAAGAATGTCCGATCATGGGAGACTACCATCAGGGCACCTGGGTAGTCGGTGAGCCAGGACTCCAACCACTCTAGGGCATCGATATCGAGGTGATTGGTGGGCTCGTCGAGTAGTAGGAGATGCGGCGCCTGCATCAGAAGCCTAGCCAGGCCCAGGCGAGTCTTCTGTCCGCCGCTCAGGTGACTGACAGGAGTAGACAGCGGAAGATGACCCAGATCGAGACCGGCGAGAACCCCGGCGGCTTGGTGCTCTGCGGGCTGGATCTGTGCCAGGTGTTCCAGGCGGGTCAGGGCGTCAGCATACGCATCCAGCAAGCGGGCCTGCTCATCGCCGATCGCATAGGACAGCTCTTCTGCCAGTTGCGCCACCTCAACCTCCGCCCGGTCCAGCTCGCGCTGCTGCTCGCGCAGCACAACATCCAGTGTGTCTCCTTCATCATAGGTCAGCCCCTGTTCAAGATAGCCGATGGTCAACTCTGACGGGTGTCTCCTGACACTGCCCGTGTCGGCAGCTTCCTCACCTACGAGGATTCGCAGGAGCGTGCTCTTGCCGCAGCCGTTTGGCCCGATAAGGCCGATACGATCACCGGGCTTAAGGGTGAAGGAGACCCTGTCGAGGACGGTCAGGTCTCCATAGCGTTTGCCAATGTTTGATGCCTGTAACATACTGATTCTCCCTCGTGCATAGGTTCTGAGCGAATGGCGCCACGCAAAGTCGGGGTGAGCTGATCCTGACTGACAACGTAGACTACCACACGGTCGGTGCACGAGGCGCCGAAACAAGCAACAAGGCCGTGGGCTCTACGCACCACGGCCTTGCGGTCTCAGAACAAGAAGAGGCTAACGCGTGTCAGCACACTCCTCGGGTGCTTGTCGCCCGACGTCTTTGCGCGTTTGCTCTTTCACTTCAGCGTCCCTCCAGTAGGAACTGACATCCATATCCAAATCCAACCGACATGAGTATACCTGATCTGATCGGGGTGTCAACGCTCGTCGGCTTGTCGAGGTAGGTGAGTGTGCTAGAATGTTTGGCATGGACCTGGGCAGCCTGGATGTCGGCATCGTTATCGTCAATTGGAATACACGAGACCTTCTCAGGCGATGTCTGAAGAGCCTATTGGCCAGTCAAGGCGTCGATCTGGCGGTCTGCGTGGTCGATAACAACTCTGACGATGAAAGTGCTGACATGGTGGCGTCGGAGTTTCCACAGGTTCACCTTATACGCAACACTCGCAATGCTGGTTACCCAGCAGCTAACAACCAAGGTTTGATGTGGCTCGGATTCGATGACCCCCACCTACGCCCCGGCTCCGCCGACGGGGCTGCTCGTTATGCACTGCTGCTTAATGCAGACACTGAGGTTCCGATCGATGCACTCTCAAAAGTGATCGCTTTTGCGGATGCGCATCCCGGGATCGGTGTTGTGGGCCCAAAGCTGGTGAAGCCTGATGGCTCCCTGGATCGAGCCTGCCGACGCTCTTTTCCCACGCCGATCATCTCATTTTACCGATTGACGGGTCTGGCCGAGCTATTCCCAAATAGTCGTCGTTTCGGGCGCTACAACTTGACTTATCTCGACGAAGATCGGGTGGCAGAAGTGGACTCGGTGGTGGGCGCATTTATGCTCGTGCGCCGCGAAGCCATCATGGAAGCAGGGTTGCTTGATGAAGCTTTCTTCATGTACGGTGAGGACCTCGATTGGGCGTATCGGATGAAGTCCGGCGGCTGGAAGGTGTATTATTATCCCGAGGTCGTAGTCACCCATGTTAAGCGGGCGTCAAGCCGACAGAATCCTCGGGCGCGGGTCGAATTCTGGCGGGCGATGGAGATCTTCTATCAGAAGCATTACGCGGCTGAAACGCCATTGGTGATTCACTGGTTGATCCTGGCGGCGGTGCGATTCAAGATGTGGTTGATGCGATGGCAGATCAGACTCGACGCTTGACGACGGAACAGGCGCGTCGCCTATTCGTGGTATTTGTACTCATCACTGATGTGGTGATGGCTGCGTTGGCTTTTGTGGCTGCCTATGTGCTGCGGACGTCGGTGCCTTTCCCGGATCCGGCTGAGGACGTCAGGTTGCTGGTGGACTACGTCCCGATGTTGGTGGTGCACGTGTTGTCAGTCTTGGGCGTCTTGTCCGCCACAAAACTCTACCAGCTTTCGCGTGCTTCACGCGTCGATGAGTTCTCCGGAATTCTGATGGGCGTCACCGTTGGGACTTTGATCGGAATCGCTCTAGACTCATTGTTCCTGCGCTCTGTAGTAGCAGCCGTCGATTTTCCGCGGGCGATGCTCTTCTACGCTTGGTTCCTGTCGATCGTGCTGATCACACTCGGACGACTGGTCAATGATTGGCTCAGGCGTCGCTTGGTCCGACGTGGGTGGGGGCGACGGCGGACGCTGATTGTCGGCGTTGGGGATGTGGCGCGTATGATCCTGCAGAAAATACTGTGGTCGACGGAGCTGGGCTATGACGCCGTGGGCGTCGTCTCTATGGTGGACTCACCTGCCGATGAGTTGCTGGGCGTACCAATTGTTGGTGCGGCAGGGCAACTGAGCCAGATCATCGATCAGCGAGCAATCGATGAGGTGCTCATCGCCCTGCCCGAGGAGACCGCGCATCGGGACCTGCTGTGGCTGATCTCGCAGTGCGAGCGCGGCAGAGTGGTCATCCGTGTCTATCCTGATCTCTTTCAAATCATGGCCAGCACGATAAGCATCAGTGAGCTCGGAGGCCTGCCGATCTTGACGATCCGCGATATCGCGCTGACCGGTTGGCGGCGTGCGGCGAAGCGGATGATGGACATAGTGGGGGCCTCCATCTCCCTCGTCGTTCTCTCGCCCGCGATGCTGTTGGTTGCCCTCTTGGTGAAGCTGGAGTCTCCGGGACCTGCTTTCTATGTGCAGGAGCGGATGGGCCTTGACGCCCACCCATTTCCCATCATTAAGTTTCGGTCGATGCGCGCCGATGCGGAGCGGGGTGGGCCGGGTTGGACCACAGAGGATGATCCTCGACGGACCAGGATTGGGACATTCTTACGCCGCACCAATCTCGATGAGCTTCCGAACTTCATCAACGTGCTGCTAGGGGATATGAGTCTAGTTGGGCCGCGGCCCGAGCGTCCAGTCTACGTCGAACAGTTTCGACGCAGCATCCCCCGGTATATGGATCGCCATCGGGAGAAGGCCGGGATGACCGGTTGGGCGCAGATAAACGGCTATCGGGGCGACACCTCCATCACTGAGCGCACGAAATATGACCTCTGGTATATTGAGAACTGGTCGCTTTTTCTTGATGTGAAGATAATGGTCCGCACGGCACTTCAGATTCTGCGGTCACCCAACGCCTATTAGAACAGGGCCCTGCGATGCTTTTTACCGCTGACAAGGTGATGTGATTTGGCTGATCACGGCTGTGATTCCGTCTCTGTGCCCTCGGTCCTATACGATGAGCAGTACTTCCTGCACGTCTGTGAAGGCTATGAGGAGTTCCTTTCGAGTGAGGGCGCCTATCTCTCCCAACGGCTGGCAGAAGCACTTTCGGTGGCGGGTATCGCCGAGGGGATGTGGGTGCTTGATGTTGGGTGTGGGCGGGGTGAGATTCTGCGCAGCACGGCACAGTTGGGTGCTCAGGCTTATGGCGTCGACTACGCCTCAGTTGCGGTCCGCCTCTCCCGTCAGGTGACGGTTCTTTCTAAGGAGGGTCGGCGCCCGATTGGCGTCTATCAGGCGTCTGCGCTGGGTTTACCTTTTGGCCCGAACTTGTTCGATCGGATACTGATGCTGGATATCGTTGAGCATCTCTATCCGCACGAGTTGACGTTGGCACTGAAAGAGGCCCATCGTGTGCTCAAGCCGGGTGGGCGGATTGTGATTCACACTGCGCCCAATCGGTGGTATGATCGATATGCCTATCCGGTGGTGAGGTTGATCCGCATCCTGATGGGGCAAGGTTCCGGGTATCCTAAGAATCCGCGTGCGATTATCCCAGAAAACGTCCACGTCCACGTCAACGAACAGTCAGCCCTAAGCCTGTGGCGCCAGCTTCGACGTCATCAGTTTCACGGTGTGCGTGCCTGGCTAAGTACGCCGCCTCAGCATCGACAGGAGGGCATTGGTTTCCGGCTGGCGCGCTGGATTCTCTTTGGTGTGGCTCCGTTTCGCTGGTTCTTCGAACGCGAAGTGTTTGCAGTGGGGGAGAAGTGAAGGATCATCGTTATGTCGACGAGCTCAGCGTCGAGGAGCTGGAGGCAATTCTTAGACTCCGCCGACGTGAGGAGCGGCTGCGGAGGCTCGAGAATCAGCCCCGAGCTGTCGATCCTTTGGTGCGCGAGGTTCCTGTCCTGCCCCGAGAACGAGGCGTAGCTCCTGAGGTCGCCGATCGACACTCATCGTCAGTGGAGATCGGGCGGTATAGCGCTGTGTTCGATGCGCCACCGAAGCACCGCATCTCCCGACCCATAAAGTGGCGCTGGGTGCGCGATCAAGTGCTGCTATTTGTGGAGATTTTGGCGATTCTAGCACTCCTTGGAGTTGTAGCTATGCTGACCGTCAGGGTGGGGGAGATCAACGAGGAGAGCCGGGCGTTGCAGGCTATGCCTACACCCACGCCCACCCCGATCATCCAGGTTTCCATACTCCCCGGAGGGCACACGCCGCCCGACGAGAATCGCGTTTCACAGCCCGTACCGGTGCATCTACGCGATCACGTGGCACCAGTGACGCCTATACCGGTGCCCACACGTGGTCCCGAGCACGCGCGCCGCGTTCGTATACCGGCGATTGAAGTTGACGCACCGGTCGTGCTGGCTACCCCTTTGGATGATTGGGAGGCCCTTAAGCGGGGAGCCGTTCACTATATCACGACCGCCAATCCCGGAGAGCGTGGGAACAGTGTCTTCGCGGCCCACAATGACATCTACGGCGAGATCTTCCGTCGGTTGCCGGATCTGACGGTGGGGGATGAGGTGATTGTTCAGACTGCATCGACCGCTTATCGGTACGCCGTTGAGCAGACCCGGATTGTGTCACCCAAGGAAGTGAGCGTGATGGATCCCACCAGCACCCCGGTCCTAACGTTGATCTCGTGCTATCCGTATGGTGTCAACACCCATCGGATCGTGGTGATCGCCTCGCTGATCCCAGACTAAAAAAGGGCGTCCTATCCTAGACTAGGGCACCGTTGCAGCAGCGTTCGCCACAGAGTCAGAGATCCGATCGCCTACTACCCTGGGCAGCAGCAGCCAACCTAGGACTATATCAAGGAAGATGGACATCCATAGATTCTGGGTGTGGCTGAAGACCTGGAGACTGGCGATGAAGATCGCTCCACGCACTAGTAAGGTGCGGACGGCCTCCCCGTTGTCTGAACGCATCCGCTCCCAGAAGACAGGGCTGATGAGGGTTTCAAACAGCACTGGCAAAGCACCGAGCCAGCTCCCGACGCCTGGCCCCCATCCAACAACAAAGGCTTCCCGATAGAAGGCCCAGTGAACCTGGTAGAAGAGCGCCTCGCGTAGCGCGATGAAGGGGTCGTGCCGAGCGGCCTGCGGGAGCCTGTGCCAGCGTCTCCCGGCGCGGTGTCCCAGGAGGACAATGAGGCCGGTGATTGTGATTACCATCAGTGTCCAACCCAGGTCGCGTACCAAGAGGTCCCACTGCCTGCCAGCGAGATCGAGGCTGGCACGGCTGGGAAGGGAGGCCGCTGGTTGTAGCCCGAGGCCGCGTAACGTAAGGGCCCCGTGGCGGAGGAGCGCCACTGCAGGGACTCCGATACCGTAGGCTAAACGGAGCGGATGCATGCACCAGGGGTGCTCCATAACCTGCAGGACACGCGACCAGATAGCCGACCTGCGTTGCGCCTGGTTGCTTACCAACCAATGAATCAGCGAAGCCAGAGTGGCCAGTGCAATCGATAGCAACAACCAGTCCCAGCGGTTAAGGTGCATACTATCCCTTGGCCTCCGTTCCCTCAACGTTTACAGCAGCTTCGCGAGGTGGGTCAACCGGAACGTTGACGGTGATCTTTGTTCCCTGCGCTGGGATAGAACTGATGATAGTCTTGCCCCTGACCAGCGTTGCCCGTTCTCTCAGGTTGATCATCCCGAGGCTGCCGCGACTGGCGTAATTTGATTCCATCTCAGCGACATCAAAGCCGATGCCGTCATCTTCGACCTCAGCGATCACATGCATTCCCTGTTGATACAGTCGAATCCAGATGTTGTCGGCCTGGGAGTGTTTGCGGGCATTGGCCGTAGCTTCTTCAACAATGTAGAAGATGGCGCCTCTGGCATCTTTGCTGAGCAATCCGTCAACACTCCGATCTGCCTGCAGATGGAGGGGTAGAGCGCTCGTCTCCGCAACTTTGGCGGTGAGCTGCTCCAGTGCCGCGACCAGCCCCTGAGACTCTAGAATCAGCGGCCGGAGAGTGAAGAGCATCTGACGGATCTCTTTAGTCGTTCGTCTCGCCAGTTCCTCCAACTGCCTTAGCTCCTTCACAGCTTCAAGAGGCGCTTGGTCGACTAACAGGCGGATATAGTTGAGTCGCATCGCAATCGCGGCGATGGTCTGGGTTGGTCCATCGTGGAGATCCCGGGCCAGCTTCTTGCGGGCATCTTCTTCTACCGTGACCAGCCGGTCCTTGTCCTCCATTAGGTTTTGGTAGAGACTAGCATTTTGAAGGGCCAATACTGCCTGGTTACAAATGGCGACAAGCAAGTCGCAGAAGTCGGGGGTATAGACATCGGGCTCCGAGCTGCCCAGCACCAACAGTCCGTAGTTTTCGTATCCGGCCCGAAGGGGGAGCACGATGACCTGCTGTGACTCCTGAAACCTGTGGATCCGGCTTAGCTCCGGGTCGTCTGACGGCGCGTCGGTCAAG
>PWVB01000419.1 GCA_003562365.1 Anaerolineae bacterium
GGATGGGCGTAGCGGCCCTTGAGCGGCCCCTCGAGGGCAGTGGTGGCGGCGTCCACGCCTAGACTGAACAGCGGATGCTGAATGTTCTTGGTCACGTGCTCCTCGGTGAAGAGCCGTCCGACATAACTGACGGGATCCTCGCCGCTCAAGCGCTTCACGAAGAGGTCGAAAAGGCAGTCCCACGGGTCTTGCTCCCATAGTTCGGAGATCTCCAAGAAGTTGCGCCCGACGATCTCTGGATGAGTTCGGCTTCCAGAGACCCGGATGCGATGCCAGTCTCCACGCTGGATGAAGGCCCAGTAACGGTCGCAGTCCTGCTTCACGTCCTCGCGCACCGCTGGATCTCGCAGTCGGTCGGCGGCCCGTGCTGGGCCCTCGTCGGTTACCCACATAGGCAGGATGGCCAGCGGATCACCACCGCCATCAAGGTAGGGGGTGCAGTCGGCCTGAATGTCCAGCCCGTCGTCGCGGGCTTGGACCACCGTGGCGGTGGCGCGCTCCCAGGCGCTCTCGGGGGCGCCGGTGTTGGCACGAACGTTGAGGTGTGACACCTGTCCGCGGGCGCCGGTTCGGCGCACGATCTCAACGAACTCCTCAATCGCGGACTGCAGGAGCCTGGCTCGGTTGCGAATGTGGCTGGCGTAGATGCCGCCACGCTGGCCCACGATCTCGGTCAAGGCCACGATCTCTTTTGTCGTCGACCGGCGGCCCGGATCGAACTCCAGGCCGGTGGAGAGACCGACGGCTCCGGCATCCAGCGCCTCGCACAGCATTGCATGCATTATTGAGCTCTGGCTCTCGCTGACATCGCTGCCGACAACGCCGACAGCTCGGCGCAACGTGTTGTGTCCAACCAGCCAGACCAGATTAGGCGTGTGCCGAGCTCTCGCTACGGATTTGAGGAACGCTCCGAAGGTCGTCTGGCCTGCTGCCCCCGCATCGCTGATTCCGAGGGGATCCTCACTACCCGGACTATGCACCGTCGACGGTGCCGGGCTGTTGCCGCAGTTGCCCACCACCTCGGTGGTGATGCCCTGGCGGATGGTGCTCTGTGCCGTAGGATTGAGCAAGATGGTGCTATCGCTGTGGCTGTGGCAATCCACGAAGCCAGGGCAGACGATCATGCCCGCAGCGTCGATGACGCGAGTCGCGTTGGCGCCCGGCAGCCGGCCCACGTGCACGATGCGGTCGCCCTCAACGGCTACATCACCGGGGATCAGCGGGTTGCCGGCGCCGTCGGCCACCCACCCGTTACGAATCAGTATGTCAATCATCGGTCTCCCCCATTGCGAACTGGGTCGCGGTTCGCAGTATACAAGCCTTGTTTGTGGTTCCGTGCACCATCGCGTGGAGCCGCGGCACCTGCTCGGCTAGCACATCTTTGAGGGTGAGGGCGCTGAATTCCGGGCCGACGCCCCCGTACTCGAAGGCGATGATTTCCGGGGTGCGCCATGCCCCAGAGCGAATGCGCTCCAGCACCCAGGCGAAAAAGTCGAAATCCTCCTCGGTCATTGGCAGATGGTCGATCCAGCGATTCTCCAGCTGGGCGATGCGGTCTGCATCGATCCCTGCCTTTCGGAAGCGCTCGACCCAATGGGCGTCGAAGCGCTGTATTCCTGTCACGTGGATCTCGCGGATGTGGGTAACAGGCAAGGCCTCGATATAGCTCTGTGGATCCATGCTCAGGTCGCGTGCCGCCAGTCGGGCGTGGGATAGGTCCAACAGGAACCCGCAGCCGGCAGATTCGATGACCTCGCTGATCACATTGGGAAGTACTGCTGGGCGCAGGTGCATTCCGAAGTACTCAAAGATGTTCTCAGCCACCACGGCATCCGACCCGAAACGGGCGACCAGCGAGGTGAGGTCGCCGATTAATGCTTCTTGGATGATGCGGATTTGCTCGTCCCAGGGTCGTTGGGTCAACATAGGGAAGTCTGCTGGGCGCGGCCCTAGGTGGGTACTGATCCATGGGGTTGCCGTCATGCCGAGAAGCGTGTCGATTCCGGTCCAATCGGGTGCGGTGTCGGTCTCTGTGTCCACGGGCTGGCCCTGACCGGTGCCAACCAACAGGGGAAAGTGCACGTAGACCGGAACGTCGACCTCGATTCCGTTCAGCAGGGCCGGCCAGGCCGGGCACTTGAAGCGCTCGACCTGGATCAGCTCCTCTGCGTACAACTCTGCCGCCGCGGCAGAGTAGTTGACGGCGAGCTCCATCTAGAACTCGTCGATGACGGTGACCCCGGTGAGTGCGAAGTCTCCCATCGTCGTCATCGCATATGCTCCCGTCGCCAGCGAGACGGTGTCGTTAATCAGAAGCTGGGGTTGGAGCCGTCCTTCGATGATCATATCGAGCATAGGCTGGTAGGCGTGGGCTTGCATGCCGTGGCTGCCCAGGATCTCCAGCTCTTTGGCGATCACGAGATTCATTGGGATCAGAGCGTCCTTGTAGTCTTCCACCATCAGGCCAACCTGAACCTGACGGCCTCGCTTGCGCAGGCTGAGGACCGAATTTCGGCAGGTCTCGCTGCTGCCCAAGGCGTCCAGCGCCACGTGAGCGCCCCCAGCGGTTAGGTCGTGGATCGCCTGGACGACGTTGGGCGTTGTGCGAGCGTTGATCACGTGCTTGGCGCCCAAGGTTGTGGCCAGAGCGAGCGCCTCGTCCTTGATATCCACCCCGATAACCTGCGCGCCCAGCGCATCGGCGATCATCACCGCGGAAAGGCCCACGCCACCGCAACCGTGAATCACGATCCACTCGCCGGGCTTTGTACGCCCCTGCATCACCACGGCCCGGAAGGAGGTGATGAACCGGCAGCCGAGGCTAGCGGCTTCGACGAAGCCCAGCGGCTCGGGGAGCCTGACCAGGTTGACGTCAGCGTGTGGGATGGCGACGTGTTCCGCAAAGGAGCCCCAAGCTGTGAACCCCGGCTGGAAGTAGTCATCGCAGATGTGCTGGTCGCCTGAAAGGCACTGACTGCAGTGCCCACAGCCCACGGCAAAGGGGACCGTCACCCGGTCCCCAGTCTGCCAGCGATGCACCTCCCGGCCCACCGCCTCGACGACGCCAGCCAACTCGTGGCCGGGCACGTGAGGAAGGCGGATGTCTGAGTCGTGGCCCATCCAACCATGCCAGTCGCTGCGACAGATGCCCGTCGCTGCAACGCGGATGACAGCGCCATCCGCGACAGGCTCTGGATCGCGAACGCTCTGAATCGAGAGCGGCTGCTGAAAAGCCTCATAGACTGCAGCTTTCATAAGGAGAGCCTCGCTTACAGTCGCGGCACGGTCAGGCCGCCATCGACCATAATGACCTGCCCGGTGGAGTAGGGGAAGTCCCCTCTCACCAGGGCTGCGACAGCTTTACCGATGTCTTCAGGGTAGCCCCAACGCGCCTGCAATGTCAGGCCATCGTCAATGAGCCGGTCATATTTGTCCTGGACCGTCTTGGTCATAGCAGTCTTGATCACGCCGGGGCGGATCTCATAGACCGGAATGTTGAATTCACCGAGCCGGACGGCCCAGAGCTGTGTGGCCATACTGACGCCGGCCTTGGAGATGCAGTACTCCCCCCGGCTGGGGGAGGCCACCGTCGCCGAGATCGAGGAGATGTTGACAATGCAGCTCTCAAAGCTCGGGTCTGCCTCCTGTTGGGCGATCATCCAGTTGGCGACGGCCTGGGTCAGAAAATAGGGCCCCCTGAGGTTAATGCCCATTACCCAATTATAGCTCTCCTCGGTAGCATCCAGTATGTCGGCACGCACCTTCGGAGCGACGCCGGCGTTGTTCACCAGCACGTTGAGGCAGCCGAACTTCGCCCCAATCGTATCCAGGGCCCTGGCGCGCGCCTCGGAGTCGGTCACGTCAGCGCGACAGTAGAGCACCTCAGCACCCTGATTCCGCAGCTCGCTCAGGGCTGATATGACGGCCTCGTCAGGATGGATATCCATCACGGCGATGTCACAGCCTTCCTGAGCTAGCGCCATTGCAATCCCCAGGCCGATGCCTTGACCAGCGCCGGTGATGAGTGCGACCTTATTCATCCGTCTGTCTCCTTTACTAATTCAGCACCTTCACAGCGTAGGCCGCAAGCTCAACCTCGCCGGTGAATTCATCGCCGCTGAGCAGGTCAGTGTAGGCCTGATCACCCAGATCGAGCTGTACCGGAGCTGCGTTGAAGTTCATTATGAAGACATAGCGACGCTCGCCATCGGAGCGCAGCTGGGCACTTACGCCGTGGGGTAGGGCAATGTTAATGCTCCGCAGCAGATCTAGCTTACCGGCCAGCGCACCGTAGAAGGCTGTTAGGAAATCGTCATCGTTGTTGGAGGTGATGTAGTATGCTTCGCCGGATCCGTACGCGTTACGTGTCAGCGCGGGCCGGCCAGCGTAAAAGTCCTCCTTGTAGGTGGCCAGGACTATTGCGCCTTCGGCGTGGACAAGGTCGCAGTAATCGCGGGCCTGGTATTCACCGCTGAGACCCAGAGCCTCATCGTCTCCAAACACGATTGCGTTGGTGTCGCCTTCATAAAGGGCATCGATCTCCTCAGCCCACAGGCCCAGTACCTCACGCAGCTTGCCGCCCGGCCAGCCGTTCAGGAAGACCAGATCGTTCTCGTCGACGATGCCTGACCAATAGGTGCAGACAAAGGTACCGCCGCCTTCGACAAACTCGGCGATGCGTTGGTCCACACCGCGGCGGATCATGTAGAGCATTGGCGCCACCAACAGTTTGTAGCGCGAAAAGTCCTGATCCATGTCGATGATATCCACTGGGATGCCCTGCTGCCAGAAAGCGCGGTAGGTGCGCTTGCAGAGATCCAAGTAGCCTTTATCACCCCGGCGGGGTCCCTGGGCATCATTCATTGCCCAGTTGTTTTCCCAGTCGTAGATCAAGGCAACATCCGGGCGCACGGTGGTGCCGACGACGTCCTGCAGCCTTTCCAACTGTCGACCGAGCTTCGCCACCTCCTGGAAGACACGGGTCTTCTCGTGTCCGACGTGGTCGACAACGGCGCCGTGAAACTTCTCGGCGGAGCCGCGGCTCTTACGCCACTGGAAATACTGGACGGTGTCGGAGCCATGGGCCACAGCCTGTAGCGAGGAGAGAGCGTGCATGCCAGGGCGCTTGACCTTGGCCGCCGGTTGCCAGTTGGTGGCACTGGGCACACTCTCCATCAGCATAAAGGGCTTGCCGTCCTTGAGGCTCCGGTTGATGTCGTGCACGAAGGCTGTATCAGAAGCCAATCTGACATCGTCACCGGCGTGCCAGTTTGGGTAGCTGTCCCACGATATCACGTCGATGTGGGGTGCCATCTTCCAGTAGTTCAGCCCTGGAAAGGTGCCCATAAAGTTCGTCGTTACCGGTACATCCGGCGTGTGGTCGCGCAACGGCGCGATCTCATGGCGCATAAAGTCGATGGTCATATCGGTGACGAAGCGCTTCCAGTCGAGGTTCAGGCCGTGGACCGAAGTCTCACCGATCTCGCTGGGCGGGTCGATTTCGCCCCAGTCCGAGTAGGTATGGCTCCAGAAGGCTGTCCACCAGGTTTGGTTAAGGACATCCAGACTCTCGTATTTCTCCATCAACCAGCGACGAAAAGCAGCCCGGCATAGGTTGCAGTGGCACTCGCCACTATATTCGTTGGAAATATGCCAGACGATCAGTGCTGGGTGATCCTGATAGCGCTCGGCCAGCTTGGCGTTGATTGTCCGGGTCTTCTCCCGGTAGACCGGGGATGAGGGGCAGTGGTTATGGCGCCGTCCGAAGAGATTGCGTTGCCGGTCGGGCCGTACCCGCAGCACCTGCGGGTAGGTGCGGGCCAGCCAGGCCGGTCGGGCGCCACTTGGGGTGGCCAGAACGGCGTAACCGTTGTTTTCTGCTATCAGATCCATCACACGGTCGAGCCAGCTAAAGTCAAAACTGCCCTCCGTGGGCTCCAGCGCGGCCCAAGCGAAAATGCCTACGGACATCGCGTTGCAGTGCGCCAGCTTCATCAGGCGCATATCCTCTTCCCAGACGTCGGGTGTCCATTGATCGGGATTGTAGTCGCCACCGTGCAGGAAGACCGGTGCCTTAGGGTTCAAGGGTGGGTAGTGGTCTTTCATGTCATCTCCTTGTCATCACCTCGGGTCTGCGATGGGTTGGTTCAGCTGGTGCAGTTTGTCCTCCAGCCCATTGCGCTCAAGCATACTCATCCCGTCCAGCCCGTCAAGCGCACAGCGCTTGTTGAGGCGTTGTTAGGACTGGACAGTGACCCGATCTGACGGTATAATAAATAAGATCAATTTAGAGATAACTGGGTCGGTGCCGAGTCAGTTGGTACGCAGAGCAGTCAAACTTAGAAGCGCAAGGGGGTTTAGAATATGCTCAGTACGACGATTTTCCCGGGTAGATATGTGCAGGGCTACGATGCGCTGGCTTCCCTAGGTGAGGAGACGGCGCGGTTCGGTGACCAAGCACTGTTGATCGTCGATCCATTCGTTGCCGATCATCTGCTGACTTCGTTTGAAGGTGGGTTTGAAGGCGTCATCGAATACCAGGTGGAACGGTTTCAGGGTGAGTGTTCCGATGAGGAGATTGAACGGCTGAATGGCATTTTGGGCGACGTTGGCTCGGATGTCGTGGTTGGAATTGGCGGTGGGAAGACGTTGGATACGGCGAAAGCGGTTGCCCATCATGCTGAGGTTCCGGTGGTCATCGTGCCCACCATCGCCTCCACCGACGCGCCGATCAGTGCCTTGTCCGTAATCTATACGCCCGAGGGGGCGTTCAAGCGCTATCTTTTCCTGCCAACCAATCCCGATCTGGTGCTTGTCGATACCAAAGTCGTCGCCGAGGCGCCGGTGGAGTTCTTAGTCTCCGGGATGGGAGATGCGCTGGCAACCTGGTTCGAGGCCGAGTCAGCCCGTCAGGCCTATGCATCGAATATGACCGGCAATCTAGGTTCAATGACGGCCTATGCGTTGGCTCGGCTCTGTTTTGACACACTGCTGGAGTTCGGGCTCGCTGCCCGAACGGCGTGTGAGGCTCATGCTGTGGTACCGGCGCTTGAGAAGATTGTCGAGGCTAATACCCTGCTCAGCGGATTGGGCTTTGAGAGCGGCGGCCTGGCGGCTGCACACGCGATCCACAATGGTTTCACCGTGCTGGAAGCTGCGCATGATGCCTATCACGGGGAAAAGGTGGCCTTCGGCACGCTGACGTCGCTGTTTCTCACCGATAAACCCGTGGCATTGATCGATCAGGTCTACAGTTTCTGTGAAGATGTCGGCCTGCCGACAACGCTCGCGGGGATCGGCCTGGACGATGTCAGCGATGTTGAGCTGATGCAGGTCGCTGAGGCAGCTACGGCCGAGGACGAGACTATCCACAACGAACCCATGCCGATCACGGCCGAGAAGGTGTTTGCTGCTCTGAAGGCGGCGGATGCTGAGGGCCGTCGACGCGAAGCACTGTACCATCTTGTGTAGTGATTTCGAGGTGGGCGCGTGAATAGCCCCCCGCAAGTGCTGCCGCTCCCCCGATCAGGCTCATCCCATAGTCTGCAACCCGGAGGGCATGCCCTCCGGGTTGCAGCATTAGGGCTCGTAAATGTGTAACTTCCCGCGCGATTGCAGCTTGGCCTATCCCGCACGCGGCTTTCGCGTTTGCGGTCTGTGAGCCTTAAGCACTTTTAGCGGCTTAGCCTCGCGACGTTGGTCGCGCGATCGGGATGTTGTTGATTAACAGACCCTTAGTCCAGATCAAGGCCTCGCCCGCCCCGGGGGCTCTGCCTATCCTCCCGGGTAGCGAGGGTGTCAGTCGAACTCAGGCGGCGCCAGTACCCCAAAGGCGCTCGCGGATGTACTTGTCTGCGTTAGCGGTGATCAGCACCAGCGCCACTGTGTCGATGAAGCCGTGGGTGAAGATCAGAAGCCACAGGTTGTAGTCGTTCCAGACGAACAAACCTCCTAGAATCAGTCCAACAATGCCGGTGCTCAGGGCGCCGCTCGGACCTTGGTACCAGTGTGAGAGGCCAAAGACCACCGCGGTGAAGGTGATATTGAAGATCACGCCCCAGGTCGATTCCCCCACGAGACGCACGATCTCTGTCATCAAGAAGCCGCGATAGATGCCTTCCTCGACGAAGGCGACAACGAGCCACACCAGAACCAGCCATTGAAGTAACGCACGCCAATCCCCGCGCAGCCCGTCAAGCACGCTGTGATCGGGGCGCTGATGGGTGAGGCGCTCGATCATCGGCTCCAGTAAGGTTAGGGCAAGTGTCTGGATCAGCAGACCGATGAACATGCCTAATAGGATCGTGAGCCCCCAATCTGCAGGGCTGCGCAGTCCGAGGGCGTCCAGCCCTGCGGAGCGCTGCCAAAGCGTCAACCCTATCGCGACCAAGGATCCCACGATGCCGATTCCGGGCACGCGTTTAATGCCCGTAATAACCAGCAATAGCGAAACTGCCAGGATCAATGAGGCCGAGGCAAGGGCGTCGGCAGTCATCTGGGTGGCCTTTATTTCCCCATACGTTTGAGATTCTGCAGGCAGCGGTGCACCGACTCCAGCGGTGGGTAGGGGTAGGTCTCCTGCTCCACGATGTACCATTCCGTTGCACCCTGATCTTCGACCACCTCGAAGACCGTGCTCCAGTCAACGTCGCCTTCTCCGAGGAGGACTTCATCTTTGCCAGCTGCGTGCTCCTTGAGGTGCACGGTCAGGGCGCGTCCGGGATAACGCCGCAGGTAGGCGACGGGATCACCTCCGCCGTGAAGCGCGTTGCCGATGTCAATCTGCATGACCACCCGGGGGTCAGTGTGGGTGAAAAAGACGTCCCAGGGGGTCAGTCCATCGGCGTAGGGCTCGAACTCGACGTGGTGGTTGTGGTATCCTGTATACATTCCAAAAGGCTCCAGCTCGGCGGCAATCTGATTGAAAAGGTCTGCGGTGCGCAGCCAGGCGTCGCGAGAATCGCGGCGTTCCTCCGGAATCCAGGGCACGATCAGATACTTGTTGCCCAGGATCTGGTTGAACGCAGCGGTCTGGGCCAGCTCGTCGCCCAGCAGGGTGTCGAGTCCGGTGTGACAGCCGGCCGTTTGCAGACCGAGATCATCCAGTAGGCTGCGGATCTCCTCAGCTTCGTATCCGTAGGTTCCGGCAAAATCCACGCCCTCGTAGCCCATCTCGGCCACGGCCCTTAGCGTCGCGGGAAGGTCAGTCTGGCAGTTTTCTCGCACAGAGTAAAGTTGCAGAGCGATCGGTATGCGCGTCACGTATAGCCTCCTCACGCAAGTGAATTTAGCTTCGGGTTATCTGGGGTCCACAAAGACCGAGTCTCCTCGCTGCCGCGCCCAGGCTGCGACGCGCAGCGGATCCCCGCCCCAGAGCCGCTCCTGGCCCCACTGATTGGCTTCTGGGCGATCACTGCAAGTGACCTTGATCACCGGGAAGAGTGCCGTCGGAGCGGGTTGAGGTAGCTTGTCAATGAAGAGCACCTCACCTGTTTGTCTGAATGGTAGCTCTTGCCCGGTTGTGAGCAGTTCGACGTGCTCGACGGGTGTGATCAGATCTGCCAGGCGCAGGGTGGGGCGCCCATCCCAGAAGCGAAAGATGAGATAGAGGGCATTCTGGCTGACGGTTTGCCAGCCTCGGGTGACAAATTCTGTGACATCACCGCCATCCACGCCGTAGATGGCTTCGCCGTGGACGTCCAGCCAGCGTCCGATATCCAGCGCACGGGTGATGAATTCTGCTGGCAGCTGACCGTCTGCCTCAGGACCGACGTTCAGGAGGAGGTTGCCGCCCTTGCTGGCGCACTCGCAGAGCATGTCCAATAGCCTGTCCGCTGGGCGCCAGCGTTCGCCGGCGGCATAGCCCCAGAGTCGCCAGGTGCTGACCTGGCAGGATTCCCAAAGGCGGTCCTCGGCCTGGATATGATGCTCTGGTGTACCGACGTCACCGGTTTCCTTGCCGCCGAGGCGGTTGTTGATCAGGAGATTGGGTTGCTGGGCCCGCATATGCGTTATCAGCCCTTCGGCGTCTAACTCCTCGCGGTTGCGGGGCCAGACACCGTCAAACCAGAAGTAATCGATGGCTCCATAGGCGGATAAGAGCTCGTCGACCTGGGCGTGAATGTAGTTCTGCATCTCTGTCCAGCCTTGAGGGTTGATTTCAGGTCCCTCAAACCAGGCCGGGATCCGCCAGTCGATGAGCGAATAGTAGAGGCCAACGCGCAGGCCCTGGGCCCGGAAAGCCTCGACGAACTCACCGACAAAGTCGCGACCCGGCGCCTGACTCGCGCTTGAGTAGTCGGTTGTTGCGGTATCCCAGAGGCAGTAGCCGTCGTGGTGGCGGGTAGTCAGAACGCCATAGCGGAAGCCGGCTTTCCGCGCCGTTTCTGCCCAGAGCGTGGCATCGTAGCGCTGGGGGTTCCACGCGCAGGCAGCGTCGATGTAGCGCTGTGGGTCAAGATGCTCGCGGAAGAGCACCTGTTCGCCCCGCCCGTAGGAGGCATAAGGGCCCCAATGGATGAACAGCCCATAGCGACTTTCGGGGAACCAGTGCCATTTCTGTGGAAGCGTATCGATCTGTGTCACGGCCTTTTCCTTTCGGTTATGCAGCAGGCGCAGCCTGGGTACAGATCCAGCGGTTGCACAGCGCAGCTGGCGGCGCTGGACTGGAGCTCCCGAGATGACAGGTTTTTCTGCTCTCTCAGGACTTCCGTGTACTGTGGAATTCAGATTCTAGATGTCCCACTCCGGTAGTAGTGCTTGGTTGGCCTTCAATAGTTCATCGAACATCGCCCGAGCACGGTCAGTTGGTATGCCGCACAGCGGATCGAGCAGCATCGCTTGGAAGGCCATATCTCTATCCTTGAGCACGGCCGCTTCCAACGTCAACTCCTGTACATCCACGATGTGGCGCACCAAATTGAGCGCTCCCTGGGGAAGCGGGGTAGGGATGACCGGTGTCAAGCTATCCTGTCGGAACTGGGCATTGGTCTCCACGATAGCACCTAACGGCAGGTCGGGCATCTGGCCCCAGTTTGGTAGGTTGACATTGGTGTCCAGCGGCTCGACACCCAGGAGTGCTAACATCTGCGGAATGCCCTCCTCACCGGAGAACCGTAGTCCCTTCTTCTGTCCCGTGCTGGCCTCAGCTGCCTCCGCTGCTGCCGGTGCGTTTTGCGGTGGCTGCCAGGTGCCCAGTCGATAGGAGGACGGCGTCAGGATCACGCCCCACCGGTGCAGGTTTGCCTCCGATGTTAGATACCAGGGCACAAACTCTGCCAGGTGGCGATCGCCGGCGGCGCCCAATACATCGAAGTTTCGGAGGTAGTCGAAGGCGATCAGCTTCTGCGAGGAGAACCATTGACCCGTTGCTTTGGCCTGCTCGGACCATGCCGTCCGATCCTGCCAGAATTCATCCTGGTTCATATGCTCGTGGAGAATCGGGTAGAGGTTATGGCCCTGCCAGGAGGCACGGGAGGCGAACGTGAAATGGTTGACGCCGGCGACATCGGTCTTGATTTCTTGCCGTGCGGGTCTGGGGACCTTAAGATACATCTTCACCAGCCCGGCCAGCATCTGCTGCGTGCCGAAAACCTCGTGACAACAGCCAAACGCCTTGATCTCGGGTTCAGCCGCATAGAGTGCCGCCGTGCAGAGTGTCATTGGGTTGGTGTAGTTAATGACCCAGGCGTCGGGGCAGAGCGCCATTATCTGATGGGCGTAAGCAAGATAAATGGGAATGGAGCGGAGCGCGCGGCTGATGCCACCTGGTCCGGTTGTGTCACCCACGGTCTGAAGAACACCGTACTTCTTTGGGATGTCAAGATCGTTTGCGAACATCTGCATCGGACCCGGCAGGATTGAGAGGATGACGAAATCAGCCCCCTCCAGCACCTCCTCCGGCGTGAGGTAGGCGTTGACCGCGAATGTGGTCCTTGCATCGGGGTGACCGTAGATCTCTTGGGCGCGCTCGACATTATTGAGCGCAGCCCTATGGTCGATGTCATAGAGTGCGATCTCGCCGGTGAGGCTGGGCGTCAGCGCGAGATCGGTCATCACCATCTGCGCCCAATAGCGGCTGCCGCCGCCGATGTAGGCGATCTTGATCTCAATAGGCTCGTTGGGATTTGACATAGGGACTTATCCTCTCTGACTCTCTTGAGCGCTTATCTACCATCGCCCAACGGTGACTGGCCCAGGATTCTATCGGGGCTGGAACGGTGCACTGGGAACCGACAACGCCGTTACCAGCGTGCCCTTTATCTACCATCCTGCAGTGCCTGTTCCAAGAGCGCAACGTCTTCGGCGAGCATATCGGGTTTATCCTTGGTGAAGACCCCTATGCAGACGGCATCCTGAGGGCGTAGATGGTGCGACACGAACTCAAAAGCGTCCTGTGGATCCTTGCGGCCTGCCGCGAAGACCTTGTAGTGTATTGCCGGGGCCCTGAGTTTCTGAATCAGCGCCACCATTGCAGCGCGGTCGTCGTCGTCAAAGACCTCCTTCGCGCCGTGGATATGCTCGGCGTGCTTGTCGCGTGGTGTTGGATTGTAGTAGGAGCACATATGGAAGTCCAGCTCCAGGGCCTCATTGGCCCACGCGTGGACCTTCGGAGTGTGTCCGGCGATGCCGACAGCGACCCCGGCTGCCTTGACCTGATCGACGAAGGCCCTGACGGTGTCGAGTTGATCCTGAGCGTACAAGAAGTCCATCTGTCCGCCATGCAGGTAGACGCCCGCCGCGCCGGTGCTGATAGCCTGTGCCACGTTGGCCGAGAGACTGCTGAACTCTGGAGCCGTCTGTGCAAGCCATTTTATGGTGCCGCCCTCGTCCCAATACTCCAGCAGGGTGCGGCGTACGTGTCGATCGGCGCGCCCCAGGAAGGTGGTGATGCCTAGTGACTCTGCCTCACGCATCGTTGACTTGATACGCGCCGTTGTGTACCATTTGACCATCTCTCGGTCTATGTCGGGATTGAGATGTGAGAAACCGCTGAAAGGATTGCCGCCAAGGATCAAGCGACTGACGTGGATATCACCGAACTGAACAGTGTCCATTTGGTTGGATCTCTCCTGTTGATTAACTAATGTCTGGCTATATGGGAGGATAGACTTCGATCCTAGACTCCAGCTCTTATTGTATGTGAGGTGGCAAAGGGCGCAAAGCAGATGGGTTCGTGCTCCTGGCTGGCGGCGTCTGGTGTCTTAATGGTTCTCTCGCAGTCAAAGTGTGCTATAACTGTAGTGCCCTGTGTTCGCCGGTCGGCAAGCTTGTCATCAAGCAGAAGGATCTGGAGGCGATTCGCTAGGGAGTGCTGCTGCCTGTAAGGGTTGTTGGTGTCACCATCGCGAGTATCTGTGTCGGCGGCGGCGCTCCGCTGAAGGCTAGAATACTGTTGGAATCAAGGGAGGTGGTTGTATGGTCAAGATCAACTCTTCGGAGATCACGCCGGAACACGTCTATCTCTCACGGCGGCGTTTTATGACCGGGGCCGCCAAGCTACTGGCGGGGACGGCGCTGTTTGCGGCTTGCGGCAGACGCGGTCCCTCGGTGGAAGCGCCTGAGCCGGGGGAGCCCGGCGCTACGCCGACCGAGGTGCGGACCGATGAACTGGGCAATATGCTCACCCCTTACCGTTCGGTGGCAGGCTTTAACAACTACTATGAGTTTACACTGGAGCAGGACAGGGTTGCCGAAGTAGCTATGGGCTTCGTCACTTCTCCCTGGACCGTTGAGGTCGGTGGATTGGTCGACAAGCCCAAGACGTTCGACCTCGATGATCTGCAGCAATTTGATGTCGAGGAGCGTATCTACCGGATGCGTTGCGTTGAGGCGTGGTCGATGGTAATACCCTGGATGGGCTTTCCCTTGTGGCGTCTCCTGAGGGAGGTAGAGCCGACTTCACAGGCTCGGTACGTGCGCTTTGAGACCGTGCTTGACGAGTTGCAGATGCCGGGTCTGCGGGAACCCTTTCCTTGGCCCTACGTCGAGGGCCTGCGTCTCGACGAGGCTTTGCACGATCTGACCTTGCTGGTGACCGGCGTTTACGGCCGGCGGCTGCCGCCACAGAACGGAGCGCCGATTCGCCTGGCAGTACCGTGGAAGTATGGGCTCAAGAGCCTGAAGTCGATCGTGCGCATTGACTTGGTTGCCGATAGGCCGAAGACCTTTTGGGAGACTGCGGGACCGCGCGAATACGGATTCTGGGCGAATGTGAATCCGGAGGTGCCACACCCTCGTTGGTCTCAGGCAACTGAGCGGGTCATCGGTGAGAATCGTCGTAAGGAGACCCTTTTCTTCAACGGCTACGCCGATGCGGTCGCCGATCTCTACGATGATCTGAGCTCAGAGCACTGGTATCGATAATGAACCCTACCGTGACCTGGATGCGGAAGCACTGGTTGCGGGTTGCTGTGCATATGGGCGGCCTCGTACCCCTGGTGCTCATCTTCTGGTGGCTGGCGACGGACCGTTTTGTGATCGATCCGGTTAAGCTGATCACGCTTAGAACGGGACGCTTGGCTATCAGCTTTCTTCTGCTGTCACTGACCTGCACGCCGGTCGCCGTGGTGACCGGGTTCAAACGCGTTTTGCGGTTGCGCCAACCGTTGGGGCTCTGGGCGCTGGCCTATACCATCCTGCACTTCCTGACGTTCGTCGGATGGGATTATCGCTTTGATCCGGTCTTGCTGCGTATCGGTATTTTCGCACAACCTTTTGTACTGGTGGGAATGGGGGCTTTCCTGCTGCTGTTGGTCCTGGGGGTCACGTCGCTTCCGGGGTTGCGCCAGCGGATGGGCCGTGCTTGGCGCTGGGTGCAGCGGCTGGTCTATTTGGCTAGCGCTCTGGCAGTCTGGCACATTATGTGGGTCCGTAAGGATCCTTGGGAGGTCTGGCGCTATCCGGTGCTCTTGGCTATATTGCTCCTCTTGAGAATCCCCCAGATTCGGCGTATCATCGTTCGGGTGCGCCGGCGTATCTTTGCGCGAAACTGAGGAGGTGACAACTGCTAACGAAAACCGCGCCAAATAATTGCAGCCCGTGTCAGCGCATTTGACAAAACTCTAATTCTGTGTTAATCTTGGAGGTGAAAAAGGGAGGTTTTGGAAGTGACCAAAGACTATGCAAGCGTAGACGGCGAGAAAATCTATTTCGATGAGTCATTTGATTGGCTCTACTGAAAAAAGGTCGCGAAGTACGGAAAATCTCAGCCTTACCCACTACATATGCCGTTTTTTGTCTTGTAAAACACAATATGTGGGGCGTGCCGCTGACGCGCCTACCTTTTTA